>JBGOVA010000011.1:0-37768 GCA_041477875.1 Micropepsaceae bacterium | reverse complement strand
CCGTATGTCGCGCCTTCGGCGAGCTCGATGTAATGCCCATCTCGCAGCCGGCCGGTCACATCGGTTTCGGCGAAAGCGACGGGCGGGCGCGGGTCAAGCGCCCTGCGCTCAAGCGTGCGGAATGCAGCGTCGGCGCCGGCAATTTCGAACGCGAGTCCCGCGAGACCCTCGGTGCCGTCGTCCGAGGCCAGCAATTCGAGGCTGACGTTGTCGAGGCGGAAGGTCGCGTTCTCCTCGCCCATCGTGCCCGCGCGCGCGAGCAGCCGCTCGGTCGCTTCGGCCCCGGCTTGAAGATCGCTAACTTTGATTCTGATGGTGTCGAGGGCCGTGATCATTCGTATGCCTCAGGTCAACGCGTCCAAAGCCGCCTTGATCATCGCACGGATTGCCGTCGTCACCTTCGCCGCGCGGTCGGGGCGGTAGGTGAAGGGGGGGCCTTCGTCCATGTAGATCGCCTGGGCCATTTCGAGCTGGATGGCTTGGACGCCCTTTTTCCGATCGCCGTAGTGGCGGGTGATGTAGCCGCCTTTGAAGCGGGCGTTGAGGACCGCGCTGAAGCCGCTGGATTTCGCGGCGGCGAAGACGTTTTCGACGATGTCGTCGTCGCAGGATTTGCCGTCGAACGTGCCGAGGTTGAGATCGGGCAAGCGGCCTTCGAAGAGGGACGGCAAGACGCTCTCGATCGAGTGCGCGTCCCACAGAACGACCGCGCCGTGGATCGCCTTCAGGCGCGAAAGCTCCTGTGCGAGTGCGTCGTGATAGGGCTGCCAGAATTTTCGGCGTTCGATCACTTCCTCGGGCGTCGGCGATAGGCTTTCGAGATAGAGCGGCACGCCGGCGAAGGTTGCGGTCGGAACGAGGCCGGTCTTCTTTTGGCCCGGATAGAGTTCTTGATCGTCGGGCGGACGGTTCAAGTCGACGACGTAACGCGAGTGTGTGGCTTCGATGCGCGAGGCGCCCAATGCGTCGAGGAATCTGTAGAGAAGCGGCACGTGCCAATCGGTGTCGGGCAACACGCGCGCGGCCTGCGTCAAGCGCGCGGCGATGTCGGGCGGCAGATAGGTGCCCGAATGCGGGAAGCTAACGAGGAGCGGCGCCTCGCCGCGCGTGAGGTGGAACAGCGGAGGCGCACTCATGTTCCCGACGGCAAATGGATGTGGCCGTCGACCGTCGCGCGGTAGCGGCCGCTGTCGACAAGCGCGCGCGCCGCAGCGATGTCGGGCGCGAAGAAGCGGTCCTTGTCGTAAGGCTTTACGTGTTCGCGGATCGCTGCGAGTTCGGCCTCGAGGACCTTCGAGGACTTCAACGGGCGGCGGAATTCGACGCCTTGGGCGGCGGCCAAGAGCTCTATGGCGATGATGCCGCTTGAGTTCGCGGCCATGTCCGTCAGGCGGCGCGCGGCGAAGGTCGCCATCGAGACGTGATCTTCCTGGTTGGCCGATGTCGGCAGCGAGTCGACGCTTGCGGGATGAGCCAGGGATTTGTTCTCGGAGGCCAGAGCCGCGGCCGTCACGTGCGCGATCATGAAGCCCGAATTGAGGCCGCCTTCCTTGACCAAGAACGCGGGCAAGTTCGAGAGATGTTTGTCGATGAGGAGCGCAATGCGGCGTTCGGCGAGGGCGCCGATCTCGGCCAACGCCAATGCCAGGTGATCGGCGGCGAGCGCGACGGGCTCGGCGTGGAAATTGCCGCCGGAGAGAATGTCGCCCTCTTCCGCGAACACGAGCGGGTTGTCGGTGACGGCGTTCGCTTCGGTTTCGAGCGTCGTCGCCCCGTGGCGCAGCGCGTCGAGGCAGGCGCCCATCACCTGCGGCTGGCAGCGGATGGAGTACGGGTCCTGAACGCGGTCGCAGTTTTCGTGGCTGAGGCGGATATCGCTGCCCGCCATCAACGACTTCAGAGCGGCGGCGGAATCGATCTGACCGCGCTGACCGCGGGCTTTGTGAATGCGCGGGTCGAAGGGCGTGTCGGAACCCAGGATCGCATCCGTCGTCAGGGCGCCGGAGACGAGGGCCGCGGAGAAGATGTTCTCGGTCGCCCACAAGCCCTGCAATGCCAATGCGGTCGAGACTTGCGTGCCGTTGATGAGGGCGAGGCCTTCTTTCGCCTCCAGCGTCAGCGGCTCGAGACCGGCTCGCTCAAGCGCCAATGCGGCCTTCATTTCGTAGCCGCGATATTTCACGCGGCCGACGCCGATGAGTGCGCAGGCGAGATGGGCGAGCGGCGCCAGGTCGCCGGATGCGCCGACCGATCCTTTCGAGGGAATTTGCGGCAGGAGATCGTAGTCGAGAAACTTCTTCAGGCGATCGATGACGACCCAGCGCACGCCCGAGAAGCCTCGCGCGAGACCCAAGACTTTGAGCGTCAGAATCAAGCGGACGGTCTTGTCGCCTAGGTTTTCGCCCGTGCCGGTCGCGTGGCTCAGGACCAGATTGCGCTGGAGTTCGGTGAGTTTGTCCTTCGGGATGCGCACGCGCGCCAGTTCGCCAAAGCCGGTGTTGATGCCATAGACCGGCTCGTCCTTGCCGAGAATGTTCTCGACCACCTTGCGCGAAGCATCGACCTGCTTGCGCGCATCGGATGCGATCTCGAAGCCTAATTTTTCGCGCGCGATGCGGCGAAGCGTGGTCAGGTCGGCCTGGCCGGGCATTAGGGTGAGCGGCGATGTCATGCGCGCAGCATCGGCAGGTCGAGTTTGTGCTCGCGCGCACAGGCGATGGCTTCGTCGTAGCCGGCATCGGCGTGGCGCATGACGCCGGTCGCGGGGTCGTTCCAGAGCACGCGCTCGATGCGGGCGGCCGCTTGCTTCGTGCCGTCGCAGACGACGACCATGCCGGCATGCTGAGAGAAGCCCATGCCGACGCCGCCGCCGTGATGCAGCGAGACCCAGGTGGCGCCGCTCGCGCAATTCAGGAGGGCGTTCAGCATAGGCCAATCGGAGACGGCATCCGAGCCGTCCTTCATCGCTTCGGTTTCGCGATTGGGGCTTGCCACCGATCCTGAGTCGAGGTGATCGCGGCCGATGACGATGGGCGCCTTCAGCTCGCCCTTCGCGACCATTTCGTTGAAGGCAAGTCCCAAGCGATGGCGGTCGCCGAGGCCCACCCACCAGATGCGCGCGGGCAGGCCCTGAAACTTGATGCGCTTTGCCGCCATGTCGAGCCAATGATGGAGATGACGGTCGTCGGGGATGAGTTCGCGTACTTTGGCGTCGGTCTTGGCGATGTCTTGCGGATCGCCGGATAAGGCGGCCCAGCGGAACGGGCCGATGCCGCGGCAAAAGAGCGGGCGAATGTAAGCGGGCACGAATCCGGGAAAGGCGAAGGCGTTGGCGACGCCCTCTTCCTTCGCGATCTGGCGGATGTTGTTGCCGTAGTCGAAGGTCGGCACGCCCTTGTTCGCGAACGAGAGCATCGCTTCGACGTGTTCGCGGATCGAGGCACGCGCGGCGCGTTCAACTCCCTTCGGGTCGGTCCCAATGCGTTGCTCCCACTGAGCGACTGACCAGCCTTTCGGGCAATAGCCGTTGACGGGATCGTGCGCCGAGGTCTGGTCGGTGACGAGGTCGGGTTTGACGCCGCGCCTGACGAGTTCGGGATAGATGTCAGCCGCGTTGCCGAGCAAGCCGACCGAGAGTGCCTTTTTCTCGGCGCAGGACTTCTTGATCATCGCGAGGGCTTCATCAAGCGATGATGTCCAAGTGTCGAGGTATTTCGTTTCGAGACGCTTCTCGATGCGGCTTTGGCGGCATTCGACAAGAAGGATCGATGCACCCGCCATGGTGCCGGCGAGCGCCTGGGCGCCGCCCATGCCGCCGAGGCCCGCAGTCAAAATCCAACGGCCCGACAGGTCGCCGTCGTAGTGTTTGCGGCCGGCTTCGACGAAGGTCTCGTAGGTGCCCTGAACGATGCCTTGGCTGCCGATATAGATCCACGAACCGGCCGTCATTTGGCCGTACATCATGAGGCCCTTGCGGTCGAGTTCGTTGAAGTGGGCCCACGTCGCCCAATGCGGCACGAGGTTCGAGTTTGCGATGAGCACGCGCGGCGCGTCGGCATGGGTGCGAAAGACGCCGACGGGTTTGCCCGACTGAACGAGGAGGGTCTGGTCGGCCTCAAGTCGGCGCAGCGCCGCCACGATCGCGTCGAAGGACGCCCAATCGCGCGCGGCGCGGCCGATGCCTCCGTAAACTACGAGTTCGTCCGGATTCTCGGCGACCTCGGGATCGAGGTTGTTCATCAGCATGCGCAGCGGCGCCTCGGTCAACCATGTCTTGGCGCTGATTTCGGTGCCGCGCGGGCTGCGAACGGCCCGGCTGTTCTTGCGGCGGTCGATGGTGGTCATGGGGGCGTCTCACTCGAGCGGATCAGAGTCATAGACGAACGACTGCACGGGTTCAGCTTCTGCGACATGATGAGCCTGTGGACCCAGCGCCATGCTCCTGAACCCTGCGCGGCGATGCTGAGGCGAACACCGAAATCTCAACCTAAACGATTATCGATACCGTCAAACAACTTGTGCGCCGAATGCAAGCAGAACGTGCTTCGACCGATCCGACCACCGCTAGTCGCAGATTGCACCGTACGCGCGAATCACTCCGCTCGTTAAACAAACCAAGGGTTGTCAAGATAAATTTCTGCCTGCAACTTTGTGGGCCTATCTGACCGGGGCACACGTTTTCGGAGAGTCTCCGTAGGCCCAAGATAAGCGCGCGCGCCCACCCCTCCGCTCAACAACGGCCTCAAAAGCACGGGTCTAATTTGCTGAAGAAACGTGGTTTTCCGCGATCGGCACCTAATGGGATCGCGTTCGGCGCGACAGCCCGCCGCGCAATCGCGATGAGCCCACGCGTTGATTAGCAACCTAAATTTCACTCAACCAGTGACTGTGTCTTGTTTGCCTTTTGCGCAGTTGAACTGTGCTCAACCCGCAACACGCGCAAAGTAAACGCTGATTCGTGCGGGTCCGGCGCGATGGAGTCTGGTGATTCCGATATTCAAAAAAAAGCGCGCCAGTAATCTGCGCGTGAGGTGGGCTCAAGAACCAGTTGGGGGTTTCCATGGGCACGAATTCTGCGCTCGCGACCGATTCCAAGGTCGCGGAAGCACTTCGTTCTATTTCAGGTCCAGTCTTCGCGGCCACGTGGACTGAGAAGAAGCAAGTCACAGAGTTGACGGTGCATGCCGCGGCTTCCGGTCGGCGACGCGAACTCAAGTCGTCCATTCTCGCCGCGCTGAAAGATCTTGGCATTCAACAGATCAAGGTTCGTTTTCACGCGGCATCCAGCCTTCTTTCGCCGCGCAGCTTGGAACGCCTGGTCCACCGTTTCGCCGGCGACAGCATCGCTTACGATCCGACCTGCGCGCTGACCCGCGCAAAGGCTCTCGTCACGGCCAGCCACTCGGTGCGCGCCACGCTCGGCGAGCGCGTGCGCGGCCTCTATTACGCGCCTGCGCTTCGCAGTTTCTACGTCTCGCTGGACTCGGCCCTGGTGGCGGTCGGTGATAAATTGAAAGTCGCGGAACTCGCGAACATCGAACGCGCCGTCTTCGCCGCCGTCGGCGGCGCCTTCGCACAGCAAATCGCGGATTGCCCGGCGGTGCGGGTCGGCTTCGGATTGCCGGCGTCGGGCATTGTGGCGGTCGACCAACGCTCGATCGCGCGCTGGAGCGTCAGGTTTACGCGCGCCGTGCGGCGGTATTGGAAGCCGATTACGGTGGCAGCGTTGTTCGGGATGGGATCCGCCGGTGCCGCCAATGCGGGCGATGTGGCGGTTGCCGATCCGAACCTGAAAGTCGGCGGCACGTTCGGTCAGGTGATCGACGACTATTCCTGGCAGGTGCAGGGACAATTCACGGCGCCGATCGGCGAGGATTTCGGCATCGCCGTCGAAGGCGGTGCGGGCGCGGTCGACGGGCACGATTTCTACGGTGCCGCCGGCCACATTTTCACACGCGACCCGGAGAATTATCTGCTCGGCATCTTCGGTGGCTATGCGCGGTCGGACGACTTCAACATCGACGCGACGCGCGCGGGCGCAGAAGCGGAATTCTACATGTCGCAACTGACGTTGATGGCGACCGCCGGCTATCAGTTCAGCGACAGCATGGAACAAGGCGCCTTCGGGTCGATCGATCTGCGCTGGTACGTCAGCAACAATTTCTATGTGCAGGCGGGCGGTCTGTTCGAACGTGAGCGCGCGTTCGCGCGCGCGGCGGTGGAGTGGCAGCCGGGATTCGCGGCCTTGCCGGGCCTCGCGTTCAACGCCAACGGGACGTGGGGCGAGGACGACTACCACAGCGTCATGGGCGGGCTGACCTATTACTTCGGCGTGCCCGCGAGCCTCAAAGACCGCCACCGCAAGTACGATCCGGACTCGGCTCTGTTCTCGCTTTTCCAATCGGTGCAGCAGGAACAGGCGCGGATCTGCGCCGCATACGGAAACTGTTAGTTCGCCTAGCATGCCCCTGAAACTTGAATGGGCGCGGAGAAATGCCGCGCCCCTTTTTCATTCAGGGCTTTGCTTGTGCTATGCACCCTTGCGGACGCTGAGCACCGCGCGCACGCGCGCCTCAAGGTGACAATTGTCTCTCGATACGAAAACCGTCCTGTTTGCTTGGGAATTGGGCGAGGGGCTCGGCCACCTGCCACCGCTCAAAGCGATCGCGAAGGCGCTCACGCAGGAAGGCGCGAAAGCGATTTTCGCGTTGCGCGATCCGGTGCTGACGCGCACGGTGCTTGCCGACATCGGCTCTGCGATCCTTCCGGCGCCGTTCTGGCCGACGCCGACTGTTCCACCGGTGTCGAGCGGAACCTACGCCGATATCCTGATCGCGAACGGCTATGCGTCGCCCGCCAATATTTGCGCATTGGTGCGCGCGTGGGACGAAATCCTCGATCTGGCGAAACCCGACCTCATCGTGTGCGAACATGCGCCCGGCGCGGCGCTGGCGGCGCTCGGACGCATTCCCGTGGCGTTTGTCGGCAACGGCTTTGTCGTGCCACCGGCCGACGGACCAGAATTTCCTCCGTATGAGGCGGCGAAAGGTGAAACCGGCCGCCAACGACCTGTCTTCGCCGCGATCCAAGGCGCCTTTGAGGCCTTGGGGCGGAAGGCGCCGCAAACGATCTGCGAGCCGTTCCGAGGCGCGTTTCGCGGCATCTACGTGTTTCCGGAACTCGATACCTACCGCCAGGTGCGCCGCGAGCCGGTGCTCGGCCCGATCGAGCCGATGCCGCGGTTATGCGAGCCGCCTGCGAAGCGCCGGCTGTTCGCGTACTCCGCCGCCGACTATGCGCTCGCCGATGAATTGATGCGGGGGTTAATGGACATCGGAGCCCAGGCTGGCGCCTACTTCCGCGGCTCGTTGGGCTCTCGCGCCGCCGTTCTGAGAAGCCGCGGCGTGACGGTGTATGACGATGCGCCCTCACTATTGACCGTCCTGCCCGAGGCCGGCGTCGTGTTTTCGCACGGCGGCACCGGACTTACGAACGCCGCGCTTGCGGCGGGGCGGCCGCATATCGTCAATCCGCGACACTTCGAGGCCCTTATGACGGCGCGGCGCCTCGAGGAATTGAACGTCGGGATCACCATGCAGGCGTTCGAGGCGAAGCGCTTTCGCGAGGCGGTGAACCGGGCCAACGACGATGCAACGATGCGCGATGCCGCTCTGAAAAAGGGCGCGGCGGCGCAGGAGTTCATGAACCGGGCGAAACCGCTGGAGAACACAGTCGCGGCTTTGCACCGCATCTTGCGTTAACCTCGGCGATGGTGAGGTTCGACGGAAGGGTCCGCCATGCAGCCCTGTCCATTCAACTTTCTTGCGTTGGTCAAAATCGGACGTGTATCGTCGCGCCGGCGGCGTTCAAGCATCGGCGGTGACGGACCATGACGAGAGCAGGTTTTTTGGTGGTCGTGGCGGTCGTGCTTGCCCTGGTGGCCGCCGGCGTCCTGGCGACGACGAATTTTTTCGGCGTCGACCTGCCCTTCTTTCGCCCCTCCGAGCAACAGTTGGTGACGCGAATGACCGAAGCTGCAGCGGGCGGCGGGTATGCCGTGACTTTCGTGGAAGCGGACGCGAAAAAGTGGCACGTCGGTCCGGGGCATCAGCTTGAGAAGTTCACCCTTGGACAGGGCGATGCGACCTTCGCCCGCCTGACGAGTTCGACGCCCCTGGACGAGAGCACTTGGGAATGGTCAACGCAGGGTCTCAGCATCACGTTCCCCGTGGAGTTCAACAACCTGACAAACGGTCGAACGATCGAAATCGGCGTCGTCGCCAGATTGGCGCAGGCAAGGCCGACGGACGCCATTTCCGTCGCCTATGCGACGCAGCAGGCCGGAAACAGCGGCTGGAAGAAGATTCCGCTCGGCAGCGAATTCGAATTGAGGAAGTTCACGTTCGATGTTCCCGCAATCGGGCCCGGCACCTACACAAAAGAACCGATTCTGGTAATTCACGCCGATGCCTCAGGGCGCGGACGGGGCGCCGAGATTCTCGGCGTCTACGTCAAACGAGTCGGCCCATAGATACGCGCGGCGAATGGGTGAACGTTTGATGTCCCTGGAGCGCTTCTTCTCTTACCCCTCGCAAACCGTCGAATACGTCGCGAACGTATCCGATCGCTTCAAGTACTTCTATTTGGCGAATCCCAAGGCTGCGTCGACGGGTGTCTTACGTGCCCTGCAGTTGGCTGAGGTCGATGGCGATCCAACACGTCTTCCCGAATTCGTGCACGATCGTTCCAACTCTCCGCTTCTCAAGATCTCCGATTCACAATTCTCGCCGGAAGAGATCCTCAGCGGTTCCGAGTTCTTCCGATTTACCTACGTTCGAAATCCCTTCACACGGGTGTTATCCGCCTACCTTGATAAGATCATCCAAGAGACAGCCGAGCGCATCCGGCTGCTGCCCATGCTTGGCCTCTCTCCGGATGCAGACGTGTCCTTCTTGGACCTCCTTAAGGCGATCCATGCACTGCGCGACGGATGGCGCGACATTCATTGGTCGACCCAAACCCGGCTCATCCAGTGCAACAACATCAGTTACAGTTTCATCGGCCGCTTCGAGACATTCGACAGGAGCTTTCCGGAGGTCCTAAAGCGTCTTGGTATTGCGCAGGAACACTTCGATGCGAAAAGCAAGCCAGCGCATGCGACCAGCGCGAGTTCCCGGCTCGGAGAACTCCTCGGACACGACGAGCGCAGCTTGATCCTCACCATTTATGAAGCCGATTTTGTCAACTTCGGATACGGTCGAGATCCGAGTTTGGCCCACTTGTGAGGACTTCGCCAGAATGTCCCACTGACGAAGGAGGCGGCGGGTGCATGCCCGGCGAGTCGATTACGTTGACCGAGAAACGTCAAACGCCTGCACCGGCTATCAAACTCGCCACCTGGTCGAGGGTCACCGCGACAACATTTTGCCGCGCACCCCATCCGCGCTCGAAGTGAACGACAGTACGCAGCTCTGGATAGCGCGCCATGAAATTGGCGACCCATTGCTCCGTTGCGAATGTCTGCCCAAAGTTGGCGCCCGGACTATAGGGCATGTAGCCAAAGCCGCTGTCATCGCAAGACTGCAGAGCACGGGCCAAATTCTCCTGGTTCAAGTTGGCAAACTCTCCTCCTTTGGCGAGATACCGAACGTAAGTTGACGCGTAGGTAAAGATCAGGATGCCGTCCGGGTTCAGCGACCGCTTCCATGAATCCATGAACCGATACCAGTTCGGAATATCCACGTGGGTCAGCAGCGACCCCACCCAAATCAGGTCAAACGTCCTGCCGAAGTCGATGCTCTCGACATTCGCGCTGGAGATGTGCGGTTCTACCTCGAATGTGTCGGCGCAAAACCGAACGCCACCTTCGTCGACATCGCTTGCAACGATTGCCGCTGCGGGGAAGCAGCTGCGGAAGTAGCGCGTCACTCGGCCATGACCGCAAGCGAAATCGAGAATGCTCGCTATGCTTGACCGATCGCGTCCCACCAGCGCCATGACCCCAAAAACCAGTCGCATCGCCGACTTGCCATGAAAGTGATACATGGCTGGATTCTTGTCATCGAAATACATCGTTTCAGTGGGGGAAATGGCGAAACTGCTTGGCTCAATAGCGATCCTCTGGAGAGCGCCGATTTCGTTTGAAACAATCTTGCGAGGAGATTCTGGCATTGGCATCTCACTTATGAGAACTTCGTCTGGATGTCCCACCAATGTTCGCCGAGGCCTGTTCTATCTGCCATTTCTCCACCTGATCCATGAGCTTCAACATTTTGTATCCAGGCTCTGTCCAATTCGAAAAGCGAAGCGAGGCCGTTGCCGGATTCACTTCTGCGGCAACGACAAGGAACCTTTTGCCCAGTACCACTGCCTATCGACGCCGCGGTGCATTTCGACGTCGAATATGAGGTCTTGCTTCATGAGGTCTGCCGCTGTGGCCGCAATCTGCCTTCACTGCGGCCATAGCGCAGGTAGTGCTCGTAGCCCGATGAGAACGTGCCGTCCTTGACGCGTGTTTCGACGTCCGGGTTCTGGCGGAGATATTCGCCTTCGTCGAAATCGGGCGCGATCAGGATGTCGCTCATGGGCGCGCGTTGAATGTCGGCGGCCTCTTGCAGCACCTGCGCGGCGGCGCGCTGAACGTTCGCAGGCGAGGCCGGCGGATGGGTTTGGCGCCCCTTCGCACCGCGCGACTGACGCACCAGCGACATGACATTGAAGGCAGCGCCCGCTTGGCCCGATGCAAGCGACGCGAGCTGATCGAGCTTGGCACTGTCGTTTTCAGCGAGGGCTTTCAGCACGCTTTGCAGCGCCAGCCAGTAGTTGTCGCCCCAGACCGAGGTGCCCATCGCGCGCAACCTCGTCTGGAGCTTCGAAGTTTCTTGCTCGATCCGCGCGAGTTTCTGTTGGCTTGCGCGCGCGGTCGTCCGCTGATCGGCGAGGAACATGCCCATCCCGGCGAGGGTCGCGGCGGCCGCGTCGCCGCGCTGAACCAGGCTGCGCACGAAATTGTTGCGCACGACCGACGCGTATTCGAGATGCTTGTTGCGTCCGGCGATGACGGAATTGCCGAACGTCGTCACGTCGCCGCGATCGCGGTGGTGATAGTTCGCAAGCGGTTCCGCGATCACGCCGATGTCGGCTTCGATCAGGAAACGGAGATTGAAATCCCAGTCGCCCAAGACGGGATACTGTTCGTTGTAGCCGCCGAGCTTTTCCCACAGTTGCCGCTTGTAGAGGAATGCGATCGGCGGAAAGAAATTGCCGATCGCCATTTCCATCAAATGAACGTTCTCGATCCAATCGTTGTAGGGCACGCGATCGTAGACGACGATGCCGGTCGGCGTCACTTCCTCCGAACAGTAGGTCGAGCGGGTGATGACGCCGCCGTAGAGCTTTCCCCCGTGCGCATCCATGAACGCGACCGCGGTCTCAAGGAATGTCGGCTCCCACGTGTCGTCGTCGTCGTGGATGACGATGTAGTCGGAGTCCGAATTGCGGATCGCGAGATTGGACGCCGCCTCCATTCCGCGGTTCGCCACCGCGTCTATCAAGCGCACGCGCGCATGATCGCAGTTCGCGCGGAGTATGGCGTTCGTGACGGCCTCGTTGTCGCCGCCGTCGTTGATCACCACGTGCATATAGTCATGGAACGTCTGCTGCGCGACGCTGCGCAGCGCGCGTGCCAAGAACATCGGGCGATCCATCGTCCGCGTGATGATCGCGACGCGCGGCTTTGGAGTGACGGCAACAGATCGCGGCGTGGCAGCGGCCTGGCGCGTGACCCCGGCGAGCCTTTTCTGGAGAGGCTTGGCGATCTCCGCCGGGTATTCGGCCGCGGCTTGCCCGCACGGCCAGAGCGAGTCGTGGACGCGCCGCTCGGGCGTATCGCCTTCGAAACGTTCTTCCGGTGCCAAGACCAGCGAGACCTTCACGTCGCGCCCGAAGTCGGCGGAACGCTTCACGCCGGCGAAGAGTTCGACGTCGGCCTGCGAGGGGTGCACCGTCACCTCGGCGATCCGCGACCACGCTTCGCGCGCGATCTTGCGGAGTTCAGCCGGGCGGGTCGCATGGCGAAGGTCCGCCAAGTACGCGAGCACTCCCGAAAAGATCGGATCGGACTCGCGCGTCGGCGCGTCGGCAAGAACCGCGTCGGCGTCCGGCGCGATAACCACGCCCGGCCGCGGCTCGGCCATCCATTCGATGGAGCGGCCGGCGGGCTCGAACAAGTTTTCAATCAGATGCCGGTTGAGAACGATGCAGGTTTCCGGGCGGCTGGCGTCGAACCGATCGCTTTCGAAAGCGATGCCGATCATCTGCGGCCAGTGCGTGCGATCGGAACTCGCAAAGCCCGTGCGGCCGAAATAGGCGCCCCACCAATCAATTTCGGGGAACGCGCGGGTCAGCAACGCTTGGGCCCTGCCCTGCCAACCCGTGTCGATCAGCAACGCCGAGCGCGCGTCGCCCAACGTGTTTTTCACATAGGCTTCGAAGAGAAGGCTCTGCTGCTCGAAGAAGCCCCGCAACAGCTGCGCGAATTGGTTGGGACCTTGCAGGAATTGGCCGAGCTCCTGGCCGGTCGCGAGGAGTTCGCGGTCGATCGGCCTTATGCTCGAGCCGCGTGGGGAGAAGCGAAACATCGCGCGCACGAAATCGGCGAGCGATGCGTGCTGGAATTCCTTGGCGAAGATGTCGATCGCGGCTTCGCGGTCGCGGTTCCACACGCCTTTGGCGACCATCAGCCGCGAAATCCAGAAGAAATCCGCGGAGGCCGGCGGCCTAAGACCGGCGGATTTGATGAACACATCCAGCGCCCGGCGGATTCGAATCCCGGCACGCGAGACGAAGAGCGTGCGAGCGCCACGTTCTTCCTCGAACGTCAAGATGTGGGAATGGAGGCGCGACAGATAATCGGCGACCACGGGCCCCAGATCGTCGCGGCCGAATTGAAAGCCGTCTTTCTTGTCCGTCGCGGGGGAGAGCTTGTGCACGCGACTAGACCTTCGCCCAACGCGTGACGTCGTGACCAAAGTCGCTCATTTCCGAGACGAAACGGCTGAGGCTTTCAGATCGGCGCGCCAGTTCGGCCAGAGATACGGGGAAATGCATGGCGTGCCACCCGGCTGCGCGCGGTTGGAACACGTCTCCCTCCAGGGCGTCGCCGATGTGAATAAACTCTTCCGCCGATTGTTGGAGTTGCTTTTCGATCAGCGGAAAGATCTTGCCGGAACGCTTGCTCACGATGTGATCCGCGCTTGAGAAGACTTCGTCTGCGACGTCGGCTGCGAGCGGGTCGATAGCCCGGATGACGGCGCCGATCTCTTCCTTGCCCAAATACATGTCGCTTACAAGGATCACCTTCCCGCCGCTCGCGCGAAAGTCGCGCGCAACGTCCAGCAGCACGGGATTGATCGCGAGGCTGGCGACCTCGCAATCGATCTCCGCCTTGAGGAGGATCGCGTCGGCTTCGCGCGGCAGGCCCAACGAACGGCGCGCCGCGCCGACGACCTCGCGGATGTGGCCTTCGCGACAACCGTCTACGGCGGCGCGCGTGCGGTAGCTGAGGGTCATCGCGTCGGCGCGGGCGATCAGAAAGTCGACGTCCGAAGGCAATTCGTCCGCGGGAAGCGCCAACGCTTTCACGCAACGCCGGCGCGCAAGTTGCGATATTTCCAGGAACCTGCGCGCTTCCGCTTTGCCGTTCCTCAAGAGAAACGTATCGAATACGTCGAACGACAGGACACCGGGGCCTACGGACTCGATCGTTTCGCCGATCAAGCGCCTGATCGGGTCGCGTCGCTCGCCGCGCAGCAGGCCGCGGCGGTCGTCGCACGCGAGCAACTCCCGCGCGACGGGCGCGAACTCGTGGATGACGGCGGCCGGCAGTTTGCCGGGGACTTCGGATTCTGCGGGGGTATGCATGGTGCCGCCGACTTTAGCAACGCGCGAGCGCGATTGTCGACCGAGCGAGCCTGCCGTTATCGATGCCTGCTAACCAAACGAGGGCAAAAAGAAGCGGCGCCGCGCTGTTCGCGCGACGCCGCCGATTCAACTCATGCGCGATCTAGCTTCCGCTGACGATGCGCCAGGTGCCGTCGGGTTGGCGGCAGGCGACGCCGGTTGCGGTTTCGGCGCGGCCGTCGATGTAGACGCGCTGCTCGAATTCGCGGCACGGGCCCGAATAGTCCTGGTAACCATCCTCGTAATATTCGCCCGGCGTGACGTAGCCGTAGTTGTTCGAATAGGGGTTGCGCCAGTTGTATTCGCGGCCCTCGTTCGGGTCGTTGAAGGCGTCGTAGTAGCTGTTGTTGTAATAGTAGGCGTCGGCGTGGTCGTTCTTGCAGGCGTCGCGCGCGATGGCGTTGCCGGCGATGCCGCCCAGAATCACGCCGCCGATCGTGGCCGCCGTGCGACCGCCGCCGTGGCCGAACTGGTTGCCGATGACGCCACCGAGGATCCCACCGACGACGGTGCCGGCCGCGGCGTCGTCGCCGCAGTCGTGATAGTTGGGTGGGGGCCCCTGATACTGGCCCTGCCCGTAATTGCCGTAGACCTGGCCCGCGAAGGCCGGCGCGGCGAGGGCCGCGGTGAATACGGACGCGAGCAGTGCCGATGAAATCGATTTGAGCACGTGAAATTCTCCCTGGCGTGTTGAACGGCGGATGCGCGCTTCCCGCGCCCGGCGCCGTCCTGACCCGCGAGTATATAGTTTGTGCGAGCGGCGCGCGTTAGGGCCGTTTAACTATGTTGTCGCAGGAATTGCCGTGACCGGGGTCACAGGCGCGCGTCATTGGACGGCCCATTCAGGCCACCCGGCGGTCAATCGAGGGTCATGATCTTCCAGCCGCGTTTTTTCAGCTCCGCCTCGGCCGTGGGCGAGATCTTGCCGGTCGTCGCGAAGACCGGCGGTTTTGTTTCGCCGCGGGTCGCAATTTCCTTGCTCAAATCCGTCAGGCTGCGCGCAACAGTCTCGGTCCATGCCAAGCCGTCGAAGGGAAAGGCCGCAACAAGGCCGCCTGCGGCGTCGCGGTTCAAGGCGAACTCGGAGACAATGTAGAACTCTTTGAGCGTGCCCAATTTCGCGGACTGTTTGGCGAGCAGTTCGGCGCGGTAACGATTGAACTTCGCGACATCCGTGCTGTCAGCCTCGGCCGCGCGCAGGATATATGCGGCGCCGTTGTCCGCCTTCAGCGTTTCGAGCGCTTCGGCGATCGCGAACTGATCGCCTGGCGAATAAGCAGTGTTTTCGATGAACCGTTCGATCGCGGCGTCGCCCACGCCCAGCGCCACCAGCTTTGTCGCCACGATGGCGGCGATTTCGGCGGAGCTCTTGTCGCGGATCGGGTTGGCGAGGTTCGACGCGCGCGAGGTCGCGGACACCGCGATGCCCGCCCCGCCCGGAATGACGGAGATCGCGGCTGAAACCGAAATGTCGCCGGCCGCCATGACGCGCGCCACATCCTCAAGCCCGTCGCGCAGCGGCGTGAAGTCGGTGTAGGGATCAACCTTCAGTTCGAAAGCGAGTTCGCGCATCGCCTTCTTGATACCGATGACGCTTTCGACGAAGGAATCGCGGCTCGAGCCGCTGCGTTCGACTTCGGTCACGGCCTTGTCGAACATGTTGCCGATGCCGGAGACGAGGTTGCCCGTGGTTTCGACCGGATCGAGCACGAGGTCGCGGCCAAAGCGAATGGGCGCAAGGCCCGCGTCGCCGACCGCGTCGACGAACACGGTTGCGTTCGACATTTTTTCCAGCGCCTGCAACGCGCGCAGTTCCTGGATGCGTTCGTCCATCCGGCGCTGACCGTTCACCTGGAAGTCGCCGTAGGGCGTCTCGACGGCGAAGAGGCGGACGAAACCGTCCGAGCGCACGGTCGGCGCGACGGTCCACGTGTCGCCCTTGGCGTTGGCGCCGAGCACGGTTTTGGCATCGGTCTCGGGTGCCGGTTCGGCGGCGAATGCGAGCGGTGCGCCGAGACTTGCGATGACTGCGATTGCGAGAGCCGTGCGTTTCATGGCGTGGCGATCCCCCCTGTCGTCGATTGCGCACATGCCGCAGGGTCCCGCGATTCCACGGGCAATCGCAAGACCGCATGAGGCGAGCGAGCGCCAAACGCCTCATCAAATTTGATGTGCCGTCTTGTGGCTGACTGCCCGCTGAATTCCCAATGGATTCAGAGGCTTCGGCATATCGGCCGGACTAACCAGCGGGTCTATCGCCAGGGTTGTAGGGAAATTTTGCACACGCTCCGTCTTGTTTGGCGAAGGGACTTGGCGTTTCATCCCCAGCCTGGGGAATACGCAAAAGTCGGGGTGGGGCAGATGGGATCACGACTCCTGTTTCTGGCGGCGGCCGCTTTTGTGCTTAGCGGGTGCAGCTATGTGCGGTCTTACGTGGCCGACCGGGACATGGGCGATGTGGTCAAATACTGCGAGAAAATGCGCGCGAACCCCGCGATCAAGACGCTGATCGGCAAAGTGCCCATCGTGAACGTCGACGAGATCACGCCCGAGATGCTGGCCATCGACGACGTT
The DNA here is from genome assembly GCA_041477875.1 of Micropepsaceae bacterium. Taxonomy (GTDB): domain Bacteria; phylum Pseudomonadota; class Alphaproteobacteria; order Micropepsales; family Micropepsaceae; genus SZUA-430. The sequence continues at coordinate 21,235 of JBGOVA010000011.1, read as the reverse complement.
CCGACGACAGAAGACGTCGAGGCCATTCGCGCGCTGTCGCGCGATCAGCGCGACTGCCGGGATCGCATCGACACGGTTGCCAAAGACCATTGGCCGACGCAGAGCGCGACGCGCAAAGGACTCGCCATGAAGCTCGACCTCGTCACGGCCGAGCTCTTGAAGCGAAGCCTGAGCTACGGCAACGCGAACAGGCTCTATCAGGAAGCGGCGCTCGATGCCGAGGGCAAGCTCACCGAAGACGTGAAGGAGCAACTGGCGCAAGCCCGCGCTCAGGAGGCGGAGGCCTGGCGCACGATCGGCGACGGCATCCGCGCGGTCGCCGGAACGCAAAAGCCGGACCCGTCCGGCGATCCCTGCACCTGGGTCGAAAACAGCGTCGACTGCCGCGCGAACTGATCCGCGTATTTCCAATGTTCCTGCCGGTTTCCTATCGCCCACGCGATTTCCCGGGCGGATGCGAGCGTGCTCACTTGCGGGGTGCGGGCCCACGCCGTTTCAATGCGACCCACACGAATCGCATGAGGAGCGGACATGGCCGAGGGCTTGGAGCTTGAATTCAACGAAACGACCAAACGCATCGGCATCGTGATCGCCATCATGGCGTCGGTGCTGGCGTTCACGGAAGCCGCCGGAAGCAACGCGGCGGCGGACGCGATCCGCGGCACGGTCGAGGCCTCGGACACGTGGGCTTTCTTCCAGGCCAAAACCATCCGCATGACGGTGTTGCGCACGGAGGCGCAGTCGCTTGAGTTGAGCACCGCGGAGATGAAGCCCGGGCCCGCGCTCGATCAGGTCAAAAAGGCGATCACCGAGTGGCGCGCGACGGCCGATCGCTATGACTCCGATCCGGAAAAGGGCGAAGGCCGGAAGGAACTGAGCGAAAAGGCAACGCAGATCGAGGCGGCGCGGGACAATAGCGCGGCGGCGAATGCGACCTATGACCTCGCAAGCGGCGCACTGCAACTGGGGATTCTGCTGGCCTCGGCTGCGGTCGTGACCTCGGTGCTGTGGCTTGCCTATATCGGCGCGGGACTTGGGCTGCTCGGCGCCGGGTTCGGCATCCTGGCGGTGTGGGCGCCCCACGTTCTCGGCGGATGATGGATTTCGACTTCGGCCGCAGATAGGTTGCGCGTCCGAAGGCGGCGTGGGGGGACAATGCGACGCATACTGATTGTCGCCGGCAGCGTGTCGGCGTCGCTGGTCGTGGCGTTTGTCGTCTTCCTGTCACCGACGATAGTGCCCGCATTCGACGGCACGCCCTTCCTCAAGCTCGGCGAAAAGCACGATGTGCGTATCCTGCGCGACACCTACGGCGTGCCGCATGTGTACGGCAAGACGGATGCCGACGTTGCGTTCGGCTTGGCTTACGCGCATGCCGAAGACGACTTCCTGACCATCCAGCAATCGCTGATGACGAGCCGCGGGCGGCTCGCGCTCGTCGACGTACAGACGCCGCGCATCGTCAACGGATTGGCGAAGGCCGTCGGGCTTGGCGATCTGTTCGGTGTGGGCGGCGCGGATCCCGCCGTCACGGACTATCTGGTGCAGCTGCTCAAGGTGCACGACCGGATCGCCGCGAACTACCAGAAGGACATTCCGGCCGACGTGCGCGCGGTGCTCGACGCCTACGCCGACGGCGTCAACCTCTACGCGGCGCAGCATCCCGACCGCGTCGTTGCGGGGTTCACGCCGGCGGAAGGGCACGACGTTGCCGCGGGGTTCGTGTTCTTCACGCCGCTGTTCTTCGGGCTCGAGCGGCATATCCGCGATCTGTTCGAGCCGACGCGCCAGTATGAGCTAAGCACCGGCCAAGGCGGCGGCTCGAACGCGATGGCTGTGGCGCCGCGGCGATCGGCCGACCGCTTCACGCGGCTTTTGATCAATTCGCACCAGCCCTATACCGGGCCGCTGGCCTGGTACGAAGTGCGCCTCAAATCGGAGGAAGGTTGGGACATGGCGGGCGGCGTGTTTCCCGGCTCGCCGTTCATCCTGCACGGGTTCGGGCCGAAGCTCGGCTGGGCGAATACGGTCAACCAGCCCGATCTGACGGACATCTATGTGCTGACCGTCAATCCAGACAATCCGAACCAGTACAAGTTCGACGGCGCGTGGCGCGACTTCGAGCGCAGCGAGGCGGAGATTCGGTTGCGCGTGCTCGGCCCGGTCGCGATCCGCGTGACGCGCGATGTGCTCTATTCCGTGTGCGGGCCCGTCATTCAGCGGCCACACGGCACCTACGCGATCCGCTACGCCACGCACGACCGGGTCAATCAGGTTCAGGAGTATTTTGCGCTCAACAAAGCGCAGAGCTGGAGCGATTTCGAGAACGCATTGCGCCTGCAAGCGACGCCGAGCCAGAACTACACCTATGCCGACGCGACGGGACGCATCGCCTATATCTATAACGCCGTGTTTCCGAAGCGCGACCCGGCTTACGATTGGCAGAAATATCTGCCGGGCGACACGTTGCGCACTTTGTGGACGGAGTATCTGCCGTTCGACGCGATCCCGAAAGTGGTCGACCCGCCGTCGGGATTCGTGTTCAACGCCAACAACCAGCCGTTCACCGCGACGGCGGCGGCGGACGATCTGAAGCGGGAGAATTTTTCGCCGACGCTCGGCATCGACACGCGCGACACGAACCGCGGCTTGCGGTTCGCGGAATTGCTGAGCGCGGACAATTCGATCACGCGCGAGGCGTTTCGGGCGATCAAATTCGACAAGACCTATTCCAAGAATTCGGCGTTGGCGAAGCTGATTGGCGAGTTGACGGCGATCGACTTCGACAACGAGAAGGCCGAGCGCGGCGACGATCGCGCACTGTTGAAGCAGGCGCAGGAGATTTTGCGCAACTACGACATGACGACAAACGCGGACAGCCGGGGCGCGGCGCTCGCCATCATGACCGGCTTACCGGCGGTCGCGGCGATTAACGCGGGCAAGCCGCAACGCGATGCCGTGCCCTATCTGCGCCGGGCGATCCACACACTGATGACGCATTTCAGGCGGCTTGATCCGAAATGGTCGGAGGTCAACCGCTTCCGCCGCGGGACGATCGACGAAGGCGTCGGCGGCGGGCCGGACACGTTGCGCGCGATCGAGGCGGGGCTGGAGCCCGGGCCCGATGGGAAGTTCGAGGCGAGCAAGGGCGACACGCTCTTCTACTTCGTCGAATGGGACAAGGCGGGCAAGGTGAGCGCGGAGAGCGTCCATCAGTTCGGATCGGCGACGCTGGATACCGCGTCGCCGCACTATGCGGATCAAGCGCCGCTTTACTTGCGCGAAGAGATGAAGCCTGTTTGGCTCGACGAGGCCGAGGTCAGGCAACATCTCGAACGCGAGTACCGGCCGGGGCGGTAGGGCTCAGACCAAATCCTTCAGCGTGATGTCGATGGTGAGGCGCTGCGTGCCGCGCAAAACCTCGAGGATGAGGTTCGTGCCGGACGGCGCTTTCTTCAGCAGGCGGAAATCGGGCAGCGAGACCTCGCTTGCGGCCTTCTTGCCGTTGACGCTCACAACGCGATCGCCGGCCCTTAGCCCAGCCGAATCGGCGGGGGCGCCCGCCGTCACATCGACGACGTCGAAGGCGCCGTCGCCGAGATTGACCCAGAAACCCGCGCGGTCGTAGACGTCGGGTTGGCCGTGGTTTTTGTTTTTCTCGAAGAAGATTTCGTGGCGCGGATAGTTCCAGACGATGTTGAACTGTTTGAGTACGCCCGCGCCGACGTTGCCCGCGACATAGGCGTCGCTGAACGAGCCCTTGGCCGCTTGCGCGAGTTCGACGACAGGCGCGTCGACAGCGGCGCCGCCGAGCGAAAATCGCTTGCCGCGCACGATCCATGAACGGGCCGCGCCGCCGACGCCCCAGCCGGTCACGCCTTGGTACTTGGCGTTGTAGCGGGCAACCAGGTTGTTCTTGGCGACGAAGGGCGCCATGAGATCGAGCGACGAGCGCGAGCCGGTGTCGAGCGAGAATTTGCCGGGAAGCCCGTCGATTTCGCCGGCCACTTCAGGGACGCGGTCGTTCAAGTCCATCGGCACGCGCACGCCCGAACCGCCATAAGCGAAGCCGTCGGGCTCGAGCAACACGACGCGCGAATTTTCATAGTCGAGCACCACAACGAAGCGCTTGAACACCTCGTAGCCGATGATGCCGGTGATCGGCTTGCCTTCGACATCCTTGAAGGATTCGAGGCCGATGACCACGAAGGTTTGGTTTTCGAGCCACGCACCGCCGACTTGCATCCGCGCCACTTTGGTGAAAGCCGCGTCGGCGCTTTTTTCACCGGCACCCGTCGCCTCCATCGCGCCTTCGGCTTTGAGACCCATCTCGCGCGCGACGGTGGGCGTGATGACGTTGAGGCCGCCGGTGTCGAAGAGGAATTCCGACGGACGGCCGTTGAGCCTGACTTCGAGGTAGATATGGTTGTTGACGAGCTTGAAGGGAATCGTCGTCGAGCGTGCGCCGTTGGCAAAGCCGAAATCGCGCTTGGGGGGCGCGGGCGGCGCGAAGGCGGTGTGCGGCGCGTCGGCCTCAAACGCCACGCTGTCGATCTTGACGAGCGTGTCGTATTTCGGTTGGCCGTTGGTTTGGCGCGAGGCGAATGGCACTTTCTTGCCTTCGACCTCGCGATAGTCGGCGAGGAACGTCGTTTGCAGTTCGCGGGCGTTGCGTTCGACGATGCGGTCGACCAGGAAAGTATTGGCGTCGATCCAGAGATCGAAAGGGCGGCCGCCGCTGGGCGTGACGCGGATAACATGCAGCTTGCGCCGACCGTCGGGGCTTTCGCCGGCGTATTCGATCGCGGCGGGCACGCGGTCCGCGTACCAGAACGAATGCGAGCGGCGATAGGCCTCGTTGATCGCGGCTTGGCGCGGGTCCTCTGCGCCTTGGATCGCGACCTGGCCCGACGCGTCTTGCTCCCACACGGTGGTACCGTCGAAGCCCGAGGCGCCCTTGATCGCACCGAGATCGATGGTGTCGACATAAGTACCCGTGCGGGCATCCTCAAAGCTTTCGCCCGTGCCTTTGAGACCCGCGGTTTCGACGTGCATCTTGGTGCGCACGAAGCGCACGCTGTCCCAGGCCGGCCCGCCCATCACGGCCTTCGAGCGCGCGAGAATTTCGGCGGCGCGCGGATCGGGTGCGGCGATTGCGGGGCTCAACGAAAAGACAAGCAAAACGGCGGCCAGGACCTGGCGCATAGCGTGACCCTCCGAACGGGTTGAAATCGTTACTAGTAGTAGCTAATACTACTACCATGAGATTTCAAGCGGCGAAGGCACTCGAAAATCTGGGCTTTTCCGGGATCGAGTCGCTCGTTTACTGCTTCCTCTTGGAGGAATCGCCGGCCACGGGCTACCGGGTCAGCCACGCTATCGGGAAGCCCACGGCCAACACCTACAAGGCGATCGCTGCCCTGGCGCAGCGCGGCGCGATCATCGTGGACGACAGCGCCAGCCGATTGTGCCGCGCCGTGCCGCCGGGGGAACTGCTCGATCGTCTGAACCGCGCGTTCGCGGCCAAGCGCGACGACGCGGAGGCCGAGCTTTCAAAGATCCGCCAAGCGTCGGGCGACGACCGCGTCTACCAGCTGACCTCCGTCGAGCAAGTGCTCGAGCGGGCGCGCGCCATGTTGAGCGCCGCGAAGCGCGCCGTCTTGCTCGATCTTTTTCCTCGAGCCTTCGAGCTCTTGAGCGACGACCTGCGGCGGGCGGTCAAACGCGGCGTACGCGTGGTGGTGCGTGCTTACGTGCCCGTCGAGATCAAAGGGGTTGATGTCGTGGTCACGGCCGAGGCCGCGCGTATTCTTGCGACGTGGCCGGGCGAACACATGAGCATCGCGGTCGACGCGGATCAGTTCTTGATCGCGCTTCTGGCGAAGGACACGCAGAGCGTACACCAGGCGATCTGGAGCAACAGCACACTGCTGTCGTGTCTGCAGTACAACGCGCTCCACGTCGAGCTTGTGCTGACAGATGAGCATAGGACTGGACGCAAAGCGGCAAGCGCCCTCGAAGCGCTGAGCCTGACGCGATTCAAGCCGCCGGGCTTCGAGAAATTGAATGAGCGCTACGGCGAGGCGAAACCTGCCGGCAAGCGCCGGCGGGCGAAGTAGGCGCCGCTACAGCAGCATCAGCCGCGTGCCGAACCACAAAAGATTGCCGACCATGGCGCCCACGACAGCGCCCACAATGGGCCGCTTGCGCCACAACAGCGCACCCAGGACGCCACCGGCAAACAGACCTGGCCAGCCCAGCATGGGCGAAAAAAGAAGAAGCTCCCACCAGGTGAAAGTGAGCGAAATATCGGACATGTTCCCCCGTTCGCATTCGAACGTGCCTTTTCGAACACCGAAGGTCAAATCGCGGTGACGGCCTTATTTGAACGACTGATCTTCGAGCACCGGCGCACGATCTTGATCGCGCTCGCGTTGCTGACGCTGGCCGGCGCGTATGGCGCGAGTCGCGTGCGCTTCGAAGCGGCGATCGAGAAACAGCTGCCGGCCGGGCACCCGTACATCGAGACCGTGCTTGCCTATCGCGACAAGATTCCCGGGCTGAACGCCATCAACATCGCGGTCGAGGCGCGCGAAGGGACGATCTGGTCGCGCGGCTTTCTGAAGACGCTCAACGACATCACGCAGGACGTGGGCTACGTGCCGGGCGTCCTGCGCGAATCCGTGACGTCGTTCTGGACACCCAACACGCGCGTCTATGAGGCGAGCGAGGGATCGGTCGATGCGCGCAACCTGATCCCGAGCACGCTCACGGCGGAAGCCATGACCGACGCCGACGTGGCGCGGGTGCGCGACGATGCGCTCAAAGGCGGCTATCGCGGGCAGTTGTTCTCGCCCGATTTCCGTGCGGCGATGATCACGGCGTCGCTGCAAGACATCGATCCCGACACGCAAAAACCGATCGATTATTTCGAGATGGCCGAGCGGCTCGAGAACCAAATCCGCGCGAAATACGAGAGCCCCGCCATTGCCGTGCGCATGATCGGTTTCGCGCCGTTCATCGGCGAGGTCGCGCGGGCGGCCAAGACGGCGCTGTTGTTTTTTGCCTTAGCGTTTGCGGTCACGACGGCGGCGGCCTTTCTCTACACGCGTTCTTGGGTCCTTGCGGCGTTGGCGGTCGGGTGCTCGGCCGTCTCCGTCGTGTGGCAGTTCGGCGTGATGGGGTTCGCCGGGCTCGACGTCAATCCGCTGGCGCTGATCGTGCCGTTTCTGGTCTATGCGATCGGCGTCAGTCACGGCGTGCAGCAGATCAACTTGATCGCAGCCGGCGTCGCACGCGGATTGGGTTCGGTGGAGGCCGCGCGGGCGTCGTTCCGGCGGCTGCTGTGGCCGGGCGCCTCGGCGTTGATCACGGCGCTTGCGGGGTTCCTCGCGCTCCTCGTCATTCCCATTCCCATGGTGCAGGAGGTTGCGATCATCGCCGCGATCGGCGTGGTGATGAAGCTCATCTCCAATCTCGTGATGCTGCCGGTCATCGCGAGTTTCCTCAGCTTCAGCGACGACGAGATCGAGCGCCAAGCGCGGCTCGCCGCGGGGCGTCAAGCCTTCGTGCAGCGGCTGGCGCCGATGGCGGAGCCCGGCCGGGCGCTGATCGTGCTGGCCGTGGGGTTGGCGTTGTTCGCGGTCGCCGCGTGGCTTGCGAGCAAGCGCGTGGTCGGCGACACACAGGCCGGGGCGCCCGAGCTGTGGTCGACCGCGCGTTACAATCAGGACGCCGCATTCATCACGCAGAACTTCGACAGCAATCTCGATCTCTTCGTCGTCGTTGCCGAGACGCCGCCGGACGCCTGCGTCGACTACAAGGTCATGTCGCTGATCGAGCGCTTCGGCGTGGCGATGCGCCAAGTGCCGGGCGTGAAAGCCGTCAAGACGCTGCCCGACGTGTCGCGGATGATCTATTCGATCATCCTCGAAGGCAATCTGAAGTGGCGCGTGCTGCCGAAGGAGCAGACGGCGCTGGTGCTGACGACCGGTTATGTGCCGGCGGAGACGGGACTCCTCAACAAGGATTGCACGCTGTTGCCTGTCGCCGTTTATCTCGAGGATCACAAGGCGACGACCATCGCGACGGTCGCGGACGCGGCAAAGGCGTTTGCCGCGGGCAACAAGCTTGCAGGCGTTTCTTATCACTTCGCCACGGGAAACGCTGCCGTCTACGGCGCGATGAACGAGGCGATCGCGCGCTCGGAGACGACGGCGCTCACCATCGTGTTCGGCGTGATTGCCGTGCTCGTGTTCGCGGCGTTTCGCGATTGGCGGGCGGTCATTTGCTGCTGCATGCCGCTGTTGGTCGCGACCTATATCGGCTATGCGCTGATGACCCTGCTCGGCATCGGGCTCAAGTTCTCGACCTTGCCCGTCCTTGTGGTCGCGGTCGGGATCGGCGTCGACTATGCGTTCTATATCTATGCGCGGCTGATGGTCTATTTGCGCGACGGGGCGGATATGGCGGAGGCCTATGTCGCGGCGCTGCGCGAGACGGGCATGGCCGTCATGTTCACCGGCATTACGCTTGCGGGCGGCGTCTCGACATGGGCATTCTCCGGGCTCAAATTCCAGGCCGACATGGGGCTGATGCTCGCCGTGCTGTTCGTCGCCAATATGATCGGCGCGGTGACGCTGTTGCCGGCGCTGGCCAGCCTGATCGACTCGCTCGTGCCGCGCATGAAACCGAAGCGCAGAGAGGCAACATGAAACGCGAATCTTCGATCCCGGCAGGCACCGTCCAACGGTTTACCGTCGACAGCGAGGTGCTGAAGGGGAACTTGCTCGGTGATCCGACGGCGCGGCTGATCGACATCTATGTGCCGCATGGACATGACGGGCGCGGGTTGTCGTTCTTGGTCGACGTCGTGGGCTTCACTGCGGGCGGTCCGGCGCACACGAATTGGAAGAACTTCGGCGAGAATTTGCCGGAGCGGCTCGATCGGCTGATTGCGACTGGCGAGATGCCGCCGGTCGTCGTGGCGTTTCCGGATTGCTTTACCAAACTCGGCGGCAATCAGTACATCAACAGCGAAGGCACGGGACGCTGGGCCGACTTCCTGCTGCAGGAGGCGGTGCCCTTCGTCGAGCGGAAGTTCGGCTGCGGCGGCGCGGGCAGGCGCGGCATCTTCGGCAAGAGTTCGGGCGGCTACGGCGCGATCGTGCACGCGCTGCTCCACAATGATTTCTGGGCTGCCGCCGCGTGCCATTCGGGCGATATGGGATTCGAGCTGTTGCAGGTTCCCGACTTCCCGAATGCACTGCGCGCCCTCAAGTCGCAGAACAACGACATCAAGGCTTGGCTTATCGATTTCTTTGCCAAGAAGAAGCCGAGCGACAAAGACATCCACGTGCTGATGACGCTTGCGATGTGCGCAACCTATGATCCCGACCCCGGCGCGTTCCTGGGCGTGCGGCTGCCCGTCGACATGCAGACATGCGAACTGATCCCCGAGCGGTGGAGGAATTGGATGGCGTGGGATCCGCTGACCCTTGCCGAGAAGCATGCGGAAGGTCTGAAACGATTGAAGGCGTTGTTCATCGATTGCGGGGACATCGACCAATACAACCTCGTGTATGGAGCGCGGCGCCTGCATCGCCTGCTCGAGCGCAAGGGCGTGTCGCACGTCTATGAAGAGTTCCCAGACGATCACTCGTCCGTCGACTATCGGATGGATGTCAGCCTGCCTATTTTGGCCAAGGCGCTTGCGGGTTAACCGATAGCGGCTTGCGGCCCTGCCCCACCCAAGCCAATACTGAGATATGAGGCTTCGAGCGAGCATTCTGGGCGGGGGATCGTGGGGGACGACGGTCGCGTCGCTCGTCGCGCGCAACGTGCCGACGACGATCTGGGCGCGGAGCGGCGAGACCGTCACCGAGATCAACACCTCGCGCACGAACGAGCGCTATCTGCCGGGCGCGCGGCTGACGCAAGGGTTGCGCGCGACGAATTCGATAGAAGAGGCGGTGCGCGAGGCGGATGTCGTCGTGCTCGGTGTGCCGTCGCATTCGATGCGCGAGACCTTACGCGAGGTCGCGAAATATGTTCGCGCGTGGGTGCCGCTGATCAGCCTGTCGAAGGGGCTCGAGCAGGGCACGAAGCTGCGCATGACGCAGGTGATCGCGGAGGAGCTGCCCGGGCATCCGGCCGTGGTTCTGACCGGGCCGAACCTCGCGCGCGAGATCATGTCGGGGTTTGCGGCAGCGAGCGTGATCGCGATGGAAGACGAGGTCATCGTTCGCGAGTTGCAGGCGATCTTCAAGACCGGGCTTTTTCGCGTTTACACCAACACCGACGTCGTGGGGTGCGAGTTGGGCGGCGCGCTTAAGAACGTGATGGCGATCGCGGCGGGCATGGGCGACGGGCTCGGCGCGGGCGAGAACACGCGCTCGGCCGTGGTGACGCGCGCGCTCGCGGAAGTCACGCGGCTTGGCGTCGCGATGGGCGGGCGGCCGGAGACGTTCCCGGGATTGACGGGCATGGGCGACCTGATCGCGACGTGCACCAGTCCGCAAAGCCGCAACCGGCATGTCGGGTTCGAGCTCGGCAAAGGGCGCAAGATCGCCGAGATATTGTCCGGCATGCGGCAAGTCGCGGAAGGCGTGAAGTCGAGCAAGACCGTGCTCCAGCTCGGCGAGCAGTACGGCGTCGAGATGCCGATCGCGAGCGAAGTCGACGGCGTCATCAACGAAGGCCGCACGGCGCAGGATGCGTTTCGTGGCCTTCTGCGGCGCAGCGCGGGGTCGGAAGCGGATCCGGGATGAACAAGTCCGTCGACGCGCAAGTGTCCGGCGCGCCCCTGCCCCAATGGCCCGCGCCCGCGGGCAAGCGCGTGATCTTCCTGACTGAGAGCCGCACGCCGACGGAGCGGCAGGTGTTGGAGCGCTGGATCAAGAGTGCGCGGCCCAAGGACACGCCGGCCGAGGCTGTTTCTTTCCTGGGCCTGCCGACGACGGGCGACGAGCTGCAGGCGTTCGCCAATCAGTTGGCGCCGCACCTTGGCGAAGAGTCCGTGTTGCTCGCGCCTCTGCGCGTCGTGTGGCTGCCGCGCGAGCGCGGCGGCGAGCGCAGTGCGCGCGTTTCCGACTTGATCCTGCTGCGCGACCCGCGGCGGCCGCGCGAAAACGATCAGAAGCGCATCGTGAAGGTCGAGCCGGAGCGTTGCCGTGTCGTGGCGGGGCAACCGGCGAGCATCGCGGAATTGAACGAACGGGCGAAGCGCGCCGGCGACGCGGACGCGAGTGACAAGGAGGCCTTCGCCGAGTTCGTGTCGCGGCAGGCGACGCTCGCCTTGGAGCGCGCGGAATATCGCCTCATCGGGCGCCGGTACAAGCTGCCGCGGCTCGTGCGCGAGCAGATCGCCGCGTCGCGCCGGTTTCGCGAAGGCGTCGTCGAACTCGCGCAAAAGCTGAAACGCAGCAACGCCTCGGTGACGAAGGAAGCGCAGCGGTACTTGCAGGAATTGCGTACCGCGCACAGCCCCTATGCGATCGATTTGATGGTGCAGATCGCGCGCGCGCTGTTCTCGCGCGGGTACGGGGCGCAGATCGACTACGACCAGGCGCAGATCGAGCGCACGCGCGCGGCGCTCGAGCGGGCACCCGGCATCATTCTGCCGAGCCACAAATCGAATCTCGATTCCGCCGTCACGACGGTCGCGTTTGCCGACAATCGGCTTGCCACGCCGACGACGTTCGGCGGCATCAACATGGCGTTCTGGCCGATGGGGACGATCGCGCGCAAGGCGGGGCGCGTGTTCATCCGGCGTGATATCAGGAACAATCCCGTCTACAAGTTCGTACTGCGCGAATATCTGGGGTATCTCGCCGAGAAGCGTTTCAGCTTGGAGTGGTATATCGAAGGCGGGCGGTCGCGCACCGGCAAGCTGCTGCCGCCGAAGCTCGGGCTCCTCACCTATCTTGTTGCGGCCTATCGCGAGAGACGGGTCGACGATCTGATCTTGATGCCGATTTCGATCGCCTACGATCAGCTGCACGAAGTCAGCGAGTTCGCGGCCGAAGCGCACGGCGCGACGAAGAAGGCCGAGAACCTGGCGTGGTTCGTGCGCTTCTTCCGGGCGCAACGCGAACCGTTCGGGCGCATCTATTTCCGCATCGCCGAACCCGTTTCGCTGCGCGAGATGCTGGGGCCGCCCGACGGCGGCAAGTCCGAAGGCGACGAAGAAACGCTTGCCACGCAGAAGGTCGCGTTCGAGGTGTCGTGGCGGATCAACGACGTCACGCCGATCACCGGCACGTCGCTCGTTGCCTTGGCATTGCTTGCACAGCGCGGGCGGGCGCTGACGTTGGCGCAATTGCGCGATGCGCTTGAAGATTATCTCACGTCGGCGACCCGGCGGCGCCTACCGCTCGCGCCCAGCGCACGGTTGCCCGATGCCGACGGCGCACGGCGCGTTCTCGATGCGCTCGCGCAGCATCAGGTCGTGAACGTGCACAAAGGCGGGCTTGAAACCGTCTATAGCATCGGCGCCGATCAGCACCTTGCGGCGGCCTTCTATCGCAATACGATCATCCATTTCTTCGTCAACGCGGCGATTGCGGAGCTCGCGTTGCTGAAGGCCGCCGAGCACGCGTTCGAGGAGCGCGAGGCGGCGTTCTGGGACGAGGCGCTGCGGCTGCGCGACTTGCTGAAGTTCGAATTCTTCTTCAAGGAGAAGGGCGAATTCCGCGCGGGGCTCGACGCCGAGTTGAAGCTGCAATCGCCCGATTGGCGCGAGACTCTTGCGCGCGGGCGCGAGCCGACGCTGGCATTGCTCAAGAGTTTCCGCCCGCTGTCGGCCCACAGCGTTTTGCGCTCGTTCTTCGAGGCCTATGCCGTCGTTGCCGATACGCTCGCCGCGCACGATCCCGGCATCGTCGACGAGCGCAAGCTGCTCACCGATTGCGCGGCGGTCGGGCGGCAATACATGCTGCAAAAGAAGATCCAGAGCGCGGAGTCGGTGTCGAAACACCTGTTCCAGACCGGCCTGCAGTTGGCGCGCAATCAGAAGCTGCTTGAAGTTGCGGACAACGTCAGCGCGCGGCGGCGGGCCTTCGCCGCTTCGCTTGGCGACGTGATGCGTCGGATCGATACGATCGAGGCGCTGGCGCACGAGCGGGTGCGGGAGAGTGGAGCGCGCAAGAGTTAGCGTTTGCGCTTCTTCGTCACGCCAAGCAACCTCAACCCGCCGTCGGGCCAGTCTTCGAGCGTCGCGATGTAGAGATCGCGCACGGCCTCCATGCGCTCCTCCAAGTCTTCGCGTGTCCAATCTTCCACCGAGATCGCCGGCAGCACGGCGATCTCCACCGTGCCGGGGCGCATGAAGATGGCGTCGCGCGAGCCGATGTCCTCGGCGTTGCGGATGACGATGGGGACGATGGGGATGCCGGCCGTCATCGCCATGCGGAAGGCGCCTTTCTTGAACGGCAGCAGGTCGCGGCCTTGGGCGCGGGTGCCTTCGGGGGCGATGACGATGGAGATGCCTTCGCGTGCGAGTTCCATGACGGGCTTCATGGACTCGACCGCCTTTTTGGCGTCGGAGCGGTCGACGAAGGCGACTTTCATCAGGCGCCCGACCGGACCCATGATCGGGTTCAGCTCGAGCTCCTTCTTCGCCACGCCGGTGTAGTTCACGCGCAGAAGCTTCGCCACGATGAAGGCGTCGAAATTGTTGCGGTGGTTGAAGATGAAGACCGCCGGGCGGTGCGACCAGAGATGCCCCTCGCCCGTGACGTCGAGCTTCACGCCGGCAAAGGCGTGCAGGACATCGGCCCATGAAGGCACGAGGATGTTGAGGGCGGAGCGCACGTCGTTATTCAACACACCGGCGGCGGTCGCCATCGTCGCGATCGGGCCGATCGAGGCGATCGCGGCCAGGCTGCGCGCGATCGTCTGGGCGCTCGCGCGGCCGCGGCTTTCGAAGCGCTGGATCGGCCATTTGTGGGCGCGGGCGGCGCGCTCCAAGTTCGGCTGAGGATTCGTCGGGCGCGGGTTGCCGACGCTCATCATCAGCGGCACTTCTTCGTTGCCGTCGGCGTAGGCGTAGGAGCGTTTCAGGTCGACGCGATGTTCGCGCGCGAAGGCTTTCACGGCTTCGGCTTTGCCTTCGCCCCAGAGCGGCGCATCAAGCGGTTTGCCCGTCATGCGGCCGTCGATCACTTCGAAACGCGTGCACAGAACATTCTCGATGCCGAGGAAGCGCGCGGCGGGTTCGACTTGGAACGGCGTCGCGGAGGAGGCCACGATCAATGTGTGACCCTTGGCGCGGTGGGCTTCGACGCGGCGTTTCATTTCGGGGAAGACGCGATCGGCGATGCGCGCTTTGAACAGGCGCTCGCCTTCTTTCATCAAATCGTGCTCGTTGCGGCCGCGCCAATTCGCGGCGATGAAGGCGACCAAGTCCTTGAAGCCCGCAAGGCCGAGGGCGCCGCGCGCGGCGAGGGTCGCCATGCCCATCAGCTCGCGCGCGTTGACATCGCCGCGCATCAAGCGCGCCTGCGCGACGTCGAGCGCGGAATAGCCCGCGATCAGCGTGCCGTCGAAGTCGAAGACCGCGGCGATCGATTTGCCGGCGGGGCCTTGCTCGATCTCCGCGATCGAGCCGGCGCGTGCGGGTGCCTGCGGCGCGGCGGGGGCCGCGCGCGTTTTACGCACTTTCACGTTGTCGGCTGTCTTGTGCTGCACGACGGACCGCCCCAGAACGACCGCGACGGGACTCAGCTAATACCTGCAGCCGCGCCCGGTCAAAGTCAGGGGGCGAGTATAGGAAACGGTGGCAAAGGAAGTGGAAATTCGACGCCGCCGCGCACGAAAGCGCCCTTTCAGCGCGCCGCGTCGAGGCTGGCCGAGATGGCGTTGAGCCCGCCTTTGAGTTCCTCGGGCGAGGGCCAGCCGAAGCCGATGCGCATGAAGCGTTTGTCCTGCTCGAACCAGTGGCCGGGGCCGACGCAAGCGGCGTGTTCTTCGGCCAGCGTGCGGTAGAACCGATCCACCTTTGTTCCGACGTCGGCGCGAATGCGCGGGAAGCAGACGCAGCCGCCTTCGGGGCGCACCCATTCGAGGCGCTTTTCGCGCACGAGCCATTGCTCGACCGTTGCTACGGCGGCCCGCAGGTCGCGCTCCACCGTCGCCAGCCATTGCGGGCCTTGCGCGAGGGCGGCTTCGGCGATGCGCTCGTCGACGATGCTGCCGCAGATGCCGATCTGTTCCTTGGCGGCGAGGAAGCGTTCCATCAGCTTTTCGTCGCGGTTGACGATCCAACCGACGCGGATGCCGGGGATGCCGTAGGACTTCGACATGGAGGCGACACTGATCGCGCGCTCGCTCATGGACGCAGCGACAGGGAGCTTCGGCACGAACGACATTTCGCGATAGGTTTCGTCGATCAGGAGGTGGATGCCGCGCGCCTCGGCGAGCGCGATGAGGCGGCGAAGCGATGCGTCGCCGAGGACGACACCGGTCGGGTTGTGCGGCGTCGTAATCGAAATCAGCTTGGTTTCCGGGCGCACGAGGCGCGCGATGCGATCAACGTCGAGGCGGAAGCCTTCCTCGAACAGCAGATCGACATGATCGATGGCGCAACCGATGGCGCGCGGGGTTTCGATGTTGGTCGCGTAGTTCGGGCGCACGACGACGAGATGATCGCCCTTCTCGAGCAGGGTCGTGGCTATGATGAAAAGCGCTGCGGCGGCGCCGGCCGTCGTCAGGATATCGGCTTCGCCGACATTGCACTGCCGCGCGATGAGAGAGCGCAAACCCGGCGCGCCGCGGTGGGTGCCATAGGCGAGGACGAGATCCTCGAAGCCGAGGCCCAATTCGCTGAGCTTGCGGTCGCGCATCGAGCTTTCGGAGAGATTGAAGCGGATCGTGTCGTAGCCCTGCTCCTCGGGCGACTCGATCTCGATCGGCATGCGGACGTATTTCATGAGGGCGGCTTTCGTTTGTCCACGCAGCTTACTTGGTGTCGCCATGAACACGCGAGGGCGAAGTGTCAGGTCAGCAGCTTCTTCAAAGTCGCGTAGTCGATCTTGGATTGATGGCGGCGGTCGAGAGGGATTTTGCGGAGCGTGCGGATTTTCGTGATGCCGAGGCGGCGGGCTTTTTCTTCGATCCTCCCTGCTCCGCCTTCGAGAACGAGCGTGGGTTCGCCGTTCACGGGGATCGCGGCGACGGGCACGGGGCCGAGGTTGGCACGCACCATTGCTTCGACTTGCAACGGATAAAGGCCTTCCTTGAGGCGGGCGGCGCAGCGGCCTTTGAGCCAGAGGCGTCCCTTCGCGTCGAAGGCGCCGGCATCGCCCGTGCGGTGCCAGATGCGGCCATCGACAGCGATCTTCGTTTCCGTGTTGCCCTCGCCGTTCACATAGGACGCGACCACGTGATCGCCGGCGACGACGATTTCGCCTGCCTGCTCCGCCGGTAGGCGCAGCGTGTCGAACGCGGCTTGCGTGAGAGGCCCAAGCGGCCTGCCCCACGCGTCGCGCAGCACCGCAACGTCGGTGCCCTTGGTCGGCCTGCCGGCGAGGAGACCCGCGCCCTCGTCCATCGCGGCGCGGTCGGCGGGGTCGATTTCGTCGTCGGTCAGGTGTGCGATCGGTTCGGCTTCGGTCGAGCCGTAAGCCAGATGGATGCGCGCGGCAGGCATTGCAAGCGCGGCGCCGTCGATGATGTCGAGGAAAATCGGGCCGCCGCCCGTCAGGACGTCGCGCACCGTTGCGAGTTTGTCGTGCGCAGCCTCCGCCCGCGAAAGGCGTTCGACGAGCGCGGGCGATGCCAGGATCGTGTGCGCCTTGTTCTCGGCGATTTGGGCGAGGAGCGGGCCGGGATCCGTTTCCTTCGGGCGGCGCACGTCGCTCGCGGGCAGGATGCTGGTCACGCCGCTCGCCAGATGCGAGAGCACGAAGACGGGGAGCGCGGTCAATGTCGCGGTACCCGGCACGAACGTGACGGCGCGGGTGATGGCGGCGTGCTGCGCGCCCAGGAAGCCGTGGCTGCGCGCGATGATTTTCGGCGCGCCGGTCGAACCGCTCGTGAAGGTGATGAGCGCGGGGTGGTCGTGCGCAACGTTCGCCGCGGGTTCGGGCGTGCTTCCCTCGCGCGGCAATTTGGTCGCCCACGGCGTCCATGAGGCAGTGAAGTTTTGGGGGATATGACGCAGCGGGCGCGAGACGAGACGCAGGGTCTGCGCGGGCCAACCGCCGATCATGGCGACGGGTCTTGCGCGCTCGCAGGCGGCTTCGATGGTGGCGCGCAGCGATTGCGGATCGGGGAAGACGGCGACGGCGCCGAGGCGGAAGACGGCAAGCAGTGCGAGATAGAGTTCGCTCGAGATCGATTGCAGGATCAGCACGTGATCGCCGGTGCGCACGCCGTGCGCCGCTAGGGTCTTGGCCCACGCGGCGCTCAAAGCGTTCACTTGTCCGAACGTCGTGATGCGGCGCTTGGCGCCCAGGCCTTCGATCAGGGCCGGCGCGTCGGGCGCGCGCTGGGCATAATCGCCCAGCGTTTCGACGATGTTTTGGCTCACAGGTCTTTCGCCATCAGCGCGTAGCGGCGGAAGATACGGCCGTGGCGTATCGCCCAGGCGAAGGATTTGTTCTTCTCGTGCATCAGGGCGAAGATCGCGGACTTGCATTTGAGGTCGGCGGCCCTGCGAAGGACCGCGCGCGTCAGGTGACTCGCCAGGCCTGTCTCGCGCACTGCGGGCGCGACGGCGATCGTCTTCAAGACCGTCACGGATTTATCGAGGCCGTCGCGGTAGGCGAAGATGAAGCCGACCGCTTCGTTGCCGCGCTCGGCGATGAGGGCGAGGCCCGCTTCGAACAGGAAGACCGCGGGGCGGTACATGCCGGCGAACGGCTCGAAGTCGAGCGGCGCGTAGTACGGATTCTCTGCGAAGGCCGAAAGGCTCAACGCGTGGAGCTTCACCAGATCGGTTTCGAAGCATTGCATGTCGAAGTCGCGCACCGCGATGCCGGCGGCGGCGAGTCTGTCTTTGTAGTCGTCTTCGGCGGCCGCGAAGGGCGACAGGTCTTCGAGTTCGAGCGAGGCGTAGCTCTCCGCGCGCGCGAAGCCGGCGGCGACGAAGTGCGCTTCGAGGCCGTCGGGTGTTTGCGGTTCGAGGAAGAACGGCGGGCGGCCGTTGCTCTCGACCACGCAGCGATAGGCGCGCCAGGTCGAGCCGTCGATGGGCGCGAGCACGCGCCGTTTGCCGGCGCTCTTTGCTTCTTGCGCGAGGGCCGTGAGCAGGTCGGCGGACTCGTCGGGCGATACGCTGGCGAAGTGGCCGACGAAGGCGCAGGGCGTGCCGTCGGGACTTGGCGGTGCGTCGAGCCAGAGCGAGGCCGTGGCGCGTACGTCATTACCGTCGACGAGGGCGGCTGTCTTCGCCGGGCGTTCGCGTATGAGCTTGTCGGCGTCGGGGAGCGCGACGCCGGTGAAGCCCTTCGCGTTAGCGGCATCGAGCCAGAGGACGCGTTTCATTGTGTCACTCCGTCGGCAAGGAGCGCGGCGGCGCCGGTCGCCGCCGCGGTGGCGGCGAGGAGCGTCAAGAGCCAGCGGGTTTCGTCGGCACGGATCGCGATGGGCGTACCGCCAACCAGGCCCGCCGCGATGCCGGCAACGAAGATCAGCCCGGCTTTGGTGAGCGAGGCGGGTTCGAACAATTCGCCGCCCACGACAAACCAGCTTGGTAGCAACAGAGCGCCGGCCATCGCGCCCAGGGCGGCGCCGATGCTCCACGAACTCGGCGCGCGGCCGTGCCGGGCGCGCAAACCCGCGAGGAGGAAGCCGAGTGCCGCAGCGAAGCCGGCGTGGCCGGCGCTGACGAGCGGCACTGTTACGCCTTGCGTCGTGAGGAGGATGAGCACCGTCATCGGCGCGCAGGCGGCGGCAATCGTGCGGCCGCGCAGATCGGCGCCGTCCGCGACGCCCCAGGCGAGCGAGGCGGCGAGACAGGCAAGGCCCACAATGATTCCGGGCACGATGAGCGCGAAGGTCGAAACGGTCCAAAAGATGTATGCGAACGCGACGAGCGCCATCGTCGCGTCCGCGGGGATCGTCGAGAGGCGGCTCACGATCCAGCCGAAGGCGGTCAAAGCGATGAGGACGATCGCGGAGGTGAGACCCACGTTCTCCGCCACGTCGGCGGCGTTCATACGCAGGAAGCCGTCGAGCAGGAGGTAGATCGCGATGGGCAGGAAGAGGTTATCGAGGCCTTCCCACGAGGCGCCTTCGATGAGCGTGGCGACGTAAGCGAGGGTAGCCGAGACCGTCAGCGCCTCCATGCGCGAGAGGTCGGTCATGAGCAGGATCGTCACGTGGATGCAGAGGAACGCGACGATGAAGAAGACGATGGAGCCTTCCCAGCTCTTGCGGCCGCCGAGAATGTCGTAGGCGGTTTTGGCGTAGAAGATGCCGGCGAGCGCTGCAAGCGCGTCGGCCAACGTCAGCACGAGGATCGGCGTGATGTAGAGGACCGGCGTGTCGCGCGCCACGGCGTAGAGCAGCGCCACCGAGAGCGCGAAATAGACGTCGCCGCCGGAAGAGCGCTGGACCGCGTGCAAGGCGCCCGTCGTGTGGCGAGCGATTGCCGGGACATAGCGCACCGCCGCCAGCGTCGCGAGCACCAGCGAGAAACCGATCGCAAACCACAGGGGGTCGGGGAACACCCAGGGCAGCGTAAGGCAGGAAAGGCCCATGCCGACATGGAG
Organism: Micropepsaceae bacterium; assembly: GCA_041477875.1. Classification (GTDB taxonomy): domain Bacteria; phylum Pseudomonadota; class Alphaproteobacteria; order Micropepsales; family Micropepsaceae; genus SZUA-430. The sequence goes on along the minus strand of JBGOVA010000011.1, from coordinate 1,520 downwards.
CGATTTGCGGCTGACCTCCGGGTGCACATGGCCGCCGGCAACGAGGCGGCTCATGAGCGTCATCATGCCGACGAGGCCGACGATGAGCGCGAGCGTTGCGGCGGCACCCTGGATCATTGGATCTGTTCCACCACGAAGGCGCGGTAGAAGAAGGCCTTGTCCTTCTGGAAGAGCACGCGGGTGTCGAGCGGTTTCAGCACGCGGGCGAGCGTGTCGGGCCGCGAGCGCGGGACCATCATGTTCCAATAGGCGAGGCGCCCGCCTTTCGCGCCGCCCGCGGCGAGTTTGGCGAGAAGCGCCGCTGTGTTTTCCGCCGACATGTATTCGAAAATGTCGCTGAGGTTGTAGCGGTGCGGCCGTATCCCCGTGCGCGCCAAATCGCCGATAGTGTCTTCGATGGCGCCGAGGCGCCATTCGAGGCGGTCGAGGCGGGCGCGGATTGTGTTGTAGTGTTCCGCGCGCAGCGCCAGCGGCAGCGCTTCGCCGAAGCGGCCGTTCACAATCCACTGCAGATACGGGTTCTGCGATGGGTCGAGATCGATCGCGGCGTGGGCGACGCGGTTCATCAGGTGCGATTTCAAGTCGCCTTCGACGTAGTCGAAGAAGCGCGGGTCGCGGCCCAAGGCACCCATCGTCGTGCGCGAAAAGAAAAGGCCGAAGAGAAGCCTCCAGCGCCAGGTCAGCCACTTGGTCGCGTAAAAGCTTTGGCGTTCGGCCGTCGACTTCGCGCGCAGCAGTTCGGCGACGCTGGCGCGCGAGTGGACGAGCGGCAGGACCCACTCGCGGAAGAGGCGGAAATAACGTTCGAACTTGCCCATCGCGCCGAAGCCGCCGTGTACAAGTTCACGCTCTTGTGCGCGCCAGAACTCGAGCGAAGGTTTGTCGCGCAGATGCCGCTGGCACGCGGCGAAGAGTTGCGCGCGGCGATCGCTCGGTCTCGCGCCGTAGAGTTCTAGGAAGTCGCAGTGGTCGAGCGCGGTGTAGGCGGCGGTGCGCAGGTCGAGGCAGGCCAATTGCGCGGAGCTTAGATCAACAGCGATGACGCGCGCGGGGTCCTTCGTGAGGAGCGCGAGCGCGTTGTCGCCGGCGGAGGCGATGGAGACGCAGACGTCGCCGGGCTCGACGGCGAGGCCCTCGAGCAGGATGTCGGCGTCCTCCCAGCATTGCGCGTAGCGGATGCCGGTGAACCTCGCCTTGGCTGCCACTTCGGCGCCGTTCATTCGGCGGCCTTCGGCTTGGCTGCGACGACGTTCGCGGGCAGTTTGCGGATCGTGCCGGCGGCGCCGTCGATCTCGACGAGTTCGCCCTCCCTCACCCAGTTGAGGAGATCGGCAACGCCGACGACGGCGGGCAGGCCCAACTCGCGCGCGACGATGGCGCTGTGCGAGAGCAGGCTGCCGCGTTCGACGGCAAGCGCCGCGCAATTCGCGAAGACCGTGATCCAGCCGGGATCGGTGAACTCGGCGATCAAGATGTCCCCGGGATCGAGCTTCGCGGCATGGGGATCGCGCACGATGCGG
>JBGOVA010000021.1:0-31453 GCA_041477875.1 Micropepsaceae bacterium | reverse complement strand
GGTTTCGGGCATGTTCTCTCGGGCGTCGATCACATCGCTTTCCTGATTGCGCTCGCGATGCTTGCCGGTGGTCTGTGGCGCATCGTTATCGCAGTGACGGGTTTCACGCTCGGCCACTCGCTCACCCTGGCGCTTGTCGCGTTGAACGTCTTGAAACCGGAGACCGCCGCGGTCGAGGCTCTGATCGGATTCACCGTCGCTTGGGCGGCGGGCGATGCGCTTGCGCGCGCGCGTGGCCTGTCGCCGTACTATGGCCTTGCGGGTGCGGCGGCGATCTTGCTGCTTCCCGCGATCGCTTGGATTGCGGGCTTGCCGTCGCTGTCATGGATGGTGCTCGCGGGCGTCGCGCTCTTCGCGGGCGTCATGTCCTTCGGCAGAAGCCTTGATGCACCGATCGTCGCGCCGGCGATCGCGACCGTCTTCGGTCTGGCGCACGGTGCAGGGTTCGCCGGGCCGTTGCTTGCGATGCACATCCCCGGCGACAGTTTGATCTTGACCCTGCTGGCGTTCAACCTCGGCGTGGAGTCGGGTCAGCTGACGGCACTGGGCCTGCTTGGTGCCGTTGTTTTTCTGTTGCGGACGATGCTGAAGCAGATTCCCGACACGGCATTCGACGCGACCGGTGCGGCGCTCTTCGCGCTCGGCACATTCTGGTTCGTGTCGCGCGCCTTGGGCTAGGGCAGGGGGAAGTCGCGCGGCTTTCGCGCTACACCGCGCGCTTCTCCATGCGCCCTCACGCCGAAGCGGGCCGCCTGGCGGTCGAGCGCAATTCGCGGGCGATCAAGTAGAGCAAGGGTCCGAAAGACCCGGCGAACACGGTGATCACAACGAAGGGCCACGCGGTCATCCCGCGTTCGCGCGCATTCCTCACCATCCACATGACGGCCAGAACGGCGAGGATGACGAGGTCGGCAAAAACCTGTCCGCCGCCCCAGCTCTGAAAATGCGGCGCGATGATGCCGAGATAGCCGACATCCATGAGGGCGAGCGCGCTCAACACGCCGAACGCAAGCGTGACGCCGAACAGGATCATCAAACGGATGGACATGAGACGTCTCCTTCAATTTGTCCGTCCACAGAATGACGCCCGATCGCGCGCCATCTCAATTACCTCCGAGGTCATTGAACGGCGGCGCGTGTCGGGCAAGAATGGTGGAAGATCAAGGAGTCTCAGACGTGTCGCTATCGACCCTGGAACGACGTCCAAGCGGCGAAAACGCGTTTCCCCAATTGCTCAAGACGTGGCGCCAAAAGCGCCGCATGTCGCAGCTGGAGCTCGCCCTTTCCTCCGGCGTGTCCCAACGCCACGTCAGCTTTCTGGAATCGGGCCGCGCCAAACCGAGCCGGAGCATGATCTTGCAACTCAGCGAAACGCTTGAAGTACCGCTGCGCGACCGCAACGCCTGGCTGACGGCGGCGGGATTTGCACCTGTCTTCAAGGCTCGCCCCCTCGACGATCCGCAAATGAGCCAAGTGATGAGTGCGGTGCGCATGATGCTCACCAATCATGAGCCGTTCCCGGCCATCGCCATCGACCGCGCCTGGAACATCCGCATGTCCAATCGTCCGTTCGAAGCGCTGGGCGCGATGATCGGCTCGGACGTCTGGACGCGCGTCGGCGGCGAGAACCGCAATCTGATGCGTCTCTTCTTCCATCCGAACGGGATCAAGCCCTTCGTGTCGAATTGGGCGGCGATCGCGCCGCTGTTGTGGCACCGCGCGCAGCGCGAAGCCGAGGCGTTGGGCGGTCAGGAAATGAAGCTCGTGCTTTCCGAACTGAGCCAACATCAAGACGCCGAAACACTCTGGGCGGCGGAAGATGCGGCGCTGGTCCCGGTGCTGCCGCTCGAAGTCGAGAAGGACGGCGCGCGCGTCTCGCTCTTCACCGTCATCGCGACCTTCGGCACGGCGCAAGACGTGACGGCGGACGAACTTCGTATCGAGAGCTTCTTTCCGGCCGACAAAGCGACCGAACAGCTGTTCCGCGGCGCGCCGGCATGAGCCGTTAGGCGACGAAGCGCTCGGCCGCGCTCTCGCCGCCTGCGACAAGGCGATCCGGCGGCAGCGTGATCGTGACCGTCGTTCCCTTGCCGATTTCGCTTTCGATCTCGACGGAGCCTTGGTGCAAATCCATCAGCTGCCTGACGAGCGGGAGCCCAAGACCGGCGCCGTGCCGGCCGTGATTTGAGCCCTCGCCCGTGGTGCTGAAGGGTATCATGGCCACGGGCGTCATGCTGGCATGCATGCCGATCCCGTTGTCCTGCACGACGATCGCGGGGCGGCCGCCCGACGAGATCTTGACACCCACCCGCACGCGGCCGTGTTCGGGCGTGAACTTCACGGCGTTCGACAGCAGGTTGAACAGAACCTGCCTCAACTTGTGGGCATCGGCCCGCACCGTCGTCGGCGCGTCGCAACCCTCGCACATCACTGCGACATTCGCCTTTTGAGCCGCGTCACGCATCAGTTCGACGCTCTCGCGCGCCAGTGTCGCAATGTCGACCTCCGCCTCGTCCAGCTTCAAATGGCCCGCTTCGGCTTCCGACAGATCGAACAGATCGTTGATCACGGCCAGCAATTGAACGCCGCAGCGGCCGATGTCCTTGGCGTAGCCCGCGTACTGGGTGTTGCCCGCGGCGGCCAGGGTCTCGCGATTGATCAGTTCGGACATGCCGATGATCGTCGTCAGCTGCGTTCTGATCTCGCGGCTCAGGCTTGCAAGGTGTTCCGACTTGGCGTGCGCGGCGGCTTCGATTTCCTGGTTTGAACGGGACAGTTCTTGCTCCCGCGCCACGATGCGGTCGCGCACGATCCGCGTTTGACGAAACACTTCAAGCGACCGCGCCATATCGCCGAACGCGTGGTGCGGCGCGACTGCGGGCATGCGCCACGCCGTGTCGCCGCGCGCGAGTTGCGTCATCGCGCCCGTCAACCGTACAAGTGGGTCCGACCACGTCCAGGCGAAGTACATCGCAATCATTGCCGCAACGCCGGCGGCGACGGCGAAGATCAGCGACAAGGTATCGGTCGCTTCGAGGATCGATTCCGCCGGCGCCACGCCGCGCGCCAAAAAGCCCGGATCGCGCAACAGGTCTTTTCCCTTCGAAGCGGCTGCAGACACGAAGAACTGCTTCTCGCCCCAGGCAATCTCGGCGTTCGCGTCCCCATGCCGATCGTCGATCTGAGAGAGGGCCTGAAAAAGATTGGCATCCGTTCGCGATGTGAAGATGATGTGACCGTCGCCGCGCCGCTCCAGCACCAGCACGTGTGAGCCCGCCGGTGCGGAAGCGGCAAGCGCGGAACGCGCCATCACGGCTTTGGCAACGGCGCTGAAATCCAAAACGCCGGTGAGCGTGCCGACAACCGTCTGCCGGTCGTAATGCGCCAGCACCGGCACGGTGAACCAAATCGTTTCGGGCGCGCTCATCGTGCGAAAGCCGAGCGCGCTCTGGAACGCGCGACCGGTCGCCGCGGCGCGAAACCCCTCGTCGCCCGAGAGATCGGTTCCCTTCTCGCCTTTTATCGTCGTCGCGACGACCGCGCCGCGCGAGTCGGTGACCGACAGCGCTGCAAAGTCCGGATACTGCGCTTTCAACGCCGCAAGGGCGCGCGCGATGTCGCCACCGTCGTCCGCGATCAGGCTGTCTTGCATCACCGGCAGAACGCTCCAGGCCTTCAGGTTGGCCAGGTTCTGCGCCAATCGCTCTTCAAGCGCGTTCAGGGTCGCCGTCGTCGATGCGCGAAGCTCGCCGACCGCCGCTTCCCGCAGAGCGTTCTGCGTGCCCAGCATGATCGCGCCGAAGCCTGCAAGCAGGGGCAGCGCGATGCACATCGCGAACGCCGCCACGATCTTGATCCTCAGCCACATAGGCGTCCCCCATTCTTCGCGCAACGATGCGGCGCGGAAATCGCCTCGACGGCGACGACCGTCCAGCCGTCCACCGCGCGGTAGCTGACGTTGAAGTGCTCGTCGCGCCGGCTGACCTGTCCCGAGCCCTCCTGCGCATTTCCCCTGAGCGTCTGACGCAGCGATCGCAGCGGCAGGCCTGCAATCGTCAGCGGCGACTTGTCGGCGTGACCCGGCCTGCTGTCCGAGAGAACCCGCCCGTTCTGGTCGACCAGAACGACGTAGCGTCTGGCGTCGCCACCGAGCGCAAGGACACGCTGATAGGCCGCGCCGTCCTGTTCCGCCCGCAAGGCGAATTCGTTCTGGTCATGCCAGTTGATCGGCGCGACATGCGAAATCGTCCAGCTGGACGCGCCCGCGCCGCGCACCAGCACGGATGAAACCCGATGCGCCTCTTGCGCAAAACCCGCCGCAAGCGCCGCATCCTTCCGTACGTCGGCCTCTTCGCCTTCAGTACTCCGCCCCGCGCCCACGACGAATTCACCCGATCGGTCTATCATGGCGACCTCGCCGAGGCCGAAGCGATGGATCAGTGTCGCGAGCGCTTCTCCGATGCGGGTCTTCAGGCGCGCGCCCTCGCCTTGCGTCGTCGCGTTCAGATAGGCGACGAACAGGCGATCCTGCGCCAGCGTGACGACGGCATCGGCCGCCTTGCTCTTGAGGATGCCGACGGCCGCCGCTTTCTCGCGCGCAAGCGCGCGCACGCCGTCGAATTCGCTCGCCTCGGCGCGCGCCGCGAACCAAGCGCACACGAGCGCTGCGCTCAGTGCGGCGGATGTTTTGACCCCACGCATTCGGCTTGCTTGTTACGAGTTGTTAAGTAGCGGATGAACGCCGGTTAAGGGTTCTTTCCACCCGCTATTGCCGCTTTCGACATTACGAAGGGCGCTCTAAGAAATGCTGAAGGTAAATTCACCGCGCGCAAAGAAATCGCGCGGCGTGGCGATACAGCGCCTCACACGACCGTTCGGATGAATTCGACGGAGAGAGTCGCGCGGGGCTGTTCCATATTGGAGCAGCTAAGAATCCGCGCGTGCCTCGCGCTCGGTCGCGATATAGGCGACGATAAAGAGAGCGCCCAGCACGCCGTCGACAAGTCCGAAGGCGAGGACGGGCAGCTCGATCATGCCGTTTGCAAACAGGACGAGCGTCGCCAGAGTGTAGGGAAACTTCTCGAGCATGGCGGCCAGCATCAACAGCCTGAACCGTATCGGATCGGTCGCGATGATCAGGAACGCCGCTTGCCAGGCGAGCGTCACCAGGAAGAACCCATGCACGTATTCAGGATGGTTCGTGTAGACCGACCATTCCTCGGCCCCGAAAAAGAAAATGCCGTAGCCAAGGATGACTACGGCAGCGCCATAAATTCCGGCAACCTGAAAGACGCGCTTAGCGAAAACCATCGCAGCCCGTCAGCGCCAACCCTTGGAGGCCATTTCGTCGTCGGGCGGCGGCGGCAGCGTCGTCGCATCGATCCGGATTTGCTTGGCGGCGTGACCGTCAGGCCCCATGACCAGTTCGAAGGACACGGTCTGGCCGCAATTGAGCCGCGGCCGGTCGTCGGGCGCCACGTCGTCGATGTTGAAGATGGCGTCGCACGGATGAGCCATCGTCGCCACCATCCCATAGGACTTGGGCGGCGAGTACCACTTCACCACACCCACGCGGCGGGTGGTCGGAACTTTTGGAATGGGCAGAATGGCCGGCGAGAACCCGCCGGCCTCGGCACTCTGGTCACTCTGGGGCGCGATGTCCCAGTCGATCGCGCGTTGAGTCATGATGGTCCTCCGTAGTCCGGTCGACCCCCGCCTAAAACGCACGCGGACGATTTTGTACCACGTCGATCCGGTTCCCGTCCGGATCGTAGAATGAAAACCACTTGACCCCGCCCGAGTCCTTGAGCGGCGTCACGGAAACCCCGAGTCCCTCCAGTTTATCATGGGTACCGTCGACGTCGCCCGTGCGAAAATTCGGGAACGCCGTTGCCGCTTCGCTGCCTGGCAAAGCTTCGTCGGGGCCGATCTGCCAAAGGCAGAGGTTGGCCCCGCGCCCAAGGTCCAGCACGACCGTCGGACCGGACGAGCTGTCTTCCGCGACCCGCAGCTCAAGCACGCGCTCGTACCAGCTGCGCGCCGAGTTGAGATCGCGCACGCGCATGACGACCATGTTCAGCGCGTCGAAAATGCCTGCATGAGGCCGGGGTCCCGCACCCGGTCCGCCGGGCCCGCGCCCCTCGCGTCCGCCGAAGCCGCCGCGCCCGCCGCCCTCGCGTCCGCCGAATCCACCGCCGCCGCGCGGTCGGAACCCGCCGCCGCTGTCATCGTCGCGACCGCGAAAGCCGCCGCCGCCGCCTCCGCCACGCGGTTGCGGCGGGGGAGCCGGACCGTCAAGTTGAAGTTCCGCCGCCATTGTCTTGCCGCGATCCTGCGCGAGTTCGAACGTGACACGCTGGCCTTCACCGAGGCTTTGAACGCCCGCTTTCATCAGCGCCGAAACATGTACGAAGACGTCAGCCCCGCCGCCATCCGGCAAAATGAAACCAAAGCCCTTCGCTTGGTTGAACCACTTCACAGTCCCAGTTTTCCGCATAGTCAGTCGCTAGCCCTTGCATTGCGTCGACAAGTCCCCCGAACCGGCCATTCTACACGCACCGAGGGCTTTGCCAAAGAAGTGAACCAATAACCCGGGAATAGCTCAAGGGAAAGGCGAGTCCAGCGGGCACGCCGACTCAATTGGTACGAGCGGTTGCGAGTGCGCCCTACTTCCGCCATATGCGGTAGGCGCACCGGCGCGCACCCGCCAAGATGTGGTCTGTGCGTTCTATCACAACATCGCGGCCAAGCGCCGCGCGGAAGACCTCGAGTTCCTGCCGGCACAGGCCCGTGCACGCCGCCGCCACGCGGCAGATCGGGCAGTGATTCTCGACCAGAAGAAACCCGGTCCCGTCGACCGACGCCTCGGCCATGTAACCCGCCTCGCTGCGCAACCGCGCCAGGCGTTTGACTTTGTCTTTCAACGAGGTCGCGGACGAGAGCGCCGCCCGGTACGCCGCGATCTGGTGCTCCGTGCGCCGCTCGATCAGCTTGTCCAGCCCGCGCTCGCCGAACACGTCCTTGATATTGCCGATCAACTCGACCGAAAGCTCGGCGTGCGCGTCGTGAAACATCGAGTCCGCGCGCCGCTCGACCTGCCACAACTTGGACGGCCGTCCGCGGGCGCCGCGAGCGGGCGCGGTTGTAAAGGACACGAGTCTGTCGTCCTCAAGGGCATAGAGGTGCTGACGCACCGCCATCGCGGTTACGCCCAGCGCCTCCGCAAGATCGCTCGCATCGCTGGGCCCCTTGCGCTTGAGCAGGTCCAGAATGGCGCGCTTCGAGGCGCCCGGATCCACAGTTGCGTCCGTCATCGCACTTTTCTAAAGGGCTGGCTTGCGAAAAACAAGACGGCGCGCTAGACATTATTAAAGCACATACTTGCGAAAATATGAGGGCCGCCATGGCTGAGTGGGTTGATGCAGGGTTGATTTCCGATCTCGCCGAACGCGGCCGGCGCATCTTCAAGACCGGCGCGAAGCAGATATTGCTGATCGCCGCCGGCGACCGCGTCTTCGCCTGCAACAACCGTTGTCCCCACGAAGGCTATCCGCTGAGCGAGGGCACGCTCGGTTCCTCCTGCTCGCTGACCTGCAATTGGCACAACTGGAAGTTCGACCTCTCGACCGGCGACACGCTCGTCGGCGGAGACCAACTGCGGCTCTATCCGGTCGAAGAGCGTGCGGGCCGCATTTGGGTCGACGTCGCCGACCCGCCGGCTGGGCAGCGCCAGGCGCGCGCACTCGCAAATTTGGAAGAGGCGTGTACGGACAATGACTATGAGCGGATGGCGCGCGAAGTCGCGCGCTACGTTCGAGCGTCCGGCGATCCGTTGGAACCGTTGCGCCACATGATCCTCGCGAGCGCGGCGCACTTCGAGTTCGGCATGACCCATGCGTACGCCGCGGCGCCCGATTGGCTTGCCTTGCGCGCCATCGCGACAAGTGAGCAAGAGCGGCTGACGGCGCTCGTGGAACCCATCGCTCACATTGCCTGGGACACTTTGCGGGAGCCCGATTATGCGTACACGCAGGAAATCGCCCCGTGGGACGCGCGCGCTTTCGTCGCTTGCATCGAGGCGGAGGACGAAGCAGGCGCGATCGCGCGACTGAGCGGGGCGCTGTCGAACGGTGCGCCGCCGGACGACCTCAAACCGGCATTCGCCGCCGCCGCACTCGCGCACTACCAGGACTTCGGTCATTCCGCCATCTACATGCGCAAGGCCTTCGAGCTCGTCGATGCGCTGGGCTCGAGCGTCATGTCTCCCGTGTTGAAGGCCCTCACGCGCTCGATTGTGTATGCGACCCGCGAAGATCGCATTCCCGAATTTCGCCACTACGCGAAGGTGTTGTCGAAGTGGTCGGGTCGGGGACGCGAATCCGTTTCGCCCGGAGATCTGGTCGGCTTGTCGGTGAACGCGACCCTCGACCGCGTCTTGGGCATGGAGGGCGACAATGAAGTCAAGTACCGCTTGCTCCTCGAGGCAAGCGCCTTGGCGATGCTTCGCTTCGACATGTCCGTGGATCGGCATGTCGACAAGCCGGTCTCACACAACGTTCGCTGGCTCGATTTCACGCATTCGCTGACATTCGCCAATGCGGTCCGCAGCCATTGCGCCGACACGCCGGACCTCTGGCCGGCGGCGTTGCTGCAACTCGCTTGCTTCTTGGGCCGCAACGCGCCGTTTCTCTTGCCTGAACCCGACAACGCTTGGTTCGTCGACGACACGGCGTCCTTCCTTGCGCGGGAACGCAAGGCATTGTTCGACCACGGCATCGGCGAACCGATCTTTGCCTGCCACCGCGTGAAGGTCCTGGCGGCGGTCGCGGAAGAGACATCGTGGGCCGGTGTCGGTTCCCTATCGCGCAACGTGATCGCGGCGACGAACAGATATCTCAACACACCGGTCAAATCGCATCACGCCTTGCGCAGCGCGCATCAGGCGCTGAGTTTCGTCGACGCCGAAGGTTGACGCCTTTCCAAACGCGATGACTCGGCTAAACTGCTTCGTACACTGAGGAGCAGTCCCCATGGCCGACTCGAAGCCGCCCGTCGCCCTTGTCGTGGGCGCGGGCGATGCCACCGGCGGCGCCATCGCGCGCCGGTTCGCACGCGAAGGCTACGCCGCGTGCGTCACAAGGCGCGAAAAGGACAGGCTGAACGCGCTCGTCGCCGAAATCGAGGCCAGCGGCGGGTCCGCGCACGCCTTCGGCTCCGACGCGCGTAAGGAAGAGGAAGCGATCGCGCTGTTCGATACGATCGAGCGCGACATCGGCGAGATCGAGGTCGCCGTCTTCAACATCGGTGCCAACGTTCGCTTCGGGGTCACGGAAACGACCGCGCGCGTCTACACCAAGGTCTGGGAGATGGGGGCGTTCGCGGGCTTCTTGATGGGCCGCGAAGCGGCGCGGCGCATGGTGACGAGGGGCAGGGGCACGATCATCTTCACCGGCGCGACGGCCAGCGTGCGCGGCTCCGCCGGATTCGCCGCCTTCGCCGGCGCCAAGCACGCGCTACGCGCACTCGCGCAGAGCATGGCGCGCGAACTCGGGCCGCAGGGCATCCACGTCGCACACACTCTGATCGATGGTGCGATCGACACGGCCTTCATCCGCGACATGTTCCCGGAGGCTTATGCAAAGAAGGATGAAGACGGCATCCTATCCCCCGATCATATCGCCGAGATGTACTGGATGCTCCACCGTCAGCCGCGCGATGCTTGGACGCACGAGCTTGACCTGCGGCCCTGGATCGAGAAGTGGTAGGGATGGCCGAAGCGAACCAAGGAACCCGCTCGAGATGACGAAATCCGTCGAATTCCTTTTCGATTTCGGAAGCCCGACGTCGTATCTGGCCTACAAGCAGCTGCCGAAGATAGCCGCGCGCCACGGCGCGCGGATCGTGTGGACGCCGATCCTGCTGGGCGGCGTGTTCAAAGCGACAGGCAATTCGTCACCGGCGGCGATCCCCGCGAAGGCGCGCTATATGAACGCTGATTTGGCGCGCTTCGCCAAACGCCATGGTATCGTGTTGAACTTCAACACGCATTTTCCCGTCAACACGCTGCCCATCATGCGCGGCGCAGTCGCTTACCAATCGACCAACCAGTTCGATATCTATGTCAACGCGATGTTCGACGCGATGTGGGCGCACCCGCGCAACTTGAACGACCCGAACGAAATCTCCCACGTGCTGAAGGACATCGCGATCGATCCGGGCGACTTCATGGATCGCATTGAGCGCCCGGACGTGAAGGAAAAGCTCAAGGCCAACACCGAAGGCGCGGTCGCGCGCGGTGTGTTCGGCGCCCCGACCTTCTTTGTGAACGGCGAAATGTTCTTCGGCCAGGACCGGCTCGATTTCGTCGAGGAAACCCTCCTTCCTTGAGCCCAGCGGCGCACCGCCGTCCCTGTTTGTTCACTGTGTTCGGCCAAGCGCTGCGCCAATAATTGACGCGGGCGACGAGCTTGGCCGGTGGAATCCGGCCGCCGTGTGCACGCCCGCCATTGCCCTTTTCGCCTTTTGTTGTCTGAATGCTTGAGGGTGACCGCCCGATTGGGGTCGGGCGGGCACGTGGGGTCGCGCGCGCCGCGATGTGGGGGACGACATGACGTCTGAGGTCATGCTGTTGAACGTTCAGGGCGGCGCCCTTGCCGCCGACAGCGCGTTGACGGCCATCGAGTATCACAAGGATGGCACGGCGAGCGTCCGCTACCAGACCGGCACCGACAAGATTTTCATCATCGACGCGAAGCTTCCTGTCGCCTCGATGATTTTCGACGTCGCCGAATTTTACCGCTACCCATGGGTGACGATCTTCGAGGCCTTCAAGGCATCAGTTCCCTCACCGGGCAGCACCGTGTCGAAGGTCACGCAGTCCCTGGTTCAATTCCTCGCGCGTTGGACCGCGGGCACGGACTCGAAAGCTCAATCGATGCTGCCGTTGGAAGACGGGCAGGAGCGTCTCAGCTTCGCGATTTACGTCGCCGCGATGGTGCAACGCTTCTACCAATGCGCGGAGCTGGCGAACGGGCAGGGCGCGCAGAAGGAGCAGGTGCTCGCACGCGCCCTCGATATGATCCGCTTCGAGACGCTCTATTCGGGCGACTATTTCCAGAACCTGTTCCTGCCGCATGGCGAGGCGCCGTCGCGCCGTCCCCTTGTCGGCGAAAGTTCGCCGCGTCTGGTGGCCCTTCTCGATCAATATCTCGATCGCCTGCTGACGGGCATGCTGAAAGCGATGTTCGGCGAGACCGCGATACCTGACGCCACGAAGACGGCACTGGCCGAGATCGCGGTTGCGTCCTGCCTGACCGATTGGATTCCACCCGGTGTCCCCAAAACGGGAATCGTCTTCGTCGGCTACGGCGCAAGCGACGTGCGCCCGATGTTCATCGAGATCCGCATCGGCAGCGCCTTCGGCGGCATCGTCAAGCATCAGCTCGTCTCGAGCGGCGCACCCAACCAGCGCGAACCCGCGATCATTCGGTCCTTCGCGCAAGCCGATCTGATCGACGCACTGCTGCGCGGCGCGCAGCCGGGCTACAAATACGTGATCTTCCAGCTGATGCGCCAAGGCATCGGCGCGCTTTTGAACGCCGTCGGCGGCGAAATAGCCAAGAAGGATTCCGGCCTCGCCAAGTCGATCCTTCAAACCTTCGATCAGGCGCCGCTCGCGGTCGCGCGGGCCATCATCATGGCCGGCGACGACATCGCCCGCCATGCGATGGAAATGCGCGTCGCCGACGTGGTCAATTCGGCCGCGCCCGAACTCTTGGCCGATTACGCCAGCAAATTGGTCCGCCTCTCCGTCATCGAACACGAATTGACCGGCAGCCAGACAGTGGCCGAACCGATCGTTGCGATCCATATGAAGAAGGGGCAGATTGAGCGGATGAAGCCCCGTACGAGCTGATGAGGGTGTCATGAAAAAGGTGAAGCCGACCGACAAGCGCAAGCCTGTGACGCAGGTCGTGCACTCGATCCTCGAAGAGGCGCGCATCGCCCGCACGGACGGCCCGTCCTCCGGTCTCTACACCCGCGACGCACAGCTCTCCGGCGCGCTCACGCAGGCCGGAACGCTTCTCGCAAAACTCGATAAAGCGGCGCCGCCGAAGAGGTCGTCGGCGCTGCAACAACTCCTCGGCGCGATAAGCACACCCGCCCACCCGCGCCGCCGTTCCTGGCTCTTTGCAGCCGCGGGCGCCACCGCAATGCCGAACGCAAGGCGCATCGAGCAAGTGCTTCAGGCCGCTGCGAAAGGCGGCAAGCGCCTCGTCCTGGATCAGGAATTGCCCGACAGCCCGACCGCCGCGAACGGAGAGATCGACTGCGTTCTGCCTGCCGGCGCCGTCGACCCTGTGTGCGAGCCGCGGTAAGCCGAATTCACCCCGGGCGCGGCCGCGCGCGCCGGGGCGCGTTTTTTTGCTTCGCAGCGATCAGCGGCACTGATGGCGGAATCTTGAGCCCGCCCCCCAGAAGGCGCTGCCAGATTTCTTCTGCGTCCTCCGCAAAGCTGAAGAGCTTGAGGTCGGCCTTGCTGACCATGTCTTCACCGAGAAGCGCGTTGAAGTTGATCACGCGCGTCCAGTAGTCGCGATCGACCAAAACGACGGGCAAGTGATCGACCTTGCCCGTTTGGCGCAGCGTCAGGATTTCGAACAACTCGTCGAACGTGCCGAAGCCGCCGGGAAACACCACGAGCCCGTTGGCGCGCATGGCGAGATGCATCTTGCGCATCGCGAAATAGTGAAACTGGAACGTCAGTTCCGGCGTCGTGTAGCGGTTGGGTATCTGCTCTTTGGGCAACTTGATATTGAACCCGATCGAGGGCGCACCGACGTCGGCGGCGCCGCGATTGGCCGCTTCCATCGCGCCCGGCCCGCCGCCTGTGGCGATCACGTTGTCGCGCACCTCGCCGTTGCCGTCGAGAGCGCCGCCGCGCAGCGACGCGAGCCGGCCAAAAGTCCGCGCTTCCTTATACCAGCGATGTTTTGCGTCGATGCGGGCGGACCCGAAAACAACGATGGTCGAGCGAATCCCGGCGCCGCGCAAGCTCTCCTCGGCCTTCGCGTATTCGAGAAGAAAGCGCACGCCGCGCATCGTGTCGCCGAGCAGGAAATCCGAATCGAGCGCAGGCAAGCGATAGCTCGGCGATCGAACCTGCCTGTTGCCGGTACCTGTGGATTTCGCGGCGCGCCTTCGTGTCATGAGGTCGGCTGTTGAGGGTGCAAAATAGGTGCGTTTGGCCTTTTGCCGGGCGCGGCCCGAGCTGTGAACTTTATGACAAATTCGTTGATCGTCGATTGATAAATCGTTGTTAATCAGCAGGCTGACGATCCTGGCGCTCGGGCCGGGCGTGTCTATACTGGGGTGCAATGGACTTGGCGGCACTTATCATCGGCGCAATCAGCGGCGGCGCGGCGGGCGTCATCGGGTATCTCGTGGCGCGGGCCGCCGAGCGATTTTGGGGCGCGCGATTTTCGCCCTATTGGGGCGCCGGCATCGGTGCCGCACTGGGGATGCTCGGCAGCGCGGCCGTCATCGGCGGCTGGATACCCTCAGGTTTCGGTTGGGTCGAGGAGCGGGTCGCGGTCGACAATGTCTTGCCCTATATGCAGGTGATCAAGACGCACGAGCCGGCATTGTACGAACGGATCGAAACATCCGTGATCAGAGATCAAAACGACGGCATCGCGCCCGCGCAGGTGCGTGCAAACGCGAAGGCCTTGGTGGTGTCCTACGTGGCGGACAAGACGACTTCCTTGCCCGATCAATTGACGTATGAACTCTTCGCGACGACGCGCGATCAACTCGCGTATCTGGCGGATCGCCAGGACTATCAGGCTTGCGCGGATTTGGCGCTCGGTCGTTCAAGGGGCGATCTCGATTCGAAACTGACTCCGGAATTGATCGAGCGCGGCAACAACAACACCACGCGCGTGATCGCCGCAAAGATCGGTCAAGAGGCGCCGCAAAAAATGCCGGCAGAGGAATTTACCCAGCTCGCCGCGCGCTCATTCGCCGACGCGTCTCAAGCGACCGGCATTCCCGCGGAAGAAGTCGACGGCCTGCTTGGCGGATCGGGCGACGCCGCAAAGACATGCAAAGTCATGAAGGCCTTCTTTGATTCCCTCCTGGCGCAGCCGGTCGAGGTGGCCGCGTCCGCGCTCAGGGCGATGTCGTCGGGCGAAAGATCGCCGACCCGATAGCGCCCTGCAGGCCGCTACGCTTGCTTGCGGCCCATAAGCCAACGAATACCGCCCCAGATCGCGCCGCCGAAGGCAATCGCCCCTGCGATCAGAAACTTCTTCGACGCAAGCAACAGCACCCACAGGCCTTTGAACAAGCCTGCCTTTGCCGCCACGCCGCCCGCGATCAAACCCGCAAGGCCATAAGCCGCGACAGCGTCGGTGCTTTCGTTGAAGTCCGCGTAGCGCTGCCCGTCGTTGAAGGAGATCGTGTTTAGCAGCTCCGGTATTTTCGCGTTGATCTCCGGCAGCTGCTTGATGTCGGCCACCACATTGACCTGCAACACGCCCGTGCGGCCCAGCGCGCGGATCGCGTAGTTCAGCGTATCGCCGTCGCTCTTGCCGAACTTCACGTCCTTTGCCCAATAGAGTTTGTGCGCCGCCTTGTCGTATGACGGGGACTGGGCCCAGCCGACGAGCTTGATGGTCTCGTAACCTGCCTTCTCTCGCGTCTTGCTCTCTTCGTCGGTCGCTTCCTGGATCTCCTTCAGCAGGTCGTCGTAGTTGATCGAGGACGCATCCTCGTCCGACACATGACCATCCTCTTCGTAGGTAAGGATGGCGAACCAGCTTTCCGCGGCCAGCGGGCTCAGGGCCCGCGGCAGCAACACCCCAAGAACGCCCTCGGCCACGTCCGGAGGATTCCCGTAGACGTCGACGATGAGCGTGCGGGCATCCTTCTCGTCCAGAAATGCGAGGTCCTTGGCGACGTTCACTTTGGCTTGGCCGCCGGGCAGCGCGATGACACCGTCGCGCATCACCAGGGTGTCGATGAGTTTCTGCGCAGGAGACACGTCCTCTTGTGCCTCGGCTGCGGGCGGGTTGGACGCCGCGTCGGAATCCGTCTGGTCCATCGCCGAAGGCTGAGGCCCCGGCGCGGGCAATATCCCGGGCTCCGACGCAGGAACACCCGCGGCATCGGGATCCGTCCCGCTCGAGGATGGTTCCGCCGCGGTCGCGGCACCGAGGCCGGCCAACAATGCGAACGCCGAAATCGAAAGCCGCATCGCGGCGCCGTTGCAAATCCCCCGCCGATTCATGTCTGCTGTCCCCAAAAAACCGCCGATACCTTACAAGCGGACGCATACCCCGGACAGGCGAAACGCCGCGACCGCGCTCACGATTTAGAACTTCAAGTCGACTTTTCTCGAACAGTGGCGCGAAAGACCCGCTCGAACTCTGCGTCATTCCGCCCGCGTGCATTCCCGATCTTGTCGCGAGCGCGACTATGTGCGTTTCCTCACAGCGGCGATGCGGCGTCGGTGTTCAGCATCGAAAAGACTTCGAGCCCGAACGGGCCAGAATTGGTGTGCCTGAAATGAGTGAGATTCCTTTCGCATTGGTGCAAGCGTTCAGTGAGACGTGCCTGAAAGCGATCAAGCCGGGCGACATCACGCGCCCCCTCACCAAGCTCCTCGACGACGTCGGTATCACGTCCTGGTACGCGGGGTCTTTGGTTCACGAGAGCGAACTCGACCGCGGCTTTGGGTTTTTTGGCATGCCGGAGGGTTGGCGCGAGCGCTACGCCGAGGCGCGCCATTGCGATGCCGACCCGGTTTTTCGTCACGTCTTGATGAATGGTTCGCCGAGCCTCTGGTCCGAATGCCGCGAGCGCGCGGCCTCGTCGGGCGCATCGAAGCGGTCTTTGAGCGTATTCGATGAAGCCGCCGAGTTTGGCTTGGAGAACGGTTTCGTCATGCAGACGCCGGGGTTTGGCGGGGTGCCCGGCGCAGTGACCTTTGGCGGCACTGAGCCCGATCTCAGCACGAAGGCGCAGCTGTCGCTGCGGCTTGTCGGCGCATTCGCGTATGAAGGTCTCCGCCGGCTGGTGGAAGGCTTCAAGCCGGTTCCGCCGTCGCTGTCGAAGCGCGAGCTTGAGGTGCTGCGCTGGAGTGCGGAGGGCAAGACCGCCTGGGAGATTGGTACGATCCTCACCATCGGCGAACGCACCGTCAGAACCTATCAAGACCACATCAAGGTAAAATACCGCGTGCCGACGATCATCCAGGCTGCCGTTCGAGCCGCGCTGGACGGAACCTTGGCCTTTGCGCAGACGTCAACTCGTTACATCTGACGATACCGGAGCAACTACTACTGGCGACAAATTCCCTTCATCAACGGTGGAGGGAGTCATGGTGCACGTAGTGGTGGGCGCAACGAATCCGAATTGCCGCGGTTTGCTGGCGGCGATGTTTCGGCAGCGCTACGACGTATTCATCAAGGAGAAGGGCTGGAAGCTCAAGAGTTACAACGGGCTCGAGTTCGACCAGTACGATACCCCGGATACGATCTATCTGATGGACTTCGATCGCAACGACGACATCGTCGCCTCGATGCGGATGAACAGGACCGACGGGCCCTACATGCTGGCGGATATTTTCGGCGAGGTTTGCGAAGGCCCCATACCGCGCGGCGTGGACGTGTGGGAACTCACGCGCGGCGCGTTGTCCAAATCGATGCGCAAGTCCGGCTATTGGGGGCGCATGCAATGCGCGATGCTGGAATCGGCTTTGCTTTGGGGCGCGAAAAAGGCGACCGGCTTTTTCACGGTCGATCACATCATGAAGCAGATGCGCGTCGGGCTGGACATAAAGCCCCTGGGGCCGCCGAAGATCGTCGACGGCGAAGCGAACATCGCCGCCGAGTTTCCGTTCAATTCCCAGACGCTCGAACGGCTCCGCCTGAGTTACGGCATCGACGGCCCGGTGATCGAACAGATTCACGTGATGCCGCAGCAGACAAAGGCCGCGGCATGAGGCGTACTGAGCCGCCTTATGATGAGGCCTGGGCGATCGCCCGCATCCACGAAGTGTGGGAGTGGGCGGTCGCTCAGAACCGTCACTTCGTAGCGTATCTGTTGGGGATGGCGATCTTGGCCTTCGATCTCGATGACGGAAACGGGAAGTTCAAGCCGGCCAAATCGAAGCCTGCAGGTGCGCCGGCGCCGCAGGGCTCAAAGCACAAGTGACCCGCGGCGCGTGATCAGGACCGCACGCCGCGAAGCCCGGTGATGCTCTGGATGACGGCGTCCGACGCCTCGGTGGGCAGGAATTCCGCAAGCGCGATGAGCGCGCGATTGGGCAAGAACGGCACGACATAGCGCGCCCTCGGGCGCCGAGCCTCGACCGCGCGCACGATGGCTTTGACCGCAACGTCGGGTTTGGCCGCGTTCGGGCGCACGTCCTTGTGGAACGCCAGCACCTTCTTGATCTGCTGCGCGTATGGCGATCCGGCGTCCGCGTGCGCCTCCAAGGTCTTGCGCTCGGCTTCGTTCAAGCCTGTGCTGATGCTGCCGGGCGCGATGATGACCACGTCGATGCCATGGGCCTTGAGTTCGTTCCTCAACGCGTCGGACAACGCTTCGATCGCGTGCTTGCTGGCGGTGTACGGCCCGAAAAACGGCAGGGCGATCCGCCCGACGACGCTTGAAATGTTGATGATGCGCCCGCGCTTGCGTTCCCTCATCTCCGGCAGGAACGCGCGGATCATACGCATCGGGCCGAACACGTTGGTCTCGAATTGAGCCTTCAACTCCGCGTCGCCGACCTTCTCGAGGGGGCCCGCGACCGTGTACCCGGCGTTGTTGATCAGCACGTCGAGCCCGTTCTGTCCGGCAAGCGCCTTGACCTCTGGCTGCGCCGCTTCGACCGACGCTGCCGACGCGATATCGAGGACGAGCGTGTCGAGCCGGCCCTTGGCGCTTCGCTTGATCTGTTCGAGTGCGGCGACGTTGCGGCCGGTCGCTATGACGTGATGGCCGCGCGCGGCGAGCCTCAATGCCGCCGCCTTCCCGATGCCTGCCGACGCGCCTGTGATCAGAACTGTAGGCATTGCACTGCAAAACCTCGCCACGCGGACTCGTCATCGATCTAAGCACGAGAGCCAGTCGCGCGAAAAGACAAAGGGCCGCGTCTGCGCGGCCCCGTCACGAAAACGTCAATGAATGGCTGAGCTTACCAATAGAGTTTGAGGCCCACGCCGGCTTTGTAGCCGGTGATGTCCTTGGCCAGGCTCTCGTGATAGCCGCCGTCGGCGAACAGCGCCAGATTCTCGTCGAGATAGGTCTGCAAGCCGCCTTCGACCATAATCAGCTGGTCGTTTGTGTCGGCCGAAACCGAAACCGCGTTCAGCGACACGGTATTGATCCCGTCGGACAGAACGTCGGAATAGGACACCGCCGCCCATGGCCGGACCGCCCCGCCCCAAGTCACGCCGTCGAAGCGGATCGTGCCCTTCGCCTCGATCAACCCCGTATCTTCGGTGACCGCGAAGCCAAAGCACGAGTCGCCGCAATTCGTGCCGTCGTAGTTGATCGCACCGATCAGCTTGACCGCGAACGGCGCGACATCGAGCGCGACGCCCGCTTGCGCCGAGCCGATGAAACCCGTGGACGAGGTCGTCGTCGCGCTCACAAGTCTGCCGGTGTACGTCCAGTCCATGTCCGCATAGCCGGCCGAGAGATTGATGAAGAGCGACGAGCTCGTGAACGAGGCATAGCCTTCGATCACACGCGCGTCGCCATCGAGCGTTCCGACGCCGGCCGGTGTCGCGAGGTCCGAGTTCGCATGGCCAAAGCCGCCCGACACGCCGCCGAACCACCCGTAGCCGGCGCGCCAATCCATGCCGCCGGTCGTACAGTTGAAGTCCTCGTTCATGTCGATGCCGGTGTCGGCGCCGAAGCTCGTATTGCCTTGATGATACCCGACCCAGGCGCGCCCGTAGGTGGCGCCCTTCGGGCTGTCGGGAATGCGCTGATCGTCGCGGAAGCAATGGCGCACCAAGGCCTGCCCCGCCGACAGCAGCGCGGGATGGGCGATCATTTCGTCGCGCACCGCCGACTGCAGGAAGAACCCGTCGGCGCCGCCACCGCCGGCGTAGTCGGCGACATATCTCAGCAGATACTGATACGCGCCGGAACTAAGCGCGTTGCCTTGCTGAAAGGCGCTGGCCGTTGTCGTACCCGTCGTCACGCTGACAAGCCGGATTCCATCGCCCGTCGTCGCAAGACCCGCATCGGCGGTCAGATCGGCCTCGGTGAGGAAGATATAAGTCGGATTGGATCCGAGCGTGTTGCCTTGAATGGCGAGGTAGTCGTGCGTCGTGCCCGGCGTACCGCCCCCGGGCAACGCTGCGTCGAGGTCGATTTGCATGTCGAGGAACGACGTCGCGCCGGCCGTGTAGTTCCCCACCACCGCCATGGTGCCGTACTGCGGCGTCGTGCTGCCCGACACATAGACGCCGGGCGCCATGGCGCCGTTGTTCGTGACATTTCCGGTGACAGTCACGTTGCCGTTGAAATTGCCGTTGTTCGTGACGTCGCCGTTGATAGCGTAAGCGGCAGTCCCGCGCAGTGTGCCGCCGAGCGCGATGCCGACGGAGACGGCATTGTCGATCGCGCCCGCATTGCCGATCTCAAGCGCGCCGCCGTTGACCGCAACCGCGCCCGTGGACGAATTGTTCCCGGTCATGATCAGCGTGCCGCCGGTGACCGTGGTGCCGCCCGAATAGGAATTGTTGCCGCTCAAAGTCAGAATGCCGGCGCCGCTCGTGAAGCCGCCGGCGCCTGAAATGGTCCCCGAAAACGTCGTGGTCGCCGAGGCGCCGCCGGACGTCAGGACCTTCGTACCTGCAATGACTACCGAACCAGTTCCGGCAAGGTTGCCAATAGTCTCGTTGTCGTTGACGTTGAAGGCCCCGTTGACGGTCATGGCGCTGGTATTGCCGATCGCGTTGCCGCCCGTGACGTTGAGAATGCCGTCGACGATCCAGGCCATTGATACCGGCGCGTCGGTTGCAGCGCTCGTAATATTCAAGGTGGTCCCGGCGACGACCTGCGCTTCTTCGAAGTTCAAGAAATTCCCTGTCGTCGCGAATTGGCTGGCGGTCACGTTGAGAGCGGCCGCATCGTTGAATTGCAGCCTATCGGTCCCGGCTTGGCCGTCTTGCGTGCTGGCAAGGTCGCCTAGCGTGATGATGCAGGTGTCGTTGCCGGCGGTCGTCGCGCAGGACGCGGCCATCGCACTTGGCGACAAGCCCACCAACACCGCGCCGGCAGCTGCGGCCATCAGGGCCGCACGAAGGGTCGTGACAAATGCACTCGAAACGGCACGCGCGGGCGCGGTCGTCATCCGACACTCCTTAAGGTACTAACGCTACGTTAACGGGACTGCCTGTAAGCCTGCGTCAAATCTGACGAATCCCCCCCGTGCGCGCAACGCAAAGCGGGGTCTATGGCAAACGGTTACCGTGATTCTCGGACGGCTGTCACCCGAAGGCTTCACCCTAGCGGTTGCGCGTTGTTGGCGAGGTAACCACAAGGCGGCGCGCCCGGCTTTGAGCCTCGCGATTCACGATGAAATCGACCTCATCGCCGCCGAAAGATGGCCTTGACTGCGTCATAGCTCTCGACGCGGTGGACCCTCCCGCGCCGGATCGCATACTTCCACGAGATCCTGTCTGATTGCGCGAAATCCTCGGGCGTCGTGGCCAAGATGGCGGAGCGGTCGGCGCCTGCTGGAAGCCCGGGCCTAAAGATCACGTCGCGGATCACCTCGCGCGGCAGGCTGCCGTTCTCGATCAGGCGTCGCACGGCGCTCATGTAGCCGAATTGAACGAAGCCCGAACACACGAAACGCGCAGGCGGCGTCTTGCTCCAGCGATAGCTGCGCCGCACGGCCTTCTCGATGCCTTCAACGCCGGCGCTCAAACCAAAGATCGCGTTGCTGAGGAATGAGCGCGCCAGCGCGACGACCTTCCAGTAGTCGTAGCTCGCCTTGATGAAGTTGAGCATGTGCCCGCGAATGACACGCTGCACGGCGACCGTCATCCAAGGTTGTTCGAGCCTCTTGATCGCCACGTCGTAGACCAGCGAGAGATCGATCGCGTAGTGCTTCAGATCCGTGATGTCGACGCCGCTCGTCCCCGCTTCGATGAGGAACGTGCGCTCGAACCCGTCCTCGCGGGAAGGCACTGCGAACACAAGCGCCGCATGACTGAACTCGGATTTCGTCCACCAGCGGATCGCCCACGAATAGAGCGAGGCCTTTCCCTTGCACAGCACGACATCGCCGCGCTGCAGATGCGTTTCGGCCTCGGCGAGAAACCGGCGCACGGGCATGGGGAACCCGTCGTCGCCGTCCTCGGCTGCCCGAAGGCTCATTCCTTCCTCAAGAGGCGCCGCCCGTATCCGATCATCCAAAGCGCAAGCAGCAAGACGGGCGACAGCAGTACGATCCCCTGCGCCATGTCTTCGAACGGCGGCAACGTGGCCGTGAACGATTGGCGAAATCCGATCGCGATCCAAATGAAGACGGCGAGTGCCGCCAGAATGAGCACACCGCCCGCGACAAGGGCCACCGCCAGAATATGGCGCAACCGGTTCGAAGTCGGCTGATCTGTCATTTGCTCCTCCACAATCCGCGCCCGACGGTGAAAAGGCCGAAGCCCATCGCGCCGGAAATGCCGCTGTTGATCAGAATGGTGACAGCCGCCCCGACAATGTCGGCGCCTGATCCGCCTCCCGAAGAGACCTCGCTCATGTCTTCGAAGGCCTCAGCGCCCGCCCGATCGCATACAGGCCAAATCCGAATCCCGCGGAAATGCCGCCGACCAGCACGATCATCGGGATAATGCCGAACGCCTCGCGAATATCGCCGCCCGTGGCGAACAGGCTGATCAAGAACCCGCCGCTGCACAAGCCCGACGCAATAATCCACAGCGCCCCGATGACGATGAGGACCAAGCCGATGAAGCGACGAATCTCGCCGCCCGTTGAAGGATTTTCTCCGGTCATGATCAGCGGCACCTCTCTCGCCAGCAAGGTTGTATACGGGTCGCTTTCCCGATTGCCCTCGGATAATTCGATGATCGCAAACATCGAGTAGTTCAACCCCGCGACCGCAAGAAACGTCCCAAGAAAAACGGCAAAAGCCCCAGCGTTCTCCCTAATTTGCCTGCGCTCAACACCGCGGCCATCGGTCGGATCAAGCATCTTGCGTCGTTCCAGGGCGAAGAGAGACACGCCCCACCGCCCCCTCGCGATAAAACGTATTGAACGTATCGAACGGATAGATTTTTCCGTCCGGCTCGACGAAATGCACGCACGAGCGCTTCACGCCGCCGAGGTCGAAGTTGAAGCGGTCCATGAACTGCACGATGACGACGCGGAACGTGTGCTCGTAGCCGATGTCCTGCGGCACGGCGGCTTCCGGCAGACAGCACAACACGGCGGCGAGCTTGTCGGACGTATCGGCTGCGGCCGTCGACAGCGACAACAGATCGAACATGCGCCGCCGCAATTCGGGAAACGCTTCGAACGTCACCGTGTTCGGCGCCGTCTCGACCAGCACGTCGCGCGGGATCAGCGAGGTGATCGGCGCCACCGACTTGCCCTGGCGCAAGCCATAGCCGATCGAAATCGCATCGGGATTGCAGGGCAGGGGGATCATGTCTTCGAGCGCGAACACGCCCGCCTTCGCCACCTCGCGCCGCACGTCCGAAAGCAGAACGCGGTGCGCTTTGGGGTCGAACCCGTCGTTGCGGCCGGCATCCTGGATGGGCTGCAAAGTCACGCCGCGCACGCAGCGCCATTCGAGCGCGTGGCGCACGATGTCCGCGACCTCCCCGTCGTTGACGCCCTTCTTCAGCGTCACGACAAGCGTCGTCGAAATGTTGTGCCGTTCGAGCGCTTCCAATGCCTGCCGCCGCACACTGCGCAAGTCGGCGCCGCGCAGATTCATCAACGCGTCGCGCTTCAGCGAATCGAACTGCAGATAGACCTCGAACCGCGGCATATAGCTCGCGAGCCGCGCGACGAATTCCGGCTCGCGTGCGATGCGGAGCCCGTTGGTGTTGATCATCAGATGCCGGATCGGCCGGCGCTTCGCCGCATCCAGGATTTCGAAGAACTGCGGATGGATTGTCGGTTCGCCGCCCGAAATCTGCACGAGGTCGGGCTCGCCTTCGCTCGCGACCAATGTGTCCATCATGCGTTCGATCGTGGCCAGATCGCGGTGTCCCTTGCGCTTGACCGAAGAATCCGCGAAGCAAACCGGACACGACAGATTGCACGCCTCATTGACCTCGAGGATCGCAAGGCACGAATGCTGCTCGTGGTCGGGACAGAGCCCGCAGTCATATGGACACCCGCGCTCGGTGTGCGTCTGCGGCGCCAACGGCCGGTCGCCGGGCTTCAGATAATCCTTGCAGCTTTTCCAATAGGCGGCGTCGCTCGAAATCAGCGTCTTCTGCACGCCGTGCTCGCCGCAACGCTTTTGATAAAAAACGTCGTCGCCCTCGATCAGGATCTTCGTCGGCACGAGCTTCAGGCACGCTTCGCACAGGCTCGTCGTCTGCGCGTGAAACAAATAGGGCGCCGATTTGCGGATCGGCATCGCAGTTGAATTCCTGAGATCGACGGGACGATTCATGCGGACCTCATGGCTTTGCGAGAAGCTATCACACCTGCGTCGCGCCGCGATCCCGCCGGATCATGACGAATCCATAAGCGATCAACGCCACGCACATCAGATGAAAATGATTGAACGGCCCGATCAGCGCGGGATAGGGCTTCAAGAACTCCCACAAGAATCGCTGCGTGCCGTAGACGATGGCAAGCCAATAGAATCCGTGCCGCATCGCCCACGGCATGCGGGCGCGAAGCGCACCGGCGAACACCGCAAAGAACACCGCCATCGCAAACGACTCATAGACCTGCACCGGATGCCGCCCGATCCCATCGCCAAGATCGACCGCCCACGGCAACGACGTGGCAACGCCGTACGTTTGATCCGGCAACCCCGCGAACAAACATCCCCAACGCCCGACCGCGACGCCCGCCGCGAACGGCCCGACGAACACGATGCCGGTGGACATGCGAATGCCGCGCGCGAGCTTGTAGAGCTCGACGCCGATGATCCCGCCGACGAGCGCGCCCGCCACCGAATGCGCGAGCGCAAAGACACCCTGGCCCCAGAACGTGAACGAGCCGCTGACGTAAGCCCCCGCGATCGCGCCGACCGCAAGGCACGCGAAATACCCGCCATCCGCCACGCGCGCGACCTGCGCCGTCACCTCCCGCAAGCGCGAACGATAGAGCGCGACGCCCACAACCATGCCCGTCCCCCACGCCAGCGCATCGAAGATCAGGTGGTAGCTCGGGTTGGTGGGGACGTGGATCACACGGGCTTCAATCGCTCGTGCGCGCCCGCCGGCAACGCGACGCGTATCGCATCGCCCACCGCCACATTGCCGGCCGCGATCACGATGCCCATCACGCCCGCTTTGCGGATCAGCTCTCCGTCCACCCCACGGTCGAGCGTCGCCGCCATCAGCCCTTTCTGCAGACCGTCGAGCTGATAGCAGGGGTTTCGCAGGCCCATGACCTCGACCACCGCGTTCGCACCCAAATGCAACCGCGCGCCAGTCGGCAGCTCGAGCAAATCGACACCGCGTGTCGTGACGTTCTCGCCCATCAGCCCGGGTGACACGTCGAACCCCTTCGCGCGCAGCTCGTCGTGGAGCTCGCCGTGGATGAGATGCACTTGCCGCAAGTTCGGCTGCGTGGGATCGCGCGCGACGCGCGAGCGATGTTTCACCGTCTCGCCCATATGTGCATCGCCCTCGACACCCAGCCCTTCGAGCAACCGGATGCGTTCGCGATTCGGCTTCGACATCGTGTGCGCGCCGCTGAGGCTGACGGCGATGACGCGTCCGCTCATGCGCCGGGCAACCTGTAGCCGCGCGACCGCCGCTCGCGGTCCATGATCTGCGCCTTGCGCTTGTCGAGTTCGCCCGCGACCGCGCGCCGCCGCTCGGGCGCGAGCGTGCTCCAGCTCGCGATTTCCGCCATTGACCGCCCGCAGCCCAAGCACCAACCTGTCGTAGCGTCAATCGCGCAGACCTTGACGCAGGGGCTCTCGATCAAATCGGTCATCGCTTCCTGTTAATGCGCCGTCGACCCTCTGCCAAGATGCGGATTGAAACGCGCCGAGGCCTGGCTATCATCGCATGAACTGACAAATTGTCGGCTTGCATCGGCCGAGCATATCCAAGAGGACGCCGCCCATGAACCTGGATTTCACATCGGCCGACGAGGCCTTCCGCAAACAGGTGAAGGCTTTCATTGCCGAAAACTATCCCGAGAACGTGCGCGGCAAGTCGCGCCGCGAGTACGGGGGCAAGGAAGACTTCCTGGCCTGGCACCGCACGCTCTACAAGCAAGGCTGGATCGCCCCCTCTTGGCCGAAGGAATACGGCGGCACCGGCTGGACCTCGACGCAGAAATATATCTTCGGCGAGGAGTGCGCACTCGCCGACACGCCGATGGTGCTGCCTTTCGGCGTCGCGATGGTCGGCCCCGTGATCTACACATTCGCCAACGACGAACAGAAAACAGAACACCTGCCCAAGATTCTCTCCGGCGAACGCTGGTGGTGCCAAGGTTATTCGGAGCCGGGCTCGGGTTCGGACTTGGCCTCGCTCAAAACGACCGCGCTGCGCGATGGCGACCACTACATCGTCAACGGCCAGAAGACCTGGACGACACTCGCCCAGTACGCCGACTGGATCTTCTGCCTCGTGCGCACCGATTCAAAGGCGAAGCAGCAGGAAGGCATTTCGTTCCTCCTGATCGACATGAAGACGCCCGGCGTCTCGGTCCGTCCCATCATCACGATGGACGGCGCGCATGAGGTCAACGAGGTCTTCCTCGACAACGTGAAGGTGCCGGTCAAGAACCTCATCGGTAAGGAGAACGAGGGCTGGACCTACGCGAAGTTCCTGCTCGGCCACGAACGCGCCGGCATCGCGGGCGTCGCGCGTTCGAAGCGCGCGGTCGAACGCCTGAAGAAGATCGCGACCGCCGAGCAAGACGCCGGCAAGCCGCTGATCGACACGCCCGAGTTCGCCCGCAACATCGCCGAACTTGAGATCGATCTCCTGTCGCTCGAATTCACCGAGTTGCGGACCCTGTCGAAGGAATCCAAAGGCGGCCACGGACCGGAAGCCTCGATCCTGAAAATCAAAGGCACCGACATCCAGCAGCGCCTGACGGAACTGACGCTCGAAGCCATTGCCTATTACGGCAATCCCTACCGCCCGTTCGCGCACGACAAGATGACGAACGAGTACGTTCCGGGCCCGGATTATTCTCACGGCGCGGCGCAAAACTATTTCCTGACGCGGCGCACCACCATTTACGGCGGCTCGAGCGAGATTCAGCGCAACATCATTGCGAAGATGGTGCTGGGGCTCTAAGACAGCCCCATCGCCATTGACCACCAGGACAGCCAGGAAGACCCATGGACTTTTCGTTTACCGAGGAACAAACGCTGCTGCGCAACAGCGTGCAGAAGTTCGTTCAGAACGACTACACGTTCGAAAACCGCCGCGCGATCGTGAAGAGCGACGCGGGCTGGAATCGCAAGAACTGGCAAACGTTTGCGGACCTGGGACTCCTCGGTGCGCCGTTCTCGGAAGACCAAGGCGGCCTCGGCGGCGGTCCGGTCGAAACCATGATCATCATGGAAGAATTCGGCCGCGGCCTCGTGATCGAGCCCTATCTCGGTACGGTGGTCCTGGCCGGCGGTTTCCTCCGTCACGGCGGCACGAAAGCGCAGCAGGAAAAACTCATCCCCGAAATCGTCGAAGGCAAGCGCGTCTTCGCTTTCGCCTTCGCCGAACCGCAAGGCCGCTACAATTTCGCCGACCTCAACGTCACCGCGAAGAAGGCGGGCGCCGGCTACGCGCTGAATGGCCACAAAGCGGTCGTTATCGGCGCGCCCTGGGCCGACAGCCTGATCGTGACCGCGCGCACGGCGGGCGGCCAGCGCGATGAGAAGGGCGTCTCCGTCTTCGTCGTCGACAAGAAGACGAAAGGCGTCTCGACGCGCGACTATCCCACGGTCGACGGCCTGCGGGCCTCCGAAGTGACGTTCGAGAACGTCGCCCTCGGTGCCGACGCGCTCGTTGGCCAAGCCGACAACGGCCTGTCGCTGATAGAACAAGTGACGGACGAGGGCATCGCGGCACTTTCCGCCGAAGCCATCGGCGCGATGAAGGTGCTCAACGACACCACCGTCGAATATTGCAAGACGCGCAAGCAATTCGGCGTGCCGATCGGCAAGTTCCAAGTGCTCCAGCACCGCATGGTCGACATGTTCATGAACTACGAACAGTCGGTCTCGATCACCTACATGGTGACGCTCAAACTCGGCGAGAGCGAAGCGGAGCGCAAAAAAGCCGCCTCGGCCGCGAAGGTCCAGATCGGCAAGGCCGGCCGCTTCATCGGCCAAAACGCGGTGCAGCTCCACGGCGGCATGGGCATGACCGACGAACTCAACGTCGGCCATTACTTCAAGCGCCTGACGATGATCGACACGATGTTCGGCAACGTCGACCACCACCTGAAGCGCTACGCCTCGCTGGACTAAGACCTAGCGCGGCGCCCTTCACAGACGTCGGTCCCACCACAAAGTCACAAAGAACACGAAGGCACTGAGCCCTTTGTGTCGTTGCGCGTGCTAGACTGTTTTCCGCGAGGAGAACTGTGCGTGACGGAGATTTCCGATTCTGGCGCTTACGCGCCGATACCCGAGGCCGTGGAGCAGATCGGCGCCACCGTGGTCGACGCCGGAATGAAAGTGCATAAGACGCTCGGTGCCGGCCTTCTGGAATCCACCTATGAGCAATGTCTCGCCTACGAACTCAGTGAGCGTGGATTGGTTGTTCGCCGCCAAATCCCGCTATCGATCGTCTATGGAAAATTGAAGGTGGATGCAGCTTATCGCATCGACATGCTTGTAGGCGACGCCGTTGTTGTCGAAGTGAAATCGGTGGAAGCGCTCACAGCCATTCACCAAGCGCAGCTCCTGACATATCTGAAGCTTTCCGGCCACCGCCTCGGGTTTCTCATGAACTTCAATGTCCCGCTCTTGAAGCAAGGTTTGAAAAGGATCGCGCGTTAGCGCAATTCCAACTCTTCAAGATCATCAGAATTCGTAGGTCACCAAGAACTTTGTGTCCTTCGTGACTTTGTGGTGGGACCCACGCCTCCAACCCGGCAGCGTCAGATGACCGTCGCCAGCCGGATCGGCACCGGCTGCGGCGCGGTCAGCCGCTCGCGCGGGAACACGCACGTCACCGTCGTCCCCTTGCCGAGTTCGCTCGCGAGCCGCACCTTGCCGCCATGCGCCTCGACGAGGCCGCGCACGATCGGCAGGCCGAGGCCCGTCCCCTTCTCGCGCGTCGCGACGTCGTGCTGGCCTTGTCCGAAGGCCTCGAACACCGTGTCGATGTCGGCCGGATCGATGCCGACCCCGGTATCGCTGACCCCGAACTCCATCCCGCCGCCGCCCGAGCGCCGCGCGAACACGGTCACCGTGCCGCCTTCGGGCGTGAACTTGACGGCGTTCGAAATCAAATTGAGTAGGATCTGGCGCATCGCCCGTTCGTCGGCGAGCAGCAGCGGCAACCCGTTCTCGACCTCGAGTTTGACGTCGACCTTGCCCTGCATCGCCCGCACTTCGAACAGCGTTGCCGCGTTCGCGATGGCGTCGCGCATGTTGATCTCGATCGCCCGCACGACGAAGCGCCCCGCCTCGATGCGCGCGAGGTCGAGCACGTCGTTGATGAGGCCCAACAGATGCTGACCGCTGCCGTGGATGTGCCCCGCATACTCGATGTACTGCGGCGATCCCAGCGACCCGAAGACTTCGCCTTTCATGATTTCGGAAAAGCCCAGGATCGCGTTCAACGGCGTGCGCAGCTCGTGGCTCATATTGGCGAGGAATTCGGACTTCGCCTGGCTCGCCGCCTCGGCGCGATGGCGCGCCTTGTCGGATTCGATCTTGGCGGCCGTCAACTGTTCGATCAATTCGCTTTTGTCTTCGCGCAAGAGCAACATGTCGCGCGCGGTCAGGAACACTTGCCGCGCCATGTGCGCCATGAAGAACGTGAAGCCCACGGAGAGGGCCGCGATGCCGATATAAAAGGGCGTGCCCTCGAGCGCCGGCATGATGACGATGGCGACCGCGCTCAACACGATCGAGATCACGGCATAGGGCGGGCAGGGCGAGGTGATCGCGGCGCCGCCCGCCATGTTGCAGGCATAGACCATGATCATGAACATGCGGCCGAGATCGTCGCACTGCGACCAGAAGATGATCGGCGGCAAGTTCCAGATAAGGCTGAACACCAACTGCTGGCCGACGAGGATCCACGTCCAATACTCGGCTTGGTCGGGACGGTTTTGCCCGTGGCGCCGGTACGCCTGGTGCCCGACCCAATAGAACGCCGTGGCGCCGACGACGCCGGCGAACCACCAGGCGAGCGAGACGATCGACACCCATTGGCTGAGCACGAAACAGATCGTGAGCGCCAGCAAGGGCAGTCCCAGGACGCCGGGCTTGATGTTCTGCACGACCATATTGAGCTGGTCGAGCTTCAGCTTCGACAAACGCTCCGCCGACAACGCGCGCTTGGTC
Organism: Micropepsaceae bacterium; assembly: GCA_041477875.1. Classification (GTDB taxonomy): domain Bacteria; phylum Pseudomonadota; class Alphaproteobacteria; order Micropepsales; family Micropepsaceae; genus SZUA-430. The sequence goes on along the minus strand of JBGOVA010000021.1, from coordinate 1,722 downwards.
GCGTTGCCTCGCTGAGTTGAAGCGTTGGAAGCTGCCGTCATGATCATGAACGCGAAGAGACTTTGACCAAATAATCGGACGGTAATCCTGCCAGAAAGCCGTTAAGGAATCGGGGCCACGCCGCACGTGCATGGGCGCGCAAATCCTTGGTCGCGCTTGGCGGATGGGGCGCACTTCGTTACCGTGCCGTTAACACCACTTGAGAGCGCATCATGAGCGAAGCATTGCTGTTCGAAGTCTCGGGGCCCGTCGCGACGCTGACGATCAACCGCCCGGAGTCGCGCAATCCCCTGGGTCATGAAGGCGACGGCGATCTCTTCGCCGCGGCGGCCGCCAAGATCAACGCCGACCGCGGCATCCGCGCAGTCATTCTGACGGGCGCGGGCAAAGCCTTCTCCGCCGGCGGCGACGTGAAGGCGATGCGCGAACGGGGCGGCGCCTTCGCCGGCCCCGGTGTCGCGATCCGCGAACGCTACCGCACCGGCATCCACAGGATCGTGCGCAGCGTGTGGGGGATCGAGGTCCCGGTCATAGCTGCCGTGAACGGCCCTGCGATAGGCCTCGGCAACGATGTCGCCTGCCTCGCCGACACGCGCATCGCCTCCGACACCGCGATCTTCGGCGCGACGTTCCTCAAGATCGGGCTGATCCCCGGCGATGGCGGCGCCTGGCTGCTTCCGCGCGTCATCGGGATGGCCCGCGCGTCGGAACTCCTCTACACCGGCGACACCATCGACGCGCCGACGGCCCTGAGTTGGGGCTTGGTCTCAAAGGTCGTGCCAGCCGCCAGCCTGATGGACGAGGCGCGCGCACTCGCCGGCCGCATGGCCGCCCAGCCGCCCGACGTGTTGCGCATGACCAAACGTTTGTTGCGCGAAGGACAATCGGTGAGCTTTGACAACATCATGGAACTCTCCGCCGCCATGCAGTCGCTCGCCCACCACACCGAAGACCACGTCGAGGCCGTCAACGCCTTCTTCGAAAAGCGTCCCGGCAATTACAAAGGGCGATGACGTGACCAGCGCGCCGGTCATCGACGGCTTCATCGTTCGCCCGCTTGAGGAGCGCGACGCGCCGCATCTGCAGGCGCTTTTCGACGCCGATCCCGAGTACTTCGCGCTGGCCGACGGTTTCGTTTCCGATGTCGACAAGCTCCAGCAGATCCGCGTGGCCCTTCCGCCCGACGGCTCCTACGATGACAAATTTCTCTTCGTCATCACGCAGGGCGATCAAGTCGTGGGCATGATCGACATCATCCGCGGCTATCCCGAGCGTGCGACGTGGTATCTGCCTTTACTCTTCCTCGCCAAGGAACTGCGTGGGCAGGGGTCTGGCCGCCGCGCATTGCACGCGATCTACGCGTGGGTGCGCACGCAAGGCGGCGCAGCGGTGAGCGTCGGCGTCGCCGAAGGCAACAGCCTTGGGCGCTGGCTCTACGCTACGGAAGGCTTCGTGTTCAAAACCGCGCGTGAGCCCGATCCGACCGAGCACCGGCTGCGCCGCATGCTTGTGCTGGAGCGCCCCGTCTAGTCTACTTGCGCCATCGCTATCGAAACGCAAATCGGGAGAACGCACATGACCATCGGTATCGTCGCCACATTGAAGGTCAAACCGGGCAAGGAATCCGAATTCGAAACCGTATTCCGCGAACTGCAAGCGAACGTGAAGAAGAACGAACCGGGCGCGCTGCAATACGAAGTCTTCAAGTCGAAGCAGCCGTCG
>JBGOVA010000049.1:0-21965 GCA_041477875.1 Micropepsaceae bacterium | reverse complement strand
GACGGCCTTCTTGGCTTGGATCTTGTCGCCCATCAAGCGGATGTGTTCGGGCTTCGGGCCGATGAAGATCAGATTGTGCTCTTCGACGATCTCGGCGAACCGCGCGTTCTCCGACAGAAAGCCGTAGCCCGGGTGCACGGCTTGCGCGCCCGTGATCTCGCAGGCCGTCACGATCGCCGGGATGTTCAGATAGCTGTCGCGCGCCGCCGGCGGGCCGATGCAGACGCTTTCGTCGGCCATGCGCACGTGCATCGCGTTCGCGTCGGCCGTCGAATGGACCGCGACCGTCTTGATGCCCATCTCGTGGCACGCACGGTTGATGCGCATGGCGATCTCGCCGCGATTGGCGATGAGGACCTTGTCAAACATCGAAAGTTCGCGCCGTCACTCGATGATCATCAACGGCTCGCCGAACTCGACCGGCTGTCCGTCGCTGATGATGATCTGCGTGACCCGCCCCGCGCGCGTGGCCGGAATCTGGTTCATCGTCTTCATGGCCTCGATGATGAGCAGCGTCTGACCCTCCGCTACCATGTCGCCCACCTTCACGAACGTCGCCGCGCCCGGTGAAGGCGACATATAGGCGGTGCCCACCATCGGCGAGGTGACAAGGCCCGGGTGACCCGAAACGTCGGTCGCCTTCGCCTGAGCCGGCTGCCCGGCGGGCCGCACGGCGGGCGCCGCCGCCATCGGCGCGGCCGCAACCATCTGCATCATCCGCGCGACGCGCACGCGCAAGCCCGATTTCTCGATTTCGATCTCGCTGAGGCCTGTTTCCTCGAGGATCGCCGCAAGGTCGCGAATCAACTTTCCTTCCAAGGGATCGGCCGCTGGTTTTTCTTCTTTGCTCATCATTGCCCCTTCTTGGAAACGGCGATCAGCGACGCGATCGCTTCAATTGCGAGCGAATAGCCTTGCGCGCCGACGCCGCAGATCACGCCGGTCGCAACCGGCGACACGAACGAAGTGTGCCGGAACGGCTCGCGCTTATAAGGATTGGAGATGTGGACTTCGATGATCGGCAACTCGACGGCTTTCAACGCGTCGTGGAGCGCGACCGAGGTGTGCGTATAGGCGCCCGCGTTCAGAACGACCGCGGCCGCAGCCTTGCGCGCCTCCTGCAGCCAGCCGACCAGTTCCCCCTCGTGATTGCTCTGCCTGAAATCGATGGTGAGGCCCAGCGCCGCGGCGCGCTTGCGCGTCGCGGCTTCGATGTCGGCCAGCGTCGTATGCCCGTAAATCTCTGGCTCGCGTGAGCCTAAGAGGTTGAGATTCGGGCCGTTGAGAACAAATACCGGCTTGGCCATATCGTTGGTGGAGGGCGGAACCATGTTGCAGTGCGTCGCCCTTATAGCCAGTCCGGGTGGGGTGCGAAAGCCGCCAGATTCCCGGTGGTTAGCGCCCGCCGAACGCGCTATCTCATTGACGACACGGATGGATTTGGACAGCCGGAATGCGCATTCAACTCAACGGCCGGGACCACGACTTGGCGGGACCGACGACGCTCGCGAACCTGGTCGAAAGGCTGGGCCTCGACGTTCGCAAGGTCGCCGTTGAATGCAACCTCGAAATCGTCCCGCGCTCGGCCTATGGGGCGACCACGCTACGCGAGGGCGATAAGCTTGAGATTGTCAATTTCGTGGGCGGCGGATAGGACGAGCGATGCAAGACGACATCTCGCCAAAGGACACTTGGACCGTCGCCGGACGCACGTTCCGCTCGCGTCTGATCGTGGGCACCGGCAAATACGCGGACTACGCTCAGAATGCGGCGGCTCTTGAAGCGTCGGGCGCGGAGATCGTCACGGTCGCCCTGCGCCGCGTAAACGTCAGCGATCCCGGCAGCCCAAAGCTCGTCGACTTCATCGATCCGAAGAAATACACGTACCTGCCCAACACGGCCGGCTGCTACACGGCCGAAGACGCCATGCGCACGCTGCGCCTCGCGCGCGAGGCGGGTGGCTGGTCGCTGGTGAAGCTCGAAGTCCTGGGCGACCGCAAGACGCTCTATCCCGACATGATCGAAACGCTGCGCGCCGCCGAGGTTCTCGTGAAGGACGGCTTCGACGTGATGGTCTATTGCACCGACGATCCGCTGATGTGCAAACGTTTGGAGGACGTCGGCTGCGCCGCGATCATGCCGCTGGCGGCGCCCATCGGCTCGGGTCTCGGCATTCAAAATCCGATCAACATTCGTCTCATCGTCGAGCAGGCGCGCGTGCCGATCCTTGTCGACGCGGGCGTGGGCACGGCTTCGGACGCGGCGATCGCGATGGAGCTCGGCTGCGACGGCGTCTTGATGAACACGGCGATCGCAGAAGCCAAGGACCCCGCGCTCATGGCGCGCGCAATGAAGTTCGCCGTTGAGGCAGGCCGATTAGCCTATCGGGCCGGGCGCATGCAGAAGAAGCTCTACGCCGACCCGTCGTCGCCTTTGGCGGGCCTGATCTAGACAGCCGACGGTTGAACCGCGATCACCGGCTCAACCCTAGAAAAACAGATGCAATCCGATCCATCACGCCATCACATCGGCAGATTTACGCCAAAAATGCCATCACGCTGCCATCACGTGTGATGTCACGAAATGGCCCGCTTGGCCCGCGCGTGAGGCACACCACGCCGCATCCGCCGCGCGTTCGGCGCGACCGCCGAACGGCGATGCAATCGCGGATCAGTCCTCATTGTCCTCGTCGATTAGTCGAAATCTCAACAAGGCCGACCGGACAAGAATTCCCAACGGACATATCTACCGGAGCGCCGCGCACGCGATTACATGCTGAGCGCGCAGCTCGGAATTCCCTTCTCGCGTGTGCGTTCCCGCCTAGATTCGGTCGCAATCCCCTCGCGATATTGCAGGTCAATTTCGCATCCGGGGACTGTGCGATGAAAAAACTCCCGCTGGTTCTGTTCGCTCTGCTGATCGCGACGCCGGCGCTCGCCGATGTCTGGGTCAAGGGCTACTACCGCAGCGACGGTACCTACGTGCCCGGCCATTGGGTCTCGAGCCCGAACGACACGACGGAGGACAACTACAGCACCTATCCCAATTACAACCCGCACAACGGCAAGGTCGGCGGTCGCTATCCCGGCCCCGCTCCATCGACCCCGTACGCGCCTTACCAGGATTACGGTTCGAATCCGTACCCGTCATCGAGCGGGAACGACAGCAGCAACAAAATCGAAGTGCCGAAGCTGAACGCGCCCGTCGGGAGCCTCGACAAGGATTGCCCGACGCGGACGAGCATCTATCAGCCGCGCTGCGACTAGCACGACTTTTGCGACAACGGCTCTCGTGCGCGGAAGCGACTCGCGCGCTGCTTGAGCCGGCGCTTGCTCGCACTAAATACGGGGACATGATACTGGAGTGGACCCCGGAAGTGAGACAACCATAATTGGAGACAGTTCTCTGGAGGAGAACTGAATGTCGAAAGGGGCCCGCGTCCTTAGCCGAGAGATGAAGCTCTCGGCGGTGAAGCGTATGTTGGCCCTAGCTCGGGCGCGCCTTCCGCGCCGCCGCAACCGCCGCCTTCAACTCGGCCAGCGTTTTCGCGCCCGTCATCGGCTCGTCGCCGACAAAAAACGTCGGGGTCGCATCGATGCCAAGTGTCCGCGCCAAGCCCTGCGTATCGTCGAGGCGTTTTTGGATCTTCGGGTCCTTTATGTCGGCGCGAAGCCGCGCGACGTCGATCCCGACGCTCTTGGCCGCCGCGAAGATGCTCTCGTCGCTAAGGTCTTCCGCGCCCATCAGGGCGAGGTGAAAGTCCCAATACTTGCCCTGGGCAAGGGAGGCGATCGCCGCGCGCGCGGCGTTTTCGGATTCCTTCGAAAGGATCGGAAACTCCTTCAGGACCAGCCGAATGTTCCCGTCCTGCTTGAGCAAGTCCGAGACGTCCTGTTTCACCCTCTTGCAGTACGGGCAGTGGTAGTCGAAGAACTCGACGACGGTGATGTCGCCGTTTGGATTTCCGGCAACGATCGGTTCGGGCTCTTTGAACAGTGCGTTCGCGTGGGACTTTGCGCCCTCGCGCATGCGCGTAAGCCGCTGGTCGTTTTCCCTGTTCTGGAACTTGTCGACCGCCTCGAAGATGACTTCGGGATTCTCGAGCAGGTAGTTCCGCACGATCTTCTCGACGTCGGCCTTGCTCATCGCGACCGCCGGCGCCTCGTTCGAATCCGAAAAGCTTCCCGCAAAACGCAGCGCGCCGAAGACGGCAACGACCATAACGACGGCGCCGATCAGAAGCAGGATGATGGAACGTTGATTGGTCATGGCCTCTCGGTCACCGAAAAAAAGCTGATGGGACGCAACAACCTCAACGGCTGCGGCGTTGTTCGCCCGCTTCGCCCTGGGCGACCGCGAGAATATCGTTGGCGCGCTGCCAATCGCCCGTGCCTTCTTTGAGTTTGCCCTGTGCGCGTTGGGCAAAGCTCATCGCCTGCGGATAGGCGTGAATCGCATAATACCGCTCGGCCGTCGCAAGCGCCGCCATGGCATCGTCACCGCTGCGCGCGTAGGCATCGGCCAGATAATACCAAGCCATGCCGTTGTCGGGCTCGTCCTTGAGGGAGAGCTTGAGATGCTTCATTGCTTCCGGCACGACTTTGTCGTCCTCCAACGCGAGCAACGCCGCACCGAGGCTCGCCTGAATCAACGGCTCGTCGGGCGCAAGCTCGGCCGCTTTGCGATACGGCGGCACGCCTTCCGCCGCCCGGCTGGATTCCACCAGAATCTGCCCTTTGAGCTCCCAGAAGTAGGCGTAGTTGGGCCGCTCGGCGATCAGGCTGTCGATTTCCGGCAAAGCGCGATCGAGATCGGCGCTGCGGAAGAAGGCGGCGGCTCGCGCATAGCGCGCGGGCGCGCTCTTGTCCGACAGCGGATAGCGCCGCAACACGACTTCCGGCGTCTCGATGAAGCCGCGCAGTTTCGCGCGCATCATCGCGTAGTCGGCGAGGTCTTGGGCGGAGTCCTTCTTGTCCTTGTAGGGCGAGCTGTCGACGAGCCCTTCAAGCGCGGAGATGCGTTCGCGCGACAGAGGATGCGAGCGCACGAACGGATCTTGGCGATAACCGCTGAGCGCCTCTTGATCCGCAAAGCGATCGAACACCGAGAGCATTCCGCGCGGCGACTGACCGGTGGCGTTCAGGAATTTCACGCCCGCCTGATCGGCCGACGACTCTTGCGTTCTGCTGAACGCCAGCATTTCGCGCTGTGCAACCGATTGCGCGCCGACCAGAAGCGCCATGCCGAGATCCGGCGCGCCGAGCGCAATCGCGCCCACGCCGGCAAGCATGGTGATGAGCATCGGCACTTCCGCCTTTGCCGCGGCCTCGGGTCCCCGCGCCAAATGGCCGCCGGCGATGTGGCCGGTTTCGTGCGCGATGACGCCCTTGAGTTCATTGGGCGTGTCGACCGTCATGATCATGCCGGTATTGACGAACACGTTCTGGCCGCCCGCCACGAACGCGTTCAACGACGGGTCGTTGATGACGTAGATCGTCACCGCTTTTTCATCGAGACCGGCGGCCTTGAAGATGGGCTCGCCATAGCCGCGCAGAATCTTCTCGATCTCAGAATCGCGGATGCCGGCCTTCGCCCAGGCCGATGTCTGGCTGGCGAGCAAAGCAGCACCTGCGACGAGGCCAAGCCCGACGGCGCGCAAGGAGTTGAAAAGTGCTGAACGATGGGTGGTCACGACTTTCGTTCTCCAACTAGACGGCACTGGCCGGGTCCGCGCGCGATCGCGCCCACAGGGTCGGCCACTTGCCCCTTCGTCCCCACTGATGCAACGGTACGGATGTGGCTTTTTCCCGTCAATGCAGGGCTTGTAACTTCACCGTAACAATCGGGCCCGGGCGGAGCGGAATTGCGGCGATTTCGTCTCGACTCATGCGTCAGTCTGGCTCGCGGTTCCAACCGAATTAAGGCAGATTCAAACCGTGAATCTCTCGCAGCGCAGCCAAGTCGACCCGTTCCTGGCCATGGACGTCCTGGACCGCGCCAACACGCTGGCAAGGTCGGGCCGCACCGTTTTTCACCTCGAGGCGGGTCAGCCCGGCACCCGCGCGCCCAAACGTGCGCTGGATGCCGTCGCGCAAGCGCTGAGTTCTGACGTTCTGGGCTACACCGAGGCATTGGGTCGCCCGGCGCTGCGAAGCCGGCTCGCACAGTTTTATCGCGACACATATAGGGTCGACGTGGCGCCCGAGCGAATTCTGATCACCACCGGATCCTCGGCGGGCTTTCTGCTCGCCTTCATCGCGCTCTTCGACCAGGGCCAGTCCCTCGCGATGGCGGTACCCGGCTATCCGGCGTATCGAAACATCGCAATCTCGACCGGCGTCCGCCCGCATTTCATCGATTGCCGCGAGAAGGCGCAGTTTCGTTTGAGCGCCGCCGCTCTGGCCGCCGCCGATGGCATCGACGGCGCCCTGATCGCGAGCCCCGCGAACCCGAGCGGTACGGTCATCGGCGCCCACGAACTTGAGGAGATCGTCGGCGTCTGCGCCAAGCGCAAGCTCTGGCTTATATCCGACGAGATCTATCACGGCATCACCTACGGCGCCCGCGCGCAGACGGCGCTCGCATTTTCATCCGATGTCGTCGTGATCAACAGCTTCTCGAAGTATTTCTCGATGACCGGTTGGCGCATCGGTTGGATGGTGGTGCCCGAAGCCCTCGTGCGGCCGATCGAACGCCTGGCGCAAAATCTCTATATCTCGCCGCCGACGATCTCTCAGATCGCCGCACTCGCTGCTCTCGATGCGACCGACGAACTCGACGGCCACGTCCGCAACTATGCGGCCAGCCGTTCTCGTCTTCTCGCCGCGCTGAGTGAATCCAGGTTCGCCACCATCGCGCCGGCCGACGGCGCGTTCTATCTCTACGCGGACATTTCGCCGTTCGGCCTAGACGCAAATGCGTTCACGAAAAAGCTGCTCGACGAGACCGGTGTCGCGGCGACGCCCGGCCTCGACTTCGATCCGACGGACGGAAACCGCTGGGTGCGCTTCTCATACGCGGGCGCGCAAAGCGAAGTCGATCGCGCGGCCGACGCACTCACCCAATGGTGCCGAGGACTCTGGCGAAACTAAGCGCCGGTCTTTTTTTGCCACCAGCCACCCTTGCGCTCTGGCTTCGGCTCATTGCCATCACCGCCGCCGCCATTCTCATCGGGCTTCGCGCCGAAGCCGAAGAACGAAGCAATGCTCGGCCGTTCCGACTTGGGCTCGGGCCTCGCCTCAGGTGGAAGTGTCTCGGTTTCCGCTCCACGCGTCTGCGCCGGCGAAGAGCGACGCGGCGCCTCGAATTCGCGTGCAACAGGCGGCCGTTGGCCTGGTTGGGTGTCGTAGCCGCCGGTCGAGGGCCAATCCGGCGCGTCGAGCGCTTCCGCCGGCGTCGGTAGACGCCCAATGGGTGAAGACGAAGGTCCTTGTTGCGGCTCGAAGCCGTCCTCGCCGGGCCGGCGCCCGCGACGGCCGCGGCGTCCGCGCCTGCGCCTGCGGCGTTGGCCTTCACTGCCCTCCGCAAATGAGTTCGGTGCGCCTCCCGGGTACTGGCCGCCTTCGACCTCAGCGGGCCCATCAGCCTCGCCATCGCCCGCATCGTCAGCCTCACCGGCGTGCATTTCAGGCGCTTCCTCGTGGAGCGGCGCCTCGGGCTGCGGACCGGTTCCAGGCGCCTGACCTTGGCCGAAGCCGCGATCGCGGTCTCTGCCACGACGACGGCGACGCTTGCGTTTGCGCGGGTCTTGATCGTCGGCGCGCTGCGCCTGCGGCGGGCTTCTGTCGTCGCCAGCCCGCTCCCCGGTTTCCGAAACCTCCGTAACGCCGGCTTCATCTTCGTCGTCTTCCTGGACGTCGTCGTTGGCTTCGAGTTCGCTTTCGACGGTGACCGCGGTCTGAACCGCCTTGCGCGGCTCGAAGGGCACGGCCGCGCCGCGCTCGATCTCATAGGCGGAGGCGGCAAGCGACGGTTTCGATTCGATATAGATGTAGACGCCGTGCCGGTCCTCGATCGAGTTCAGCTGCGCGCGCTTGTGATTGAGGATGTAGAGCGCGATCTCCGGCGGCACGCGCAACGTGATCGCAAGAAGCTTCTCGCGCTGGCAATACTCTTCGACGGCGCGCACCACGCGCAACGCCATCGATCCGACCGAACGAATGACGCCGCGGCCTTCGCAGTGAGGGCAGGGGATCGTGGCGCCCTCGACCATGCCCGCGCGCAGCCGCTGGCGCGACATTTCGAGCAAGCCGAACGGACTGATCCGCCCGAGTTGAATGCGCGCGCGATCGTGCCGCAAGCAATCCTTCAGCCGTTTTTCGACCGAGCGATTGTTGCGGTGCTCCTCCATGTCGATGAAATCGATGACGACGAGGCCCGCCAAGTCGCGCAAGCGCAATTGGCGCGAGATTTCCTCGGACGCCTCCAAATTCGTCTTGAGCGCCGTATCTTCGATATGGTGCTCGCGCGTCGACTTGCCGGAGTTCACGTCGATCGCGACAAGTGCTTCGGTCTGGTTGATGACGATGTAGCCGCCCGAGCGCAGGCGCACGATCGGGTTGAACATGCCGTCGAGCGCCGCTTCGACGCCGAATTTCTGAAACAGCGGGATGTGATCGCGATAAGGCTTCACCGCGTCCGCGTGGCTCGGCATCAGCATCGTCATGAAGCTGTGCGCTTCGCTGTATCCGCTCTCGCCTTCGACGAGGATGTCGTCGACGTCCTTGGAATAGAGATCGCGTATCGTCCGCTTGATCAGATTCCCTTCCTCGTAGACGAGCGTCGGCGCGCTCGACCGCAGCGTCAGGTCGCGCACGGCGTCCCATTGGCGCAGCAGATACTCGAAGTCGCGCTTGATCTCTTGCTTCGTGCGGTTGGCGCCGGCTGTGCGGATGATGACGCCCATCCCTTCCGGCACTTCCAATTCGACGGCGACTTCCTTCAGCTTGCGCCGGTCGGCCATGTTGGAAATCTTGCGTGAAATGCCGCCGCCGCGATCCGTGTTGGGCATCAGCACGCAATAACGGCCGGCAAGCGACAGGTAGGTCGTCAGCGCCGCGCCTTTGTTGCCGCGCTCTTCCTTGACGACTTGAACGAGGAGAACCTGGCGCCGCTTGATGACTTCTTGGATCTTGTAGCGCCGCATCGAGCGATAGTCGCGCCGCGGCAGCTCTTCCATCGCGTCGTCGCCGCCCGGCGCTTCGACCGAAGCACTCTCGCCGGCCACGGCCTCGGCGGCTTCGGCCGCCTCGATCGGGGTGACTTCGTGCGCGTGAGCTTCGTGCGCTTCAAGATCGTCGGAGTTATACGGCTGCTCGCTTGAAAACGCCGCCTCGTTCACGCCGGTCTGAGAGGAGTCCTTTGATCCCGCCGGCGGCGCGTCTTCATCCGTCTCCGGATCGTGAACCCAAACGTCGTCTTCGCTTGTGGTGACGACTTCGACGATGTCGCCGCCGTCCTCGTCGTGGCCGTTGCCGCGCATCGCCGGCTCGGAAGGCGATGCCGTGACGTCGCTTTGCGACGAAACGGAGGGCGCGGCCTCGATCGCTGTCGCGGCTGCAGCCGGACCCTCAATATCGCCGGCCGGCTCATCATCCAAGTCTTCGCGCCGCTGCGCCGCGCGGCTCGCTTCGATCAGCGCCTGCCGGTCGGCGGTCGGGATTTGATAGTAGTCGGGATGGATTTCCGAAAACGCCAAGAATCCGTGGCGATTGCCGCCGTATTCGACAAAGCAGGCCTGCAGCGAGGGTTCGACTCGCGTGACCTTGGCAAGGTAGATGTTGCCTTTGAGCGGCCGGCGCGACGCCGACTCGTAATCGAATTCCTCTACTCTGTTTCCATCAAGTACGACGACGCGTGTTTCTTCCGGGTGGCTCGCGTCCACCAGCATTCTCTTCGACATCAAAAAAATCTCCGGGACCCGCGCGCTTCGGTTTGTACGACTGCGGGCCAAAGCCTCGCAGACCGCGCACGCTGACATCCTGTGTGTTGGAAGTTAGAGACACGCCAAACGCCGAGCCGGAGCTTTCTGGGCCTGGACCATAGGTCCGCCCTCGAGCCGGTTGCGTTGTGGCGAAAAACATCATGGGAAAATTGCGCCCCTCCGCCGTCGTCCGGCCTTCAGGCAGACGGCGATGTGGCATTTCGCGACCCTTTGGGGGTGCCGAGGCACGGGCGGCAGCGAAACGCCGATTTCGACCCTTACTCGGCCATCGCGATTCGAGGCTGATCCAGGACCGTTCGGTTCTTGTAGACCTCTTGCCATCGCATCGCAACCGCAGAAACCCAACGGAATTCCGGGCTTTTGTGACGACTCTTGGCCAACGCCTCTTCGAACAGGCATATGGTACACGAATCTTGGCTAACGCCTCGTCAATCCGCTTGAGCGACGATGGGAGGCCTCGCGGTGGGAGCTGCGGAGCCAGGGTTCTTGATGGGAAGTATGTAGCAAGCGTCATGCGTCTGATTTGCCAGAGCCTCATTCTCGGCCTGACCTTGTGGCTTGCCGCCGGCGGTCCACATGGTCTGAGCGCCGCTCAAACCGCGCCGCAAGTCTTGGTCAGCGATGCGCGCATCGGCAAGCATGCGGACCACACGCGCTTTGTCCTCAACGTTTCTGACAAAGTGGACTTCGAGGTTTTTACGCTCGCCGACCCCTATCGCATCGTCATCGACTTTCCGGAGGTGGCCTGGCGGTTGGATCCTGCCGCGACGCAAGGAACTGGCGGGCTCATCAAGGGCTTCCGTTTTGGGCTCTATCGGCCAGGCCGCTCGCGCATGGTGATCGACCTAAGCGCGCCCGCCACCATCGCAAACAAGTTCCTCTTGCCGCCGGAAGGCGAAAGTCGCTACCGGCTGGTGCTGGACCTCACGCCGACGGACCGGACGAAGTATCTCACAACCGCTGGTTGGCCCAAAGACGAGGAGGCCCCGCCCGTGGCCGAGGACACCTCGATCGAGGATCTGCTCAACAGGTCCGCCAACGCCAAGAGGGTGATCGTCATCGACCCCGGCCACGGGGGGGTCGACCCCGGCGCCACCGGCATGGACGGCACTTACGAGAAGGACCTGGTTCTGCCGCTCGGCAAGGCTCTTCGCGATGCGTTGGAGCGCACGGGCAGGTATACGGTCGTCATGACGCGCGACACCGACATCTTCCTTTCGCTGAAGGCGCGCGTCGCCGTCGGGCGGCGTTCGAAGGCGGATTTGTTTGTCTCCCTTCACGCCGATTCGGCGCCGGATTCCTTCGTGCGCGGCGCTTCCGTTTACACTCTTTCCGAAAAAGCCTCGGACAAAGAGGCGGAGGCGCTTGCACGATCGGAAAACCAATCCGACATCATCGCAGGCGTGGATTTGACGAACGAATCCGACGTGGTGACCAGCATCTTGATCGACCTGGCGCAGCGCGAAACCAAGAACAGTGCCGTGAAGTTCGCACAAGTCCTCGTGCCAGAGTTGCAGCAGGCAGGCGACATCACCCAGAAGAGCCACAAATTCGCCGGCTTCCGCGTATTGAAGGCGCCCGACGTGCCTTCGGTTTTGATCGAGGTCGGTTATGTTTCGAACCAACTCGATGAGTCGACGATGAACACGAACCGCTGGCGGCGCGGCATGGCGGTCGCAATCAGCCGGGCCATCGATCGTTATTTCAGGGAAAGCCGCCTTGACCATAAGGTCGAGATGGAACCTTGAATGTGCGGAAATGGTACGAAAAGACAGGCAATTGTGAGTGCCGAACAGGTTTTTTGCGGTAGCGAAGCGCGCGGGCGTGATATAACACGCCCCGGCGCGGGTTAAGCGCAGGGTCATTCACGGACATGTATCGATTTATTGCGTACACGCTGGGCGGAATCGCGGTTCTGACCATCTCGGTTTTCGCGGGCGTCGCGCTGTATTTGTACAAGCTCAGCCAAGATCTTCCCGATTACGGCTCGCTTGCGAACTATCAGCCGCCGGTCACGACGCGCGTCTATGCGAACGACGGCGCACTGATCGCCGAATACGCGCGCGAGCGGCGCCTGTTCGTGCCGATCGAATCGATTCCGCGGCGCGTGATCGACGCGTTCCTCTCGGCCGAAGACAAGGATTTCTATTCGCACCCCGGCGTCGACATCAACGGCGTGATGCGCGCCGTCATGACGAACCTCCAGAACTACGCGTCCGGCGCGAATCGGCGCCCCGAAGGCGCCTCCACGATCACCCAGCAAGTGGCAAAGAACTTCCTGCTGACGAGCGAGGCGACGCTCGAGCGCAAGATCAAGGAATGGATGCTCGCCTTCCGCTTGGAGAGTGCCTACACGAAAGACAAGATTCTTGAGCTTTATCTCAACGAAATCTTCCTGGGATCGGGCTCGTACGGCGTCGCCGCTGCCGCTTACAACTACTTCGACAAGTCGCTCGACCAACTCACCATTGCCGAAACGGCCTATCTTGCGGGCTTGCCGAAAGCGCCCAGCAACTATCACCCCGTGCGCAACTACCGCCGCGCCATCGAACGCCGCAATTGGGTGATCGAGCGCATGGCTGAAAACCAGTTCGTCAGCGACGAAGACGCTCAGAAGGCGATCGCCGAGGAGCTGGTGCCTCATTTCCGGCCCGCCGGCGCCCAGTCGCCCGAAGCGCAGTTCTTTGCCGAGGAAATCCGCCGCTGGATACAACAGAACTACGGCGACCAGGCGCTCTACGACGGCGGCTTGGCTGTGCGCTCGACTTTCGACCCGAAGCTTCAACGCTTCGGCGTGAAATCCTTGCGCAAAGGCCTCATCGACTACGACCAGCGCCATGGCTGGCGCGGCCCCGTCACGCGCGTTGATCTCGCGACGGATTGGAAGAAGACGCTGGGCGAAATGCCGGCGCTCGTCGATGTGACCGAGTGGCGTCTGGCGGCCGTGACCGGATTCGGGACCGCCGATGCGGTGAAGATCGCCTTTGCCGACGGAACGGAAGGACGCATCCCGCTCTCCGAATTGAAATGGGCGAAGAAGTTCATTGCCGACGAGAGGACGGGTCCCGAACCGAAAAAGCCGTCGGAGGTCGTCACCCCGGGCGACGTTGTCTACGTCGAAGCACTGCCGAAGACCCCCGAGAATCCAGACCAGGGGGTGTTCGGTTTGCGGCAGGTGCCGAAGGTCAACGGCGGCTTGATCGCCATGGATCCTCACACCGGCCGCGTGCTCGCGCTGGTCGGCGGCTTCAGCTTCTACGGCAGCGAATTCGACCGCGCCTGGCAGGCGCTGCGGCAAACGGGGTCGTCCTTCAAGCCGGTGGTCTACGCGGCCGCTTTGGACTCCGGCTACACGCCGTCGAGCATCGTCCTAGACGCGCCCTTCGTAGCGACCCAGGGCTTCGGTCTGCCGATGTGGCGCCCGGAGAACTACGACGAAAGCTTTGCCGGCCCCTCGACCCTGCGTCAGGGTCTCGAGAAGTCGCGCAACTTGGTGACCGTGCGCATCGCCGCCGACATCGGCATGGAGAAGGTCGTCGAATACGCCCGCAAGCTCGGCACCTCGGAAAAGATGCTTCCGGTGCTTGCGAATGCCCTGGGCTCGACGGAATCCACGGTGGTGCGCATGGCGACCGCGTACTCGACCTTTGTCAACGGCGGCAAGCGCGTGATCCCGACGCTCGTCGACCGCATTCAAGACCGCACCGGCAAGACGATTTATCGTCACGACAAGCGCGTCTGCGAGGGCTGCAACTCGGAAACCTGGGCCGGTCAGGACGAGCCCCTCATCGCCAGCGACGCGGACAACATTCTGGACCCGCGCACGGCTTACCAGATCACGCACATGCTCGAAGGTGTGATCGAGCGCGGCACCGGCATGGTCGCGCGTGACGTGGGCGTCCCGCTCGCCGGCAAGACCGGCACGACGAACGACTACAAGGACGCATGGTTCGTGGGCTTTTCGCCGAATCTCACGGTCGGCATCTATATCGGTTTCGATCAGCCGGCCTCGCTCGGGCGTGGCGAAACAGGCGGCCACGACGCGGCGCCGATCTTCCGCAACTTTATGATTGACGCTGTTGGCGGTCAGCCGCCGATCCCCTTCCGCATCCCGCCTGGCATCCGGCTCGTTCGCGTGGACTTGAAATCCGGGTATCCGTCCAGCACCGGCGCCGTCCTCGAAGCCTTCAAGGCCGGCACCGAGCCCGGCTCCGGCTACGTCGCGCGCGGCGACACGTCGGGCATGGGCACCGGCGAGGAGCTCGACCCCGATGCCGCGGCGAGCGCCCAAACGGGGCAGGGTACCGGCGCCTGGGGCCTCTATTGATCTGACATCTTGAGATGCCTGCGATCGCGACGATATAAGTCGCGCCCCTCAACCTTGGTCGGAATTTCACAATGCGCGCCGAAATGGAAACAACCGCCGAGCAGATCCAGCAATCGCTGGCGCTGCTGAGGAGGCATCTTTGACGTCGACGTTGCACGACGGCGCCTCGACGAACTGAACGCCAAGGCCGAAGACCCCTCGATCTGGAACGACCCGGCCGCCGCGCAAAAACTCATGCGTGAGCGCAACAAGCTCGATAGGGGCCTGTTGGACTACGCGCGCCTCGAGGCCGACTTCAAAGACGGCGTCGAGATGATCGGCCTTGCCGACGAGGAAGGCGACAAGGCCCTCGTCGCGGAAGCGGAGCAAGGCTTGAAGCAGCTCGCCGAGCGCGCGCACGAGCTCGAAATGCAGTCGCTGTTCTCGGGCGAAGCCGACGCCAACGATTGTTTTCTCGAAATCCATGCGGGCGCCGGCGGCACCGAAAGCCAAGATTGGGCCAGCATGCTCTATCGCATGTATACGCGCTGGGCGGAGCGCCACGGCTACTGCTGGGAGTTGATCGAAGAAAGCCTCGGCGAAGAGGCCGGCCTCAAATCGGCGACCATCCTGGTCAAGGGCGAAAACGCGTTCGGCTGGGCCAAGACCGAATCCGGCGTCCATCGCCTGGTGCGCATTTCGCCCTTCGATTCGAACGCGCGCCGCCACACGAGCTTCGCCAGCGTCTGGGTCTATCCCGTCGTCGACGACGACATCAAAATCGACATCGCCGACAAGGACCTGCGCATCGACACCTACCGCGCGTCGGGCGCCGGCGGCCAGCACGTCAACAAAACCGAAAGCGCGATCCGCCTCACCCATCTGCCGACCGGCATCGTCGTCTCGTGCCAAAACGACCGCTCGCAGCACAAGAACCGCGCGACCGCCTTCGCGATGCTTCGCTCGCGCCTCTACGAGCACGAATTGGAAAAACGCGAAGCCATCACGGACGCATTGAACGCCACCAAGACCGACATCGGCTGGGGCCACCAGATCAGGTCATACGTGCTGCAGCCCTATCAGCTGGTGAAAGACCTGCGCACCGGCACGCAAAGCTACGCGCCGCAAAACGTTCTCGACGGCGACCTCGACAACTTCATGCAAGCCTCGCTCGCGCAACGCCTGAAAGGCGGCGCGGACACACCTGTCGAGGATTTGGCGTAGCTCCGACGGCCTCGCTCCCTTCCAAAAAGATGGAAGGGCGAGGGGCGAGAATTTGCTCGCTGCGAGTGAGTGTTACTGCCCCGACTTGATCGCGCCGAGCAGGCTGCCCGTGCTGGTCGTGCGCGTCACGGGCCCTGGCCGCGTGAACACGTTTGAAGCCGGTTGCTGCGC
The DNA here is from genome assembly GCA_041477875.1 of Micropepsaceae bacterium. Lineage (GTDB taxonomy): Bacteria > Pseudomonadota > Alphaproteobacteria > Micropepsales > Micropepsaceae > SZUA-430. The sequence continues at coordinate 6,321 of JBGOVA010000049.1, read as the reverse complement.
CGGTCCCGATTGCGTGGCGGGTCCGAGCGGCGTCGGGCTCGACGCGGCAATGCCCAGATCTCGCTTCGGCTCGAATGTCGGCCGCGGCTCGGGCTTTCCGGCGGCTTCGGCTAGCGGGTCTGCCGAGTGGCGGCAGGTGCCTTCGAAGAACGCGCCGACTTCGACCGCAAGCGCCTCGTGCAGGATCGTGCCTTCCATGTGGCACGTGCCCGAGAGCTGAACCTTCCGTGCACGGACGATCCCGTTGACGCGCCCGCGGATCGTGCATTCTTCCGCGACGATCTCGCCCTCGAAATTCGCTTTCTCGCCGATCGTGACCGAGCCCGAACGGATATCGCCGTCGACGCGTCCATCGATTTGAATGTCGCCGGTCGAGGTCAGCGTTCCGATGACGACGAGATCGGTTGAGATGATCGACGGCGCCGAACGCCCCAACCGTTTTTGCGGTTGCGGCAGCGGCAGATTGTGACTGTCGGAAGATGGAGTCTTCCCCTTGCTACCCCTTGAAAACATTTCGCCCCGCATCGAAGAACTTGGTGGGATCGCGCACCACGTCGTTGAACCAAATCTCGTAATGGAGATGTGGTCCAGTGCTGCGGCCGCTTGACCCCATCGTAGCGATCTTCTGGCGGAATTGCACGAGGTCTCCGGGCTTCACGAGCGTACTTTGCAAATGTCCATAACGGGTGCGGATGCCGCGCCCGTGGTCGATCTCGACCATGAGGCCATACGGGCCGCGCCGTTCGGCCGCGATCACGCGCCCCGGCGCCGTGCACAGCACCGGCGTGCCGAAATCGCCGGCCATGTCGGCGCCCGAGTGGAAAGCGACGCGCCCCGTGAAGGGATCGACGCGGTAACCAAAACCGCTGGTTGAGCGATACAAACCTTGCGCGATAGGCGTGACGAGTGGGATTCGAGCGACCGCCGTCGTCAAATTGTCCAACCGGCCGTAAGTTTGGGCAATCTCGGCAAATTGTTTCTCGAACTCGTCGGTTACGCCGTCCATCGCCGAGAGCCGGATTTCCGCGCCCAGCGGCAACAGCGGGCCGCCTTGCCCGGTCCTGCTACGCGCGCCCACTTGGTTGGCGACCTGATCGACGTTCAGACCGGTCATCGCCAAGACCCGTTGATAGCGTTCGATCTGACCGCTGGCGGATTCGCGAAGCTCGCCGAGCAACGTCAACTGTTGCTTCTGGATGTTGTTCAGGCGGTCCTCGAGGCCCGCAATCCGCTGAACCACGTAGTTCTGCGCCAGCGTGCTTTTGCCGTTCACGGCGCGTTGAACCTTGGCGATTGCACTGTCGCTGATATTCTGTTGGGCACGGCTCTGGCGAACGGCCGGCTCGGCGTCCGCGAGCTGCATCATCAGCGTATTGGCGCCGTCCGTGCTGGAGGCGAACTGGTATGAGCGGCCCTGATAGTCTTGCATCACCGCGACCTGGCGCCGGACATCGCGGACTTGCTTGTCCATCGCCTGTTTCTGCATCAAGAGTGCGGTCAGTTGGCGATGCTTCGCCTCGAGATCGCGCGTCGCGTTCTGAAAACGCTCTTCGGCCAGAACCAATAGTCCGTTGAGTTCGTCATAGGCGAGCTGCATTTGCGAAACGCGGCCCTCATAGGCCGCTTGCATGCTCGCGTATCGTTGATCTTTGGCCGTGATGATTTGTTCTTTGAAGATCACCACCACCGACGAATATGCGACCCAACCCAAAATGAAGAGAGTCGCACCGGCGACCGTCATTTGAAATGTTGGTGTGAATTCGAAGAACTGAACCGACCCGCGGCTGCGAAGATAAAACTGGCGGTGTGGGAACAACCGGTGCGCTAACGCCATTAACCCGGCCACGGGCGAGGTGGACATGCAACGACCTCAACTGAAGCTGACGCCGGGTAGCAGCCGAGCCGCGTGACTGGCCAGCACTCCATCCCCGGCCCACTTGGACCTAACCGATTGTTACGGATTTGCAGCTTTTCGCCAAGCCGTAGAAATCCGGCAAATCCTTACATGTTTTTAAGAATCTCGCTCACAAGTCTTTCGCGGCGGCGAGTACCTCCTCCACGTGTCCCGAAACCCTGACTTTCCGCCAAATTTTGACAACTTTGCCCTTGCTATTGATCAGAAAGGTTGATCGATCGATTCCCATATACTTGCGCCCGTACATGCTTTTCTCGACCCACGAGCCATATGATTCGATAACATTGCCCTCAGGGTCGGAGGCGAGCGAGAGGTTCAGTTTGTGCTTGGCTTTGAACCGGTCATGCGCAGCGACGCTATCCTTCGATACGCCGACGACCGCAGCACCAAGGCGCTTGAACTTGGCCGCGGCGGCAGTGAAGTCGATGGCTTCCTTGGTGCAACCGGAGGTGTCGTCTTTGGGGTAGAAGTATAAGATGAAGGGTTTTCCGGCGAAGTCCTTGAGCGTGACCTTTCCCCCACCGTCGCTCGCCAGCGAAAAGCCGGGCGCCTTGTCACCTTCTTCGATCTTCACCATCGGAGTGCCCTCTCATGCTTCCGTGCCGTTTGAAGCAGTTTTCCATACCGAAACCAAGCGGTCTCGCGCTTTCGCGCGGGCGCGCCGCCGTACGCCGTGATAGCGTTGAGACTCTGCATGCGCCGGCTGCAAAGGCCTGCGCTGTCACGAGGTAGTTGGTCTTGATCAGGCGTTCGGCAAACGTCGCTTTGCGGATAGCCGCGGTCGCGTTTGGCGCGTTCGTGGTCGTCGGCGGAATCTTTGTCTGGCGGGCGATGAACGGCCCTGTGTCGCTTGGACTCCTGACGCCGCGCCTCGAAGCGATGATCAACAGCGGCCTCACGGACATTCAGCTGCGCTTCGGCGACAGCGTCATCGAATGGTCCAAAGACCGAAACATCGCCCACCTCCAATTCATCGACGTCGAGGCGTTGGACAACAACGGCGCCGTCATCGCCCGTGTCCCGCGCGCCAATCTTTCCTTATCCGGCCCCGCGTTGTTGAACGGCGAGATCGCGCCGACCAACGTCGAGCTGATCGGCGCCAGCGCGGTCCTCGTGCGCCGCGCCGACGGCAAGGTCCAATTGGGTTTCCAAATCGGCGCTTCCGCCGAAACGTCCACGGCCGACAAGCCGTCCGAGGGCATGACCAAAGCCATGCTTGAGGCGATGCTGGCGCCCAAGCCCCATGACGCACTGTCGCGCTACCTGAAGCGCTTTGCCGTCACCGATGCCAAGCTCACGATCTTCGATGAAGACACGCGCTCGTATTGGTCCGCCGAAAAAGCCTCTCTGACATTCGACCGCCAAGCGGACGGCGTGGTCGCGTCCGTGACCGCGCCGCTGCGCCTGGCCGACAAGTCGACCTGGCTGTTCACTGCGTCCGGCCGCTACACGAACGGCGCCGACACCATCGCGCTCGAAGCGGCGTTCAAGCCCGTGAAACTGAGTGTCCTTGCCGCAAGTGGCACCGGCCTCAAAGCGCTGAAAGGCATCGACATCCCGGTGCACGGCAACGCCGCGTGCGACATGTCGATTGCGGGCCAGCTGGGGCGCTGCAAGCTTTGGCTCAACGCGGGCACGGGCTACCTCACATTGCCCGCGTTGAAGAAAGATCCCATCCACTTGAAGAACGCGGCGCTCACCGTCGCATTGGACCTGTCGTCTCATCGCTATGAGATCGAGCAACTGGCTTGGAGCGGCGACACCATCCGCGGTCAGGTCAGCGGCGACGGTGCGTTCGCGTTCGCCCCCGACGGCGCCCTCGCAAGTTTGACCGCCGACTGGACCGCGGAAAACGTGATGATCGACGCCCCGAACGTATTCGACGGCCAACTCGCGTTGGAGAACGCGAACTTCCGCGGCGCATTTGACGCGGCGGGCGAACGCCTCACGATCGAGCAAATTCATGCGCGTCGCGGCACGTTCGAACTCACGCTTGCGGGCGAACTCCAAGACAATCCGGTTTCGACGGGCGTCGTGCTCAACGGCGGCTTCAAGGATCTGTCGGTTTCCGATCTGAAGCGCCTTTGGCCTGCGGGCGCAGCCTCCGGCGCCAGGAACTGGATATCGGCGAACGTCCACGAAGGCGTGATCCGCACCGGCACGGTGGCTGTCAACATTCTGCCGGGCGCAGTGACCGACAATCGCATACCCGACGAGATGATGAACATCGCCTTCGCGATGGACGGCATGCGGCTCACCTATCTGAACGGCTTGCCCGACCTCACGAAGGTCGCCGGCACGGCGACATTGCTGGGCGACACGTTCAAGGCCGAAATCACGTCGGGCAGTATCGGCGCCGTTTCGCTGAAGCAGGGTTCGTTCGTCATCGCCGAGCTTCACAAGCACGGCAGCATCGGCACGATCACCGGAACGGCCGCGGGCCCGACCCGCGAGGTGCTCGCCATCATCGACCGCCCGCGCCTCGGCTATCCGACGCGCTACGGCATCGCACCCGCCCAGGCCGGCGGTACCAGTACCGTGAACTTCTCGTTCGCGATACCGATGCTCCACGATTTGAACGCCGAGGACGTCGGCATCAATGTCGACGCCGAGCTTAAGGACGTGAAGCTGCCGATCAACGACCAGCTGAAACTCACCGGCGGCACCTTCGCGATCAAAGTCGACGGCAAAGCGATGAAAGCCCACGGCGCGGTGCAGGTGAACGGCGCGCCGATGGGCTTCATCTGGGCCGAAGACTTCACGGGGACGGCGCCCGTCGGCACGCGCATCGACGTCACGGCGACGCTCAACGACGAGCATCGCGAAGGGCTGGGCCTGGACGTTCGGCCTTACGTCGAGGGCAAGACGACGATCGTCGCGGTCTTCACCGGTCGCGGCGGCAAGATTCAAAAGGCGCGCATCGACGCCAATCTTTCTCCCGCGCGCCTCGCCGCACCGGAGCTGAACTGGGCCAAGCCTGCCGACGCGAACGCAACGCTGAAGGCCGATATCCTCTTCAAGCCCGACAAGTCGATCGAGATCGCCAACATCGACGCCGTCGGGCAGGGCCTGAAGGCCCAAGGCCGTCTCGTCATCGCCGACGGCCAAGTCCGCGAAGCCGAGTTCAAGCGCCTTCAACTCGGGCAGCGCAATGATTTCGCTTTGCTGTTTCGCCGGGGGATCGACCGCGCGATTTCCATCGAGGCGAAAGGCAAGGTCATCGACGCCGGCGGCTTCCTAGACAGCGACGAAGAGGAGCAGGCCGCGCCGAAATCGAGAGACCGCAAGCCCGCCGTTTCGATCAAGGCCGACGTCGATCTCGCCTATCTTCAGGGCGACGTCTGGTTCACCGGTCTGAAATTCACCTATGCCGACGACGGCGAGCGTTTGACGGCGTTCGACATCGACGCGTCGGCCGATGCGGCGAACGTGCGCGGCGAGCTGGTTCGCGCAGGCGATACGCGCAAACTGAAACTGCAGACCGCCGATGCTGGCCGCCTGCTGCGCGGACTCACTGGTTTCCGCAGCTTGATCGGCGGCGATATGTCGTTGGCCGTCGATCTGTCGCCGATGCCGGCCGCTGGTCAAGCCGCCCGCGCCGCCGATCCGACTTTCGACGGCCTGCTGAAGATCGAGAAATTCAAGATCGTCAATCAGCCGTTCTTGGCCCGCCTCCTGTCGGCGGGATCGTTCACCGGCCTCGACGATCTGTTGCGCGGCGAAGGAATCACCTTCACGAAACTCGAACAGGCGTTCCAGGGCCGCGGTGACGTCATCACCTTGACGGAAGGCCGCGCCGCGGGACCGGCGATCGGTCTGACGACGCAAGGCATGATCAATCGCGACACGGATCGCATCGACTTGAACGGCACCGTCGTGCCGCTCTACGGCCTCAACAGCATGTTCGAGGACATTCCCGTCCTCGGCGACATCCTGACGTCGCGCAAGGGCGAAGGTATTTTCGGCGTGACCTATGGCGTCAGCGGACCCGTCGACGACCTCAAGATCGCGGTCAACCCGATCTCGGTCTTGGCGCCGGGCTTCTTGCGCAAACTCTTCCAGATGGGCCCGACGCCGCAGGCGGCCGCGCCGATGCCCTTGCCCCAGCAAAAGCCCGAGGCGCAGAACGCGTTCCAGACCGCGCCGAAAACGAACTGACGTCAGACCGCGCGCATTAGAACGTGCTTCTTCCGGCCGAGCGACAGTTTGATCACGCCGTCGGCCGTGAGATTGCGCTCCGTCAGCTGAAGCTTCTCGTCCGAAACGGTTTCATCGTTCACACGCAAGCCGCCGCCCGCGGCCTGCCGCCGCGCATCGCCGTTCGAGGTGGTCAGCCCCGCGCGCGTGAACGCCGCAAGCACGCCGATCCCGTGCTTCAACTCGGAACGAGGCACCTCGATCGTCGG
>JBGOVA010000117.1:0-14902 GCA_041477875.1 Micropepsaceae bacterium | reverse complement strand
TAGTGCGCGGGATCGTCGGCCCAGTTCTCGCGCACTTTGACGTGCAGGAAGAGATGCACTTTGTGGCCGAAAAGCGCCTCCATCTCGGCGCGCGCCGTTGACCCCAGTTCCTTGATCGTCGCCCCGCCTTTGCCCAGGACGATCGCCTTTTGCCCGTCGCGCTCGACGAAGATCGTTTGCTCGATGCGCACGCTGCCGTCCTTCATCGCCTTCCATTGCTCGGTGACGACGCTCGACGAATAAGGCATCTCCTGATGCAGGCGGTCGTAGATGCGCTCGCGCGTGATTTCCGACGCGAGCAGACGCAGCGGAATATCGGCCGCTTGATCGGCGGGATAAGCCCAAGGTCCCGGGGGAACGGCGCTCGCCAGATATTGCACCAGCTCCTTGGTGCCGTCACCCGTTTGCGCCGAGATCATGAACACGGGATCGAACTTCGCCTGCCCCCGCAAGCGATCGAGCAGCGGCAGCAATTGATCGCGCCGCATGCCGTCGATCTTGTTCAAAAGCAGCACCACCGGACGCGACGCCTTGTTGAGCCCGTCGATGATGCGCGCCGTGTCCCTCGCGGCAAGTCCGTTCGGTTCGGAGATGAGTTCCGGCGCGTCGACGATCAGGCACACGAGATCGGCATCCGCCGCCCCCGCCCACGCCGCCTCGACCATCGCGCGGTCGAGATTGCGCTTGGGCTCGAAAATGCCGGGCGTGTCGACGAGCACGATCTGCGACGGGCCTTGGATGACGACCCCGCGCACGCGCATGCGCGTCGTCTGCACCTTGCGGCTCACGATCGAGATTTTCGAACCGACGAGCTGATTGACGAGCGTCGACTTGCCCGCATTGGGCGCGCCGATGATGGCGACGAATCCGCAACGCGTCTTCTCGCTCGTCATATCGAAATCGTTTTCATCAGCGCGCGTGCCGCGGCCTGTTCGGCGGCGCGAAGGCTCGCGCCTTCGCCCGACGCGGCCTCGTGCCCCTTGACCGAAACTTCCACCGTAAAGCGCGGCGCATGATCGGGTCCCTCGCGCTTCGAAACGCGGTAGGACGGCGTTCCGAGTCTGCGCCCTTGCGCCCATTCCTGCAGCGCGTTCTTCGGATCGCGCAGATCGCCCAAAACCTCGCCCAGAAACGGCAGCCAATAGCGCGTCACGAATTTGCGCGCGGCTTCGATCCCGCCGTCGAGGTAGAGCGCGGCGATCACCGCTTCGCACGCATCGCCCAGGATCGCCGACTTGCGCCGCCCGCCCGAGCGGTCCTCCGACGGCGCCAAAATCAGCTGCGCGTCGATGCCCGCCGCCTCCGCCACGCGCGCGCAGGTCTCCATCCGCACCAGCGCATTGAGCTTCAGCGCCAGCGCGCCTTCCTTTTCGTGCGGAAACTGCTCGACCAAGAGCTCGGCGATCAAGAAGCCTAGCACCCGGTCGCCCAGGAATTCGAGCTGCTCGTTGTCGGCGCCACCGGCGCTCGCATGCGTCAGCGCGCGCGCCAGCAGCTCCGCGCTTTTGAAGCGGTGCCCGAAAGCGAGCGCACCCGCAGCTGTCTTGCTGTCGCGATCGCGCGATCGCGCCGGCGCCGCCGCGGGCCGCGTGGCCTCAGCCGATCGAGTGGAAGAAGCGGCTGTAGCGGATCGCCCACGGCCACTTCCAGAGTTCCCAGATTTGCGCGCTGCCATCGGTTGAGAAAAAGATGATGTCGGCCCGCCCGACAAGGTTTTCTTCAGGCACGAACCCGACCCCGCTGTCGGGCACGCGGCTGTCGTTCGAGTTGTCTCTATTGTCGCCCATCATAAAGTAGTGACCCGGCGGTACAACAAATTCCTGGGTGTTGTCGAAGGTATAGTCGGGCTGGCGGTCCAGGATATCGTGGGCGACGCCCCCGGGCAGCGTCTCGCGATAGCGCGGCACGTTATTTTCGTAACCGCTCTCCGAGGTTTCCACGTAATCCTCGATGCGTTCCATCTTGCACGGCTCCCCGTTGATGTGGAGCACGCCGTCGATCATCTGCACGCGGTCGCCCGGCAAGCCGATGACACGCTTGATGTAGTCCTCCCATGGCCGCGCCGGCAGCTTGAAGACGACGACGTCGCCGCGCTCCGGTTGGCCCGCCCAGAAGCGACCCTCGAACAGGTTCGGCGACCACGGGAACGAATGCTTGGAATAGCCGTAGGAGAACTTCGAAACGAACAGATAGTCGCCGATGAGCAGCGTGTCCTCCATCGAACTCGACGGAATGTTGAACGGCTGGTAGAGGAACGTGCGGATAAAGAGCGCGATCATGAGCGCGTAGACGACGGTCTTGGCCGCTTCGAGATAGGCTGACGACCGCCATGACGACGGCGGTGCTTCGGCTTCCATGAGAATCCCCTCGAACTACACCCGTCGGCGACGTATCCCTCGCGCGAGCGTCGGCATCCACGGCCGGATCGCGCCCGGTGTCAAGAATACGCGGGACCTAGGTTAATCGCCAGCAAGCGCCATAGCTCAGCTGATGACGTTCAAGAGCCGGCTGTAGCGAACGGCGAACGGCCACTTCCAGACCTCCCACAACTGCGCCGACCCGTCATGCGAGAAGAACACGACTTCCGCCCGCCCGACCAAATTCTGCTCAGGCACGAACCCGACGTCGCCCCGGCTGTCGTTCGAGTTGTCGCGGTTGTCGCCCATCATGAAGTAATTGCCGGCCGGCACGATGAACTCAGGCGTCTCGTCGTATTGCGACGCGTCGAAGCGCTTCAGGATCACATGCTTCACGCCGCCGGGCAGCGTCTCGTAATAGCGCGCGACATGCTGTTCGCTGCCGTCCTCGGCGGTCTCGATGCGATCGGTGGTGCGCTCGAGCTTCACCGGCTCGCCGTTGATGTGCAACACGCCGCCGATCATCTGCACCCGGTCGCCCGCCACGCCGACCACGCGCTTGATATAGTCCTCCGTCGGGTTCGGCGGAAAACGGAACACCACGACGTCGCCGCGCTCGGCCGGGCGGTCCATCACGCGCCCCGCGAACGCGACCGGCGTGAAGAACGGCACGGAGTACTGCGAATAGCCGTAGGTGAATTTCGAGACGAAGAGATAGTCGCCGACCTCGAGCGTGCCTTCCATCGAACTCGACGGAATGCGGAACGGCTGGAACAGCAGCGTCGGCATGAAGAGAAAAAAGAAGAACGCGATGCCGAGCGTTTTGTAGGTCTCGACCGCGAACTCTGTGCGCCACCACGGCTTCTGTATATCGGACGTCATACGCAATTCCTGCAGGATTCCCGCCAAGAAATGAGGTCTCCCCGCCCCAGTGTCAATTCGCAAGGCATTACAAGCCGTTAATTCCCAAGGATAGCCACGAAAATGGCGCTACTGGGGCACACCCGCCGGCACCACGGAAATGATCACGATGGCTTGAGCCAGCGGAAAATCGTCGGTGATCGTCAGGTCGATCTGCGCTTGCATGCCGGGCGGGGTAATCTCTTTGAGGCGCGCCGCCGCCCCGCCGGTTAAGGCCATGGTGGGCTTGCCCGATCTCAGATTCACGACCCCCATGTCACGCCAGTAGACGCTTCTCCGAAGCCCCGTCCCCAAGGCCTTCGAGCACGCCTCCTTCGCCGCAAACCGCTTGGCGTAGGACGCCGCCCGGTTCCTGCGCCCCTCGGACTTGCGCTGCTCGGTCTCGGTAAACAACCGCTCGATGAATCGCGCGCCGAATCTCTCCAAAGTCTGCTCGATGCGGCGGATGTCGATGAGATCGCTGCCGATACCGATGATCATGCAAACTGAGTCCCGGCCCCGCCGCGCGCTTCGTCCATCAACTGACGCATGCGCCGGATCGAATCTTGGAGCCCCACGAAGATCGCCTCGCCGACCAGGAAGTGCCCGATGTTGAGTTCGACGACTTCAGGGATCGCCGCGACCGGCCCCACCGTCTCGAACGACAGCCCATGCCCCGCATGCACTTCGAGGCCGAGGCGCGCCGCCTCCTTCGCGCCCGCCTTCAACCGTGCGAGAATCTTGTCGCGCGCCGTGAAATCGCCCGCGGCATGGGCGTCGCAATAGGCGCCCGTGTGCAATTCCACGACATGCGCACCCAAAGCCTTCGCGACCGCAAGCTGAACCGGATGCGCCTCGACGAACAACGACACGCGGATCTTGGCCGCCGCAAGCGCGCGCACGAAGGGCGCGAGATGATTGTGTCCCGCCGCCGCATCGAGCCCGCCCTCGGTCGTGCGCTCTTCGCGGTTCTCCGGCACCAGGCACACCGCGTGCGGTTTGTGCCTCAGCGCGATCGCCAGCATCTCCTCGGTCGCCGCCATTTCGAGATTGAGCGGCTTGTCGATCTCGCGCGCCAGCCGCTCGATATCCTCGTCGCTGATGTGCCGGCGGTCTTCGCGCAGATGCGCCGTGATCCCGTCCGCCCCCGCCTCGACCGCCATCAGCGCCGCGCGCATGGGATCGGGATGCTTGCCGCCGCGCGCATTGCGGATCGTCGCGACGTGATCGATGTTCACACCCAGGCGGAGGTAACTCATTTGAGCCCTCTGCTCCCCGGCTTCACCGCGGGCGTCCCCGCGAGGTGCTTCGGCAATTTGTCGGGCTCGTAGGCCGGCACCTTGATCCGCGCCAGCGGGATATAGGGCACGTCGAATTTCGCCGCCCCGCCCGAGCGATCGATCAAGGACGCAAGCGCCAGCACCTTCGCACCGGTTTTCTTGACGGCATCGATGCATTCGCGCGACGACAGGCCGGTCGAAACCACGTCCTCGACGATCACCACGTTCATCGTGTCGTCGAGATGGAAGTTGCGCCTGAGCGTGAACACCCCGTCCTGGCGCTCGACGAACATCGCAGGCACGCCCAGATACCGCGCCGTCTCGTAGCCCGGAATGATCGCGCCCACGGCCGGCGAGACGATCGCATCGATGCGCTTCTTCACTTTGGCTTTGATCAGCGCCGCCAACGCCTTGCACAGCTTGGCGGTGCGCTTCGGGTACTGAAACACCAGCGCCTTTTGCAGATACGTGTCCGAGTGCTTGCCGGAAGAGAGAATGAAATGCCCTTCGAGCAGGGCGCCCGCCTTGCGGAATTCGGTCAGCACTTGATCAGGCGTCATGTGTGATCAGTTCCTTTTCGCCGTGCGGACGATCGACGGCATTGACGGAGGTTGAGGCGCGAAGGCCGGTGACGATGCTGGCCAGATGCTTCGCGTCGCGCACTTCGACATCGACCAGCATGTCGAAGATGAGCGGCGCGCGCCCGATCACCTTGAGATTGGTGATGTTCCCGCCGTGGCGCGCGATCACGTTGCACACGGTGGCGAGCGCGCCCGCCTCGTTGTTGATCGCGATCTTCAGGCGTCCGACCTGCACGTCGCCGGCCGCATCCGCCGACCACTTGAGGTCGAGCCAACGTTCCGGCTGGTCTTGCACCTCTTCAAGTTTCTCGCAGTCGGCCGTGTGCACCAGCACGCCGTGGCCCTGGGTGATGACGCCGATGATGCGATCGCCCGCGAGCGGCTGGCAGCACGGCGCCAGGTGATAGGAGAGCCCGGGCACCAAACCCTGGATCGGAATCGCGGAGCCCTTGGGTTTGCGCGTCAGCCAGCTCGCCCAGCCCATGGTGGACTCTTCGACCTTGAGCGTCGGGAAGACGGTCTTCATCACCTCGATCGGCGTGATCAAACCTTGCGCAATCAGCGCGTAGATCTCGTCTGTCCTGACGAGCTTGAGTTTCTTGACGACGGCGCCCAGCGATTTTTCCGAAAACTCCTCGCCCGCGTCGCGGAACGCCTTCTCGAGGATCGCGCGTCCCATCCGCTGATATTCGAGCTTCTCGGCGTTGCGCAGATAGCGCCGGATCGCCGAGCGCGCCTTGCCCGTGACGACCATCTGCTCCCAGATCGCCGACGGGCCTTGTTTCGGCGAGCGGATGATTTCGACGCTGTCGCCGTTCTTGAGCGTCGTCGCCAGCGGCACGTGCCGCCCGTTGACCTTCGCGCCGACGCAGGTGTCGCCGACATCGGTGTGCACCGCGTAGGCAAAGTCGATCGAGGTCGCGCCGCGCGGCAGCGAAATCAGCTTGCCCTTGGGCGTGAAGCAGAAAACCTGATCCTGGAACAGCTCAAGGCGCGTGTGCTCCAAGAACTCTTCCGGCGTATCGCCCACTTTGAGCGAGTCGATCAGCGAGCGCAGCGACTCGTACGCGTCGATGTTGGCGAGCGGCCTGCCGCCGTTGAGCTTGTCTTTATAACTCCAATGCGCCGCGATCCCGCGCTCGGCGATTTCGTGCATTTCGGCCGTGCGGATCTGCAATTCGATGCGCTGGTTCTCGGGCCCGAAAATCTCGGTGTGGAGCGAGCGATAGTTGTTCGACTTCGGCAGGGAGATGTAATCCTTGAACCGCCCCGGCACGTGCCGCCACGAGCGGTGGATGATGCCGAGAGCGCGGTAGCAATCCTCCATCGTCGGTACGACGATGCGCAGCGCATAGATGTCCGAAAGCTGGTCGAACGTGACGCGCTTTTCTTCCATCTTGCGCCAGATCGAATAGGCTTTCTTCGCCCGCCCGCTCACCCAAGCCTCGAGCCCGTTCTCGGAAAGCTTGCGCTTCAAGGCCTCGGCGATGCGCTCCGTCACTTCGCCGCTTTCGGTTTTCAGCGTCTCGAGGCGGCGCATGATCGAGGCGCGCATTTCGGGATTGATCTCGGCGAACGCCAAATCTTCGAGTTCGTCGCGGAACGATTGCATGCCCATGCGCCCGGCAAGCGGCGCGTAGATTTCCATCGTCTCCGTCGCGATGCGCTTGCGCCGCTCGACGTTCTTCACGTGGCGCAGCGTGCGCATGTTGTGGACGCGGTCGGCGAGCTTGACCAGCAGCACGCGCACGTCGTGGCTCATCGCCAGCATGAACTTGCGGAAGTTCTCGGCCTGCTTGGTCTCTTCCGATTGCAGCTCGAGCTTCGAAAGCTTGGTCACGCCGTCGACGAGATCGGCGATCTCGCGCCCGAACTGTTTTTCGATGTCGTCGTGGGTCGCGTGCGTGTCTTCGATCGTGTCGTGCAACAGCGCCGTCACGATCGTCGCTTCGTCGAGCTTGAGGTCGGTCAGGATGCCCGCGACTTCGAGCGGATGCGAGAAGTAGGGATCGCCGGAATCGCGTTTCTGATTGCCGTGCGCCTTGACACCGAACACGTAAGCGCGGTTCAGCAAGTCCTCATCCGCTTCCGGATCGTAGGACTTCACCTTCTCGACAAGTTCGAATTGCCGCATCATGGGAGGCAACTCGATCGATGAACCTGGAAAACCGATAGCCGCCCTTGCGGCGGCGCGAGGGGTGCCGAGATCGCGGCCTTAGACGTCCCCTTCGTCAACCTCTTCCACCACCTCTGGCCGCTTCACGTCGGAATCGGCGCGCATGCCGCGCGCGTATTCGGCTTCCGAAATATGGGCGAATTCGGGCGTGTCGGCCGCCTCGGCCATCGCGGCCTTTTCGGCTTCCGGTTCGTCCGTTTCGATGTGGCGTTGCAGGCTGAGCAGAAACTCTTCGCGCAAGGCCTCGGGCTTCAGCTTCGTCGAGGCGATCTCGCGCAGCGAAACGACGGGGTTCTTGTCATTGTCGCGGTCGACCAGAAGGTTCGAACCCGACGTGATCGCACGTGCGCGGTGGGCCGCCAAAAGGACAAGCTCGAACCGGTTCGGAATCTTGTCGACACAATCCTCGACGGTAACGCGGGCCATGAAGCGCGGAAATCCTTGAGTTCAGGGTGAACAAGAAAGGTAGCGTGCTGCGCCTGCGAAGACAAGGGCAAACAACCTAAAGTTGGACCTCGTCAAGACGCTTAACCCCTTCCTCCCCAACAATTTTCAGCAAATCGGAAACGCTCTGCCCCGTGTCAGGGTGTCGCCATTGAGGGGCGATGTCGGCAAGCGGCTTCAAAACGAACGCCCGCTCATGCACCCAAGGATGCGGCAACGACAGGTGCGCGGCATCGCTGACCAGCCCGCCATAGTCGATGAGATCGAGGTCGAGCGCGCGCGGTTCCCATTTGGTCTTCCGCTCGCGCCCGAACGCCCGCTCGATGACCTGGAGCTCGCGCAAAAGCTCGTTCGGCCCGCGCTTCGTGCGCACCTCCGCCACCGCATTCACGAAGTCCGGCTGCCCGCTGCCGGCCGGCCAAGCCGGCGTGCGGTAGAAAGGGGACACCGCACCCACCTGGATGCCGTGCTTCGGCATAGCCTCGAGCGCGCGCCTGAGCGTGACTGCGGGAGGCCCAACGGGGGACGCAATGTTGGCGCCGAGGGCAACGAAGATCATCGGCGTCAACTTAAGACGCCTTTGGGCAAAGCGAAACGCCTGCGTCGAACAGACCAGTCCACAACCGGGAATAACGAAACTTCAGCTTGTGGGCGTTCCCTTCGCTCCGGCCTTGAGCACTGCGTTGATGAAGTCCGCATCGCTCATGAGATTTGCCACCGCGGTCTGAAGACCGTTCTCGAGCGCCGTTTTGGCGTTCGATCCGCTTGCAAGGAGTATGTTGGGGTTCTTGCCGGTGGACGAGACGGGCTTTGAGTAGAGGATCGCACCCCCGTCGCCGAGCACTTGCACGTTGAACGAGACTTCGGCGACCGCGTCGCCGCTGAAAAATCCGACCTTGAAGTCGTTGTAGAACGTCAGCAGATCGACTTTGGTCTGCGCCGTTCCTTCGCCGACGCGAAAGCCGCGCGCGCGCAACTCGGTCTCGATCGACCCTTTCAGGAGTTGAGCGACGTCGCTGTCGGCGCGAATGGCCGCCATCTCCATGCCGAACCCGTTCTTTTTCACGCTAACGCGGTCGCGATGGTCGGACCGCACATCGGCGACCGCGACGACGACTCTGGCGTTTTTTGCTCCCGCTATTTCGCTGACGCCGCTCATCGGTTTGTATTGAAGACTGACGGTGTCTTCGGTCAGCGCGCACGCCGACAAGCTCAACGCAACAAGCAGCACGCCGCCAAGACGGTGAAATACAGTCATAGGCCCCCACAATCGGCACCAGAGATAACAGACGGTTTGGTTGTGCTGTGCTGTTGTCACCAAAGTCAATGGCTGACAATCGAAAGTCGATGAGACAGCACAGCATTCCAACCGCTTGCTAGAGGAAGCGTGGCGTGAGCGCTACATCGGCGGCCGCACGGCCCGCTGGGCCCCGGGCACACCGCAATTTCCAGCCGATTTCGAAAATGCAATAGTGCCCGGGTACGGGATGGGGGATTTTCGTGACCAGGATTCGACGTGCGGCCATGAGTCTGGCTGCCGCAATATTGCTGACCGGCTGCGCCACCGAGGAGCTCGCGTCGCCCGCGAAGGCCACGCGGCCCGACCTCGACCCGGCCGTCGACGCCGACCCTTTCCCCAGCACTTACAAACCCTTGCCCAGCACGGCTATGGCACTCGTCGGGGCAACGATCCTCACCGCCGCCGGCGAGAAGATCGACAACGGCACCGTCCTCATGCGTGACGGCAAGATCGAAGCGGTGGGCGCGAACATCACGCCGCCGGCCGACTACACGGTCGTCGACGCCCACGGAAAATGGATCACGCCCGGCATCATCGACGCGCACTCGCATCTGGGCGTCTATGCCCAACCCTCCGTGGCCGCGCTGCAAGACGGCAACGAAGCGACCGACCCGAACACGGCGCAGGTGTGGGCCGAGCACTCGATCTGGCCGCAGGACGAAGGCTTCAATGCCGTCCGCAGAGGCGGCGTCACCACGCTTCTGATTTTGCCGGGCTCGGCCAATCTGTTCGGCGGCCGATCGGTGACGGTCAAGAACGTCCCCGCGGTCACCGAGCAAGGCATGAAGTTTCCGGGCGCGCCTTACGGCCTGAAGATGGCGTGCGGCGAGAATCCCAAGCGCGTCTACGGCAGCAAGGAGCACGCGCCTTCGACGCGTATGGGCAACGTCGCCGGATATCGCGCGGCGTGGATCAAAGCCTCGCAATACGCGCGCAAGTGGGACGCCTATCGCGCCGGCGACAAGAAGGGCGATCCGCCCGAGCGCGATCTCCAGCTCGACACGCTGGCGGGCGTCTTGGACGGCAAGATCCTGGTCCAAAACCACTGCTACCGCGCCGACGAGATGGCCATCATGATCGATATGTCGAAGGAGTTCGGCTACCACATCTCAGCCTTCCACCACGCCTCTGAGGCCTACAAGATCGCCGACCTGCTCGCGAAGGAGAACATCTGCATCGCGACCTGGGCCGGCTGGTGGGGCTTCAAGATGGAATCGATCGACGGCATCGAACAGAACGCAGCACTCGTTCACAAGGCCGGCGGCTGCGTCGTCATCCACTCCGACGACGAGAATCTTTCGCAGCGTTTGAATCAGGAGGCGGCCGCCGCGATCGCGGCCGGGCGAAAGATCGGCATCGATATCCCCGAGGCCGACGCCATCCGGTGGATCACGGCGAACCCGGCCAAGATGCTGGGCATCGCCGACAAGACCGGCTCGCTCGAGCCCGGCAAGATGGCCGACGTCGTGATCTGGAACGCCGATCCGTTCTCGATCTACGCGCTCACCGAAAAGGTCTTCATCGACGGCGCGCTGATCTACGACCGCCACGACAAGCGCTTCCAGCCGAAGTCCGACTTCATCCTGGGCCACACGGGCGGAGACGACTGATGCGCACCACCATCGCCATCGCGCTCGCCGCAACACTGGCCTTCGTCTCGCAGGCCTTGGCCGACACCACAGCCATCACCAACGCGCACATCTACACGATGGGCCGCGGCAGCGAGATCGCCGCCGGCACCGTCGTCATCCGCAACGGCCGGATCGCAGCCGTCGGCGCGAACGTCCGCGTTCCCTCGGGCGCCACCGTCGTCGACGCGCAGGGCCGCGTTGTCACGCCGGGCCTCTTCATCGCGGGCACGAATCTGGGCGCCATCGAAATCGATCTCGTCGCGCCGACCGACGACACATCCACGAAGAACCACAGCCTGAGCGCCGCCTTCGATATCTCCTACGGCATCGACCCGGATTCGATCGCCATTCCCATCGCGCGGATCACGGGCGTCACGCGCGCGCTGACAACGCCGGGCTACGCCGATGGCGACAGCAGACAGTTCCTGTTCGCCGGCCAAGCCGCCGTGATCAGCCTTGCCGCCCATGCGCCCACCGTCGTACGCCCGCGCGCCGCGATGGTGCTCGAGCTTGGCGAGAACGGCGCGACGAGAGCAGGCGGCGCGCGCGGCTCTATGATCACGCAGTTGAAGGCCGATCTCGATGACGTGCGCTGGTACGCGCGCCATCGCCGCGGCTTCGATACGGGCTCAGCGCGCGACTTGCGCCTGTCGAAGGCCGATCTCGATGCGCTCATCCCCGTCGTGCAGGGCCGCATGCCGTTGATCGTCACCGTGCGCCGCGCCTCCGACATCTTGGAAGTGCTGAAGCTCGCCAAGGAACAACGCTTGCGCGTGATCCTTGCGGGCGCCGAAGAAGGCTGGACGGTCGCCGACGACATCGCCCGCGCGCACGTGGCCGTTCTGCTCCATCCGACGGCGGATCTGCCGGCAAGCTTCGAAGCGCGCGCCGCCACGCTCGAAAACGCAGCGCGCCTCGACGCGGCGGGCGTCACCATCGCCTTCGCCAACCCCGACGGCGGCCACCGCATCCGCGAGGTCCGCTACAACGCGGGCAACGCGGTGGCGCACGGCCTGCCCTACCGCGCCGCCCTCGCCGCGCTCACGATCAACACCGCGCGCATCTTCGGCGAAGCGAGCAAGACCGGCTCGCTCGAACCCGGCAAGCAAGCCGACCTCGTGATCTGGAGCGGCGACCCGTTGGAGCCCCTCACCCAGGCCGAAGAGGTCTTTATCGGCGGCGTTTCCCAGCCCATGGACTCACGCGCGCTCGATCTCGCGCGCCGCTACAAGACGCTCGGCGAGCCCTACCCGCCTGCGTATAAGAACTGAGATTTAGTGATAGTGCCCGCTCGACGGATAGACGAACCGCCGCCACGTCGCGCTCGAGCGGTCGAAGGGCTGCCACTCGCGTTCGGGCAGCGCGAGGCGGTCGGCGAGCGCGAAGAACACCGACGGATTGACGCCGAGCCCGCAATGGCTCGCATAGACCTCGATGTTGTCGGTCAGGCGCGACCGCTTCTCG
Source organism: Micropepsaceae bacterium (assembly GCA_041477875.1). GTDB lineage: Bacteria > Pseudomonadota > Alphaproteobacteria > Micropepsales > Micropepsaceae > SZUA-430. The sequence continues at coordinate 2,769 of JBGOVA010000117.1, read as the reverse complement.
ATGCAGCTCTGCCAGGCGACGACGCCGTCGCCCTTGGAGAAGATCGCGGTCGTGGGAATCCCGCGCGGCGGCTCGGCGAGATTGTCGAACTCCTCGCGCATCGCTTCGGGATCGATCTCCTGGCCGGTCACGCCTTGATAGATCCGCCAAGCATAGTTGGCGCGCGGATTGCCGGCGAAGGGCGAACCGAGCGTCACCACCTGGCGCACCATGTTCGGATATTTCTTCGCGAGCTCGCGTGCCATGATCCCGCCGAGGCTCCAGCCGACCAGGCTGACTTTGCGTCTCATCTTGCGGTAGACCGTTTCAAGGCGCTGCGCCAGCAGCTCGCCTTCGGGGCCGATCGCGAGCGGACCCAAGTTCCGCCCGAGGCCCCAACAATATGTCTCGTAGCTTTTGGATTTCAGGAACCGCCTGAGCGGCGAGGTCGTGCCGCCGCCGGCCAGGAACCCGGGCAACACCATCACCGGATGCCCATCGCCCGACGGCGCGAAATTCAGCAGCGGCGACGCGCCTTGAAGCGTGACGTACTCGGTGAGCGCTCGCCCGCCCTCCGTCAGCGCCAATGCAATCGACGGAGCCCGGATATCCCGAACGCCAACGGACGCAGCATCTACAACGGCCATCTAGTGAGCCCCCGCTCTACGCATACCGATTCGCAAAACTCCACCTCGAGACGCTAGGAGCACGCAACACGCCTGCCAAGGCCGCCTGTCGCAATGAACAGTTTGGAATCAAGCACTTGCGCACCTCGAAAGTCTCATTCTAGAGTTGGGTCCAATGATGGATATGGGCCACGATCTGTGCGATTGCGAGGGGTTGCGTGATGGCGAACGGCGATAACCATCCCGATTACCCTACGATTTCCAGGCGCGAGCGAAAAAAGCGCGACACGCGCCGTCGCATCCTCGACGCGGCGATGCAGCTGATGTCCGACACGCCCTATGACGAGGTGCGCATCGAAGACATCTGCGCCGCTGCCGATGTCGCGAATGCCACGTTTTTCCTGCACTTCCCGAACAAGTCGGCGCTCGTTCTCGCGTTCAACGACGACGTCGCCGCGAAGATCGCCGAACAGCTCGCCGACGCCCGCACCGCAGCGGCCGAACGGCTGAAGGCGCTTCTGACGATCTATCTCGCCGAGTGGGGCGCGCACCGCCATCTGATGCGCCAGATCGTGCTCGAGTTCATCGCGCAGCCCGCGTCCGGCGCGGCCTTCAACGAGGTCTCGCCGGGTTTGCTTGGCCTGGTGGCTTCGATCATCCGCGAGGGCCAGGTCGCCGCTGAGTTTTCAGGCAGAATTGCCCCGGAAACAGCGGGTTTAGCGCTGGTCGCAGCTTGGAATGCGATCGCGATCACGTGGGCGAAAACCGGCGACACAAAGCAAGCCGCCGAAGCTCATTGGCAGACCCTCGATGTGTTTCTTCAAGGGCTTCTTGCCCGGGCATGACACTGCGCGCGATTGTCGCGGCCTCAACTCTAGTTAGATACCACTCGGAAATATATCGGATTTTTCCCAGTAATAGAACGGTGACAAGCTGTCATTTTCGGTATTGTGCATCGCACCATTGACCGCAACTCCATTTTCTTATATGCACCTGCGAAGCGATCCGTTGCGCTGCGGAATCGGCCGGCGGATAGCGTAAACGCGAAAGATGGCGTGATCATTTCGCGTGCAGAGAGTCAAATCGGCAACAGACCGGCAGACGCAAAGGGCAGGGAACATGGAACAGCTTTCGGGATTGGATTCGGCCTTCCTCTATCTGGAAACGCCACGCACGCCGATGCACATCGGCGCCATTGCGATCTACGACCCGTCGACCGCGCCGAACTCCTTCGTGCGCTTCAAGGACATTCTGAATTTCATCGAGTCGCGTCTGCACCTGGCGAAAAGTTTCCGCCGCAAGCTCGCGAACGTGCCGCTCAGCCTCGACTACCCGTACTGGGTCGACGATCCGGATTTCGATCTCGAATATCACGTCCGCCACATCGCGCTGCCGCAGCCGGGTGACTGGCGCCAGCTCTGCATTCAGGCCGCGCGTCTCCATTCGCGCCCCGTCGACCTGTCGAAACCGCTGTGGGAATTCACGGTCATCGAAGGTCTGAACAACGTGCCCGGCGTGCCGAAGGGTTCGTACGCGATCGTGTCCAAAATTCATCACGCCGCGATCGACGGCGTCTCCGGCGTCGATATCGCGAACGCCGTGCACAGCCTTGATCCCGCCGGCACCGTCGCCGGTCCCGATCGCCCTTGGGTGCCGGAACGCACGCCCACATCGGTTGAACTCCTCGCGCGCGCGCAGCTGAACACGCTGACGACGCCCTTCCGCCTCGCGCGGACCGTCGTGAAGTCGGCGCCCGGCATCGCCCGCACGGTTGCCGGTCTCGCGCGCGGCAGGCTGCACACGACATTCGGCCGCGTGCCGCGCACGCGCTTCAACGGCTCGGTCACGACCCACCGTGTCGTTGACGGCCGCGATTTCTCGCTTGCCGAGATCAAGGAAATTCGCACCCGCCTGCCCGGCGCGACGGTGAACGACGTCGTCGTCGCCATCGTCGGCGGCGCGCTGCGCAACTACCTCAAGGGCAAGGGCGAACTGCCGCGCGAGTCGCTCGTCTGCATGGCGCCGATTTCGGTGCGCCAGCCGGGCTAGAAGAACACGCTCGGCAACCAAGTGTCGGCGATGACGATCGCGATCGGCACCCACAGTGCCGATCCCTTCGGCCGCCTGCACTTCGTGCACGAGGAAGCCGAGAACTCGAAGGCCC
>JBGOVA010000077.1:0-17994 GCA_041477875.1 Micropepsaceae bacterium | reverse complement strand
GGCTTCGAGGAGTTTAAAGACGACTTGAAAAAGCTCGGCCCGCATTCGACCGGCAAATCGTGCCTCTATATCAAACGCCTCTCAGACGTCGACGCGCCGACCTTGAAGAAGATCGTCACCAAGTCGGTCGCAAAAATGGAAAAGCGAAAAGCTTAGAGCCGCTCGGCGGCGTCACGGCTGTGCGGCGCCTAGTGCCAGATGTCCAAAATGTTCGCGCAATGAAGGGTCGTCGCTTGGTCGTAGTCGGACGAATAGTAAATCGCGTTCTCGCAAACCTTGATCGTATCGGCGGCAAGTTTTGAATCGGCTCTGTCCGTCTCGGCTTGACGACGGGCCGTCGTCGCGCAGCCGGCTTGCGAAATCGCAGCGGCGATGACGATGAGTTTGACGACCTTGTTCATCGAGTGCTTGCAAGTCTGGCGGGGGGCCGGGCCTCACATCCACTCTGACGGTCCCTAAAGGGCTGTCTACTAGCGCCGCCATGAGCGGCCGCGGCTCCGCTCGTTGCAGTTGCACGCGCGTTGCGCATCGGCAGCGGGCGCTCACCGTTGCCGTTGAGCCGCCTACTGCACCCTTAACCACGTGTCTTTGGGCGCACGAAGACCCGCGCAGGTTGCTTTATGTGCACGGTGTGACCGCCCGGTCAGCAGGCGCCTGCCAGCGCGGTGCTACACTTCCATCGGGCCGCCGGGCTTGAGGCGGCTTGAGCTGGGGGGCTCGAATGGGGGGGCGTTTCTGGCCTGCGGCGCTTGTCGTCGCGGGCGCCGGTTTGTTTGCCGCGTCTGCGCGCGCAGAGGAATTGCCGACGCCCGCGGCGGTGCGCCCCGATGCCACCATCTTCGAAACCTCCACGCGCGTCCGGCTCGCCTGGACCGAAATCGCGTTTCGCGGCGACCGGCCGAAGGCATGGGACGAGATCGTCGCCCCGGAATTTCGCGCCTCTCTGCGCGTTCTCGCCGGTCTCTTCGAGGGGAAGCTGGAGGTCGGCATCTTGGCGGACCGCTTCGCGCATTTCGAAAACATCGACGTCGACCACCTGCGCAGCGAAGCCCAACTCGGTTTGAACACGGGGGCGTGGTCCTACCTGCTCGAGTGGAAGGCGCGCAACGTCTTCGAACCGGGTTTTGACGACTTCGTCGCCGGGCAGAACGCCTATGCGCTGCGCCTGCGCGATCGTTTCGCCGTCGATCTGTTCGCGGGTCTGCCGGCGGGACTTTTCCAAGCATCGCTCGCGGGCGGCTACGTCGCCGCAACGCCGCATCTGATGGCGCGCAACTTCGCGGAGGTCGAACTCGAGATGGTCCAGAGATTCGGCGACGGCTTTGCGCTCATGATCGCGCCGAAACTCGAGCTCAGCGACTATCTCGACTTTCCCGGCGACCGCAAGGACGCAATATTCAGCGTGAAGCTCGTGCCCAGCTACAGCTTCGGCGGCGGCATCACGCTCAGTCTGGAAGGTCAGGCGACGATCGCGTTTTCGACGCTCGACACGAAGACGGGCGAGACATGGGAGCTGACGCCGCTCCTGCGTCTGCAGCAAGCATTGTAAGTGCGAGGTGAGCGTTGCGTAGAACACATATCGCCCGGGCCATCATCCTGCTTGTCGGTTTCGGCGCACGGGGCTTGGCCGCCGAGAAGCCGCCGGCAAATCCGTTCGCGCGCGCAAGCTTCGCCATAACCCTGCCCGCCCGCGCGGCCGCGACCAAGCAGGAGGGCCCCGACTTCGACGTCTACACCGTCAAATGGGGCCAAACCGGCATGCTCGGCATCTACGAAGGCTGCTGCCCGCAGGCGTTCCTCACCGACGCCAACGCCGAGAAACGCGACATCACGATCAACGACCTCCCCGTCCGGCAAACTATGCTGCGCGACGGCGAACACACGTCGAAGGAGTTCTACTTCGACTTCAAGCCCGAACCGGGATCGACCGCATTCCCTTTCGTCGTCCATGCCTGGTATTCGGACCTGGACGAGGCCGACGCGAAAACCGCCGACGAAATCCTCTCGACAATTCGCCGCAAACATTCCAGTTAATTATCGTATTGCAATAATTTATTGCTGCTGTAAAGTAACATCTGTCATTCCCCGCATTGACGGAGAGACCGCCATGGTCAACGCACTCATCGCCGCCGCGCTGATGCTCAGCGCCTTCATCCTTTCGACCGCCGTTCTCGCGCACGATCGCCAGCACCTCGCGCTCATGAGCCGCGTCATGGCCTGGCTCACGCTCTCCGCCGCGATCCTCTTGCCGCTCGCGGTGCTCGCGACCTTCATCGCGCCGCACGACATGGCACCGCTCAACCTGCGCCTCTATCACATGGACCCGGGCGGTCGCTTGCGCGACTCCGTGCCGCTCGACGACCGCATGCTTGCTTTCGCCTGCGCCAGCGTGCCGATCGCGATCGCCGTGTGGGGCCTGCTCACGCTGCGCCGTCTGTTCGAATTGTTCGCCGCCGGCGAAGTGTTCTCGCGCAACACGCGCGCGGCCCTCGTCACGCTGAGCATCGTACTGTTCTTCTACGTGCTCGCCAGCTTCATCGCCGAGGGCCCGATCGACTACTTCCTGCTGCGCGCGAATCCGGCACGTCCCCACGTGTTCGCCTTGAGCCTCGGCCTCGACGATTTGATCACTCTCTTTATCGCCGCCGTCGGCAGCGTCATCGCGCGCGTGATGGCGGAAGGCGCGGCGGTCGCCGACGAAAACGCGAAGTTCGTGTAAGCATGATCGTCGTCAATTTAGACGTGATGCTCGCAACGCGAAAAATGCGCTCGAAGGAGCTGGCCGAGCGCATCGGCATCACCGAAGCAAATCTCTCGCTGCTCAAATCCGGCAAGGTGAAGGGCGTGCGCTTCGACACGCTCGACGCCATCTGCGCTGCCCTCGACTGCCAGCCGGGCGACCTTCTCGAATACCGCCCGGCCAAGGGAAAGCCCGCGAGGTAACGCAACCCACGGGGCGCCCGCGCACACACACACGTCGGCGCCATCACGATACCGCCGCATTTCTGGCTCACGCAGTTGTGAGACCGCGCCGCCGCAATTGCGCTATTGAATCGCTTTTCTCGGCCGATTTTGCGAGACGCGACCGGCGCGGCCGTGACTGTCATAGTGGCGGTGGGCCAAGACCGCTCGAGAAGACCGCTCAGCCCCGGGGGAACTTCGTCAGCTTGCGCAGCCTCGTGCATCGCCTTCCGCGTCTTCTCGTCTGCGCCTGGCTCGCCGCCGGCCTCATCGCGGGCGGCGTCGCGCACGCGCGCACTTTGCCGCCCTACGGCACGCAACCCCTCGTCCGCCTCACGGCCAACCGGCCCGCGATCAAGGTCGTCGTCAACGGCCAAGGCCCCTTTCTTTTCCTCATCGACACCGCGACCAGCAACACGGTGTTCACGCCGGCGCTGCGCGACAGGCTGGGCCTCGCCGCCATGCCGGGTCCCGCCATCGACGTCGTCACGGCCGCGGGCTCCGCGCGCTCGCACTATTACCTGATCGCCGAAACCGCGATGGCCGGCGTCATCGTCGAGGGCGTGCACGCGGTCGTCCTCCCCTTGCCGCCGGAAATCGGCGTGATGGGCGCGCTCGGCGCGGACTTCCTCTCGAACTTCGTCGTCGATCTGGACTTGTTGGCGCAGACGGTCACGCTTTACCCCGACGACGCCGACGTGCACGTGCCCGGCTTCAAACGCATCAAGGGCACGTTGAACGGCCACGGCTTCATCGTCGTGCCCGCGGTGGTCGAGAACATTTCGACAAACGCCGTCTTCGACTCCGGTGGCGCGTTCACGGTCGGCAACGCCCGGCTCGCCCTCTCTGCGAAGCGCTACGGCATCCCGACCGTGCGCATCGTCGAGAGCATGATCACCGACGCCGTGCGCCAGCGCCAATTCGCCGAGGCCTTCAACTTCGGCAAGATCGCCGTCGGCCCGGTGTCGTGGTGGGACGCACGCGTCCTGATTGCAGACATGCGCGTCTTCGACCGGATCGGGTTGAACAGCAGGCCGGCGATTTTCATCGGCATGGATCTGATGAACGGCCGGCGCATCATCATCGACTACGGCTCGGCCTCGCTCTGGCTCCGGCAGTGATCGCGCGCGGGCCCGCGCCTACTGCTCGAACGACGCGCTGAAGGTCGCGATTTCGGCGCGGCTCTTGATGCAGTTCGACGCAGAACCCAGCCGCGCGCGATAGAGCGGAATCCCCGACCCCGCCGACTGGAAGGGATCGCGAAAGCGCATGTGGAGCGCCGCTTCGTCCTTCGGCGCGCCGCCTTTGGCCATCGCCTCGGCGCGCGCGTCCGCTTTCGCGCCGTCGGCCGCTTCGAGCGCGAGCGCGATCTTCCGGCCGGCGGCGTCGGCTTCGAATCGAACCGGCCGCGGATTCAGATTGAGCACCCACAGACAATTGTCGAAGACCTTGAACAGGATCGGCGGACAGCTATCGCCGCATGACGCCGCCCCCGACGCGGGCGACGACGCAGCCGACGGCGCAGGCTCCGCGGCCGCGACAGCCGCAGCGGGCGCGACCGCGGCGACCGTCGCTTGCGCCGTGACGACCGGCGCCTCCGGCTTCACACGCGGCATCGGCGGATAGGGCGCGGGCACTGCGGGTTTCGCGCGCGGCAGCGGCATCGTTGCGACCGCGGCAACCTTCACCGGCGCAACCGCCGGAGCACTCGCCGGCACGGCGACCGCGGCGGTCGCCGCCGGCGCCGCAGCAACGGCAGGCACGCCAGGCACGACCTTCGGTTTCGGCTTCGGCACGGGCTTGGGCTTCGCTGGTGCTTCGTCCGCCACCTTCGGCAGCGTTACGAAACTCGCGTCGAGACGCGGAACGACATCCCCCGCGCAGCGCGCCTTGTCGGGCTCCTTGAACGTCTGGCCGGGCGCGAGGATGGCGAGCACCGCGCCCGCGGCCGGCGACGACACCGAAAGGCGCACCGGCTTGTCGCCCTTGTTGGTCCACGCGCAACCGGTCGAACTCGCGGTCAAGATGCTGCACGCGTCGCCGTTGCACGAGTCGGCGGCGCTCGCCGCGGCGGGCGCCCACAAAAGCGCGAAGAACGCAGAGGCCGCGACGATCGAATGACGTGTGCTCAACGCGCGACTCCCCGGTGTGCTTCGCGGCGATATTACGCGAGTCTACGCCCGCCAAGAAGCATCGCAAAACTTCAATTTTCACTGGTTTCCGCCTCGATGACGCGCCGCACAACCGCGCGTTCGGCCATAAGCTGGCGAAACGCCGCCAGCCGCGGCAGCCGGCCGGGGTCGACCCCGTCAAGCTCCCACCACTGCGCGAGCGTGAACAGATAAGGATCGCTGATCGTGTAGGTCTCGCCCATCGCGTAGGGCCCCTTGAACATCGTGCGCTCGATGAGATCGAAGCATTCGCCCACCGCCTGCGGCACCTTGCGCTTCATCGCCTCGATCGCCGCCGGTTCGTCCGCCCAGCGATACCCGCGCATGCGATGCGCGTGCGCGACATGCACGGTCGAGCACAGATAGGAATTGAACGCCTGCACCTGCGCCAGCGCCCACGCATCGTCGAGCGGCGCAAGCCGTGCCTGCGGATAACTCTGCGCGACGAACATGAGGATCGCGGGCGTCTCCGTCAGCACGCCCCGCGAAGTGACGAGCGAAGGCACCCGCGCCTTGGGGTTGATCGCCATGTAATCCGCCCCGCGCTGCTCGTTCGCCGCGAAGTCCACGCGCACGGCCTCGTACTCAGCCCCCGCCTCTTCGAGCGCGATGTGCGAAGCGAGCGCACACGTATGCGCCGCATAGTAGAATTTCATCCGAACCTCGCTACCTGTCCGCCGAAGCCTTGGCGAAGGCGGATCCCGATATTCCCTGTTATTCCCGTAATGGAAATGGACGTCCCCCTCAAAGTGCAACACCGCAACATCGGCCGATTTGCGCCACTTCTCCCGCAACCAACCCGCAACATTGTTGCACTTCGCATGGAGTGATCCCTTCGGACTGGACCAAACACCGGGACAAGCGTCGGAGCACGCCTCGCGCCTTCGGCCGCGACTGCCACAAAATACTTGGCGATGTCATAGGATGCGCAAAGAGGACGCTTGATGCGTCGCATGTCGGAAATTATGCGAAATGCGCGCGAAATTCAAGCACGAGACGCACGCGGACCGCCACATTGTGGTGGAGAACCGGCGCCGTTCATTGTGTCCCGCAATTCACTGCAGCGGCTACACGCCGCCGCAACGCGCTGTTGATTGCGGACCGATAGCCCTTGCCGCCCGGCGCGCACGACCTTTGAACCAGGCGATCAAGTCGGCATCGAGCCGGAGCGTGAGCCGCTTCCTCGCGGGCTGGAAGATAACGCCCACGGCTTGCCGGCGGCCTTGGCAACCTGTTTCCGGCGCATGGGGCGCGCTTGACACGCAGTTCTATACGTGATACGTATCACATATAATATGGAAATAGCAAGCGATGATCGTCTCGTTCGCGTGCAAGGAAACCGCGCGGATTTGGGAGGGCGAAGAGAGTCGGAAGTTTCCCCGCGACATACAAGACCGGGCGCTTGTGAAATTGCGCCAACTGGACGCGGCTCGCACGTTGGAAGATTTGGCGGTTCCGCCGAGCAACCGGTTGAAGGCGCTGAAGGGCGAGCGAAAGGGGCAGATGAGCGTCAGGATCAACGATCAGTGGCGCATCTGTTTTGTGTGGAAGGACGGCGAGGCGCGCCAAGTGGAAATCGTCGACTATCACTGACCGCGGCTCGAAATTTGGAGAACGACAGCGCATGGGCAATTTGCACAACCCGCATCCGGGCGAAATTCTGGCCAAGGAGTTTCTGCAGGAACTCGGGATGAGTCAGAACGCGCTGGCGGGTGCGATCGGGGTGCCGGCGAACCGCATTCATGCCATCGTCAAGGGCGCGCGCGACATCACCGCCGACACGGATTTGCGGCTGAGCCGTTTCTTCGGTCTGAGCGAGGGATATTTTCTGCGCCTGCAGAATGCCCACGATGTGCTTGAAGCCAAGCGGCGAATTGCAGCGGCGTTGGCCAAGATCAAGCCCTACGCAAAAGCCCCCGGCGCGCGCGAGCGCCGCAGCGCGGCCTAGAGCAATTCGTCGCTCAGCCAAGTGCACGCGCTCGGGGGATCCCGCTCCTACCAACGGCGTTTGTCGGCGCGCACCGCGCTGCGCTACACTTCGGGGATCATGAGGGCGCCGACATGAAAACGCACGCACTGCTTGTTCTGGTCGTCGTTGCGGCAAGCGCGTTTGCCGCCTCGATGGAAACCGCGGTCGCGCATTTCTGGGTGCCTCGTTACAACGGCGCCGCATGGGGAGCGGCGTGCTTGGCGCCTTCCGGACCAAGAAGGGTCACGCCGGCCACGTGTTGCGAGCAAGCGCGCTTTTTCTGCCAGGCTGCCTGCGGTTTGACCGATATCGACGACGCGTGGAAGAACGCATGCCGCGCCAATTGTCAGTCGGCCGGCAATGCGTGTCTCCAACGCGTGCAGGTGCTCCCTCCCGCCACCGGCGTGATCCCCGGGACAAGACCGCCGGCGAGCACGAACTAAGAGAGGGTCATGGGGTCAGGGTAGACCAGTTCGCGGTCACCCGTTCAGTTTTGGCAACTCTCGCTCAAGCAAGCCTGAAGGTCGCTCGCGCAATCGTTGGCATCGGCATTGTCTTCGTCGCTCGGGATGTCCGACGCATAGCGCACGATACCCGGCCTGCCGCTCTCGTCGAATTGGACGAAGAACCGCGTCTCGTTCTGCGGCTCCTCGCGCGTCGCCAGTTTAGCCGCGAGACATTGTGTTGCCTCTCGTGCGCATTCACCGAGAGATTTGCATGCGCCGGCCGGCGGGCTCGGCGGCGACATGGCAACCGGTGCGGCATATGGCGCCGGTTCTGGCGCAGGCGCCGGTGCCGGAGTGAGCGTCGGAGTCAACACCGGCGCGGGAAGCGGCGTCTGTGTCACGGGTGCCGGCAGCGGCGTTTGCACGATCACCGGCGCGGGCAACGGCGCCTGCACCGGCGGCGCATAGGGCCTCATCTGCGCCCAGGCAAATCCCGGCGCCGCGACCAGCATCAGAACGATCACTCGAACTGCGCGCATGATTCACCTCCCGCGTGTCGCACCACAGACGCCTTGTGGTTTCACCGTCCCAAGGCGAATCGCGATGATATGCCTCCGCCATTCAGAGCGCACCGGTCCAACGGCCGCTTGCGAAGCGCCTACCCGGCCCAAGGCCGGGCTTGCGGCCATCGAAGCGGTGCTGGGCAAGGCGCCCTCGACGGTGGTTACCATCTGGCCCACGCCGCGCGCACCATGGCCGGGGATTGGACGAGGGGCTATTCATTGTGTCCCTTAAATTACAGCGCATCGGGCGCTGCCGCTTGAGCCGGTTCCCGGCGATCCGGCTGCAACTTGTAGCGATGTTGCAGATCGCGCTGCACTCTAAAGTCGGGCGCGCAATGCACGCGGTCTTCGTCTGATGAATCGCTCCGCACGTTCCGCTCGGCAGACAACCGCGAATCGCGTGACTACAATTGATTCATAAGAGCTGCGGCTCGAAAAACGATTCGTGAGAGGGTATGTGGTGGTAACGCGTAGGTCGTTTGGCGCGGTCGGTGACGCACGTTCATTGCCGACATGGGACGTAAGGGCATCGACGGACGGTTGCAAGCGACGCCCGCGGCTGCCGGCCGCGCTTTTCGCGCTGACGTCCGTGGCGCTACTGGCTGCCGGAAAAGCCAGCGCCGACGAACCGGCGCAAAGCACCCCTTCACAAATCACCCCTACAGGCGCTCCTGCCCAAAGCGCGCCTGCCCAAAGCGCGCCTGCCCAAAGCGCGCCTGCCCCAGACGCCGCTTCCCCGGATGCCGAGCAGGACAAGGCGGCACCACAGGACGAGGGCGGCGTCGAAAAAGTCATCGTCACCGCGACGCGTCGCGAGACGGTCCTGCAGAAAACACCTGTCGCCGTCACGGCCGTGGGCGAGAAGGCGCTCCAAGCCGCGCGCGTCGAAAACATCGAAGATTTGGTCGCGCTCGTTCCGTCGCTGCTGGTCACGAACAACGGCAACCCGTCGGCCTATACCGCGCGCATCCGCGGCGTCGGCACGCAAGGCGACAACCCGGGGCTCGAGGCTGCGGTCGGCACGTTCATCGACGGCGTTTATCGCAATCGCGCGAGCGTGGCGATGGGCGATCTCGGCGAGCTCGAGCGGGTCGAAGTGCTGCGCGGTCCCCAGGGGACCCTGTTCGGCCGCAACACGTCGGCCGGCATCTTGAACATCATCACCAAGAAACCGTCGTTCAGGAACGAGGTCCAAGCGGAAGCGACGATCGGCTCGTTCGATGAATATGTCGGCAAAGGCAGCGCCAACTTCGTGCTGGCCGAAGACGAGCTCGCGGCCCGCGTCTTCTTCGTGCGCCACGAGCGCGAGGGTTTCATCGATGTGAACCCAGGCCGTCCGGACTTTTACGACGGCAACGCGACGAGCTACTTCACCACCAAGGGCCAGCTGCTGTGGCAGGTCAGCGCCGAGGCCGATATTCGCCTCGTCGCGGATTATTCCGACCGCGAGGATCAGTGCTGCTCGGCGGCGACGGTCTTCGGCGGCGGTCCCGGGCGGGCGCCGACGGCGTTGTTCCCCGATACCTCGGCGCCGGCGATCATCAACTCCATCGAAGGACCGCTGCCCGGCAAGTCGACGACCAGTCAGGTCGATTCGCAGATTGCCTTCGGCAATCGCTCGACGGACGCCGACATCGAGGACAGAGGCATCTCGGCCGAGCTCAATTGGGATATCGAAGGGGCAAAGCTCACCTCGATCACCTCGCACCGCGACTGGAAGACGGCCTACGGTCAAGACGCCGATTTTTCCGGCGCCGACATTCTCTATTTCGCCGACGACGGCGGCAACTACAACAAGTTCGAAACCTTCACCCACGAAACGCGCATCACGGGCGAAGCCGGCTGGGTCAACTGGTTGTTCGGCGCGTACTATTCGGACGAAGACATCACCCGCAGCTCGACGCTGACCTCCGGCGACGAGGAGGAATCCTTTCTGAGCCTCCACCGCGCCGGCGACTCCCCGCTATCGCTGCGCGGCGGACTCGTCGGTTTGTTTGGGCATTCGGCGCTGACGCCGGTCTATACGCCTGGGCAGGGCGACCGCGATCTTTATCTGCAGAACGCGCAGAGTTTCGCGCTCTTCACCCACAACGTCTTCCACCTCGACGAGGATCTGGATTTCATCGCCGGCCTGCGCTGGACGATGGAGAAGAAGGATTTTGACGCGACCTATCGCACGCTTGGTCAGGGCGGCTGCGCTAGCGTCGAAGCGGTACAAGGGCTCGATCCGATCGTCGATGCGGCCATCGACTTCGGACCGGCATCGGCCCAGGCGCGCCTGGCATCGCTTGCCTGTCTGCCGTTTTCGCGCCACGCCCTCGACGTTCTGACCGCGACCGCGCCCCATCACCAGGAGAGCGAGGAAGACGAGTTTTCGGGTGTCGCCACCTTGGCGTGGGAGATCGAGGAAAACCTGAACTCGTACGCGACCTATTCGCGCGGCCACAAGGCCGGCGGCTTCAACCTCGACCGCGCCTTCTCCGACGCCCAAGGATCGATCGTGTCGCCCCAGACTTTCCCCGGCGCCCAAACCGTGCGCGCGCCGGACACCAGCTTTCCGGCGGAATTCGTCGACGCCTATGAAGTCGGTCTGAAGTCGTCGTTCGACGACGTCTTCTTCGTCAACACGGCGGTGTTCTACCAGGACTTCGAGAACTTCCAGCTCAACACCTTCAACGGCACCTCGTTCTTCGTCACCTCGGTGCCCGAGGTGATCAGCAAGGGCGTCGAGGTCGAGATGTTTTGGGCAACGCCCATCCGGGCGCTGACGGCGAACTTCGCGGTCTCCTACACCGACGCGCGTTACGGCGACATCGGTTCGCTCTCCGAGGCGGGCTCGTTCATAGCGCTGAACCCGGGGCTCTTCCTCTTGGCCGACAACGCGACGATCACCCATTCGCCGGATTGGACGCTGACGGGCGGCATGGACTACACCATCCCGTTCGTCGACACCTTCACGGCGCGCTTCCATGTCGATGCCCGCTGGCAGAGCGAAATGAACACCGGTTCCAATCTCGATCCGCGCAAGGTCCAGGGCGACTTCGCGGTGGTCGGGCTCAAGTTCGGGATCTACGGGGAAGGCGAGTGGATCGGCCTCGAGTTCTTCGCCCGCAACTTGTTCGACGAGCGCTACATCAACACCGCCTTCGACTCGCCGCTGCAGGGGTCCGCGGTTACGCCGGCGACGGTCTTGAACCCGTCGAGCACGATCGACGCGTTCCTGGGCGAGCCGCGAATGATCGGTGCTACACTGCGCATCAAGAACTGACGAAATTGAACCCGGAAACCGGGGCGCGGGTGCGCGCATTATGTGTCGGCGAATGTTGGAGGTCGTGAAGTCCCACCTGGCCGCGGCCGCGGTTTTGAGCTTGGCGCTGAGTCCGATGGCGCTGGCCGCCGGGGAAAGCCGCGCCCCGACGGCATTGGCCGTGGCATCCGCCGCGCCCGCTCAGTCCGAACTCTGCGCAGAGAGGCTGGCCACGCCCGGTTTCATCCCCGCCGTCCTTGCGACGAGGCCCCCGCCCGAATTCCCGGAAGCCGAGGCGAGCGAAGAGAGCGAAGGCTGGTTCCGCCTCGGCTTCACGATCGATGCCGACGGCACGACCAAGGACGTCGTCGTCCTCGATCAAGTGGGCTCGCCCAGCATGGCCAAGGCCGCGCGAACCTCCGTCGCGCGCTGGAAGTACAAGCCCGCGACCCAAGACGGCCAAGCGGTCGAGCAATACGCCAACACCGCCGAAATCCTGTTTCGCGCCCAGCACGTCGGCAATTCGCCCGTCCACGACGCGGCCGTCGCAAAGTATGACGAAGGCCGCACGCTCGCCGGCGCCGGCAAATACGCCGAAGGCATCGCGGTTCTGGAGCAGACTTTCGCGCTCCCCTTGACGCTCTACGAACAGGCGAAGGTCTCCTTCGCGCTCGCCTTCGCGTACGAGAAGTCGAAGGACACGCCGCGCGCGCTCGCCCATATTCGCCACGCCCTGATCGAAGGCGGCAGCTTCCTCGAAAAAGCGGTGGTGCCGGCCGCGCATCGCATGCGTTTGCGCATCGAAGTCGCGAACGGGAACTATCACTATGCGGCGTGCGCGCCGCCGTTGCCCGCGAGCGACAAGTTCGACCCGACCGGCTGGGATCGCAAGGAAACGCAAAGGATCGTGGACGAAGCCCTGACCAAGCTGTCGAACACGAAACCGCTGTCCGTCGATGCGACCTTGACGGCGAGGGCCACGGGCGGCGAGGGCGGGATTTGGGAACACCATCTGTCCCGCCGCAAGTTCAAGTTCGCGAATTTCATCGGCCGGGTGAACGAGTTCCGGCTGAGTTGCACCAGGCAGCTGATGAACAGCCCGGTGAGCGAGACGGAGCAATGGAGCGTGCTGCCGTCGGCGGGCCCGTGCGTCCTGCGCGTCTACGGCGAGGTTGGTGCGGCGTTCAAGCTGATCGAAGAGTGGTGAACGCGAACCTCAACGCCGCTTCTACGGCTTCGGCGCGCCGCCGCGCATTCGGCCTCGCGCAACGCGCGCAGCAAATTGCCGGAGCGGGCGGAGACCGCCCAGCGGGTGGCTAACGTCGGATCGCTCCTTACTATTTGAGCGCGAGTGATACAGCCCCCGAGATCGGATCGGTGACACCGAGGCCGCCGCCGAGATCCTCAAGCGTGTGTCGAAAGGTGTCGAGGGTCTCGATCATGTGTGGTCGGGCTTTCGCAAGCGACTCCATGTCGTTCCATTCGGCGATGATGCAATAGGTGCGCTCGCCGGTCTTGATGATGTTGGCATGCTTGAGGCCGGGCCAATCGACGTGAGCCTTCTTGTGCGCATCCAGGAATTCCTGATCGCGCCCCGGCTTCACTCGGAATCGAACGGCGTTGAATGCTGTCATTGAACGTCTCCAATCAAACGGCAGCCAATGATGCGCTTGCCGTGCACGCCACGCAATTGGCTTGTCGACGCGAGCGAGCATGTAACCACGGTGTAACCGCACCTCTTCGGAGCGTCTTCGAACGCGCGATGATTTGGTTGCCGCCGAGGCCCCCTTGTCACAAAGCGCTATGGCGCAATGCCCAGCTTGTTTTCTGCAGTTGCAATGTCGGCGTTCAACTTGCGCGCGGCGTTCATGTCGGCCTGCGCGCCCGTGGCATCTCCCTTGCGACTTTTCGCTGCGCCGCGCCCGTAAAGCGCTTGAGGATTCTCCGGCCACAATTTGAGCGCTTCGTCGTAATCATTGATCGCGCCAGCAAAATCGCCTTGCTGAAAATGCGCATCGCCGCGGCTGTCGAAGGCTTCGGTGGCCCCCGATAGCGGGGACAACTTGATCGCCTGGTCGGCGTCGGCAATGGCCCTGTCGTAGTCGCCGTTTCCAGTGGAGGCGAAGCTGCGCCCGACGAAAGCATCGGCATCCTTCGCGTCGCGTTTGATCGCAGAATCGAAATCGGCAATCGCCAGCGCGAATTGGCCGAGTGCGAAATGCGAGCGGCCGCGATAGGGAAAGTACATATCCATGCGGCTGCCCTTCAGTGCGATCGCCTTGTCGAAATTCACGATCGCCAGATCGTACTGGTTCTTTACCCAATAGATCATGCCGAGCGAGCCGTAGGCGTCGGCGGACTCCGGCTTCATGTCGATCACCACATTGTAATCGGCGATCGCTTTGTCGGCGGCGCCCTCGAAATCGTAGGCCTTCGCGCGATTGAGATAATCCTTGAAGAGATCGTCCAATCCTTCCTTGCCCGAATTGATGAGGCGCGTACAACCTTCGATCTGCCTGTCCTCACGAAATCCTTCTTGAGCCAACGCCTTGCCGTCGCACCAAGCGCGCGGATCGCCCAGCTTCTGCCCGGAGGCCAGCTGCTTCTTTGCCGCGTCCGCCTTGTCGAAACAGTCTTGCGCCAGACCGCCGATCGTATAGCCCCGCTTGAGAGCAGCCGAGCAGTCCGCGAGAGCGCGGTCGTACTTGCCCATGTCCAAATAGGCCATGCCTCGGAACGCAAGTGGCGCGGGGGAATTTGGCCGCAGCTTTATCGTTCGATCGTAGTCTGCGATGGCGCGTTCGTAGTCCTTATGGAACGTGTAAAGCAGCGCGCGACTGAAATAGGCCTCAACGAAGCCCGGCTTGAGGCCGATCGCGCGACCGCAGTCCTTGATCGCCAGAGACAGTTCGTCGGTGCCTGGCGCCGCTTCGCCACCGGCCTCTTGGCGCGTGTACTTGTCGCTTCGCGCATCGCAGCGATTCAAATAGGCCTCGGCAAGCCTGGTCCGGCGTTCGCGGCCTGATGCAATGACGGCGGTACAGGCGGCAATCCGCGCGTCGTCGGATATTGCCTTGTCCTTGCATTGCTTCCAGCCGGACGATGCCGCCGACGCCGCCGACGATCCGCAGGCCATAAGGGCAACCACGATGGTCGTCGCAAGAAAGTACTGCGTCATTGTTCCACGCCGGGAGGCAGAACGGTCAGCCAGAGCTGGCTCGTGTCTTTGTTGAAGTCCGTGACGATGGACGTATCGCCGATACGAAAGACGCCGCCGGTGAAGTTGTCGTACTTGGCGCCGAGCGGGCTCCCTTTGCTATAGGGCGCCTGCGGCACGCACTGTCTGACCGACGCGTCAAGAGCGGGAAGCGCCTCTGCGGCTCTATTCTCCCAAAGGCACTCGTAGGCCCATTTCTCGTTGATCGGCCACCAGTTCTCATCGAGGTCGGACTTGTTGCGGATCTTGCACTGCGTTGCGTCCTCAAGCCGAAGCGTGCCGTCGAACTGCATGCCTTCGGCTTCGCCCCTGAGCGAAGCGAATTGAGGCGCGGCAGCGACGATGGTTTCAAGTTCGTCGCAGAAGGATTGGGCGGCCGAGGGCAATGGAGACAGGCAGAACCAGAAGGCCGCTGCGGCCGAATAAGCGAGACGCTTACCTGTCTGGCTCTGCCGTGGGCGACAAGCAATTGATCTCAAGTGGGTCATGAGTGATGTGTCCCTAACAAGCGCGCAACCATACCACAACGGCTAGTACGGTGGGGGGACGAGCTGTGCCTTCGTCGGCGCGCAGTTGTTCGCGCTACACCAACGCGATTTCGACGCGGTGCACGTGCAGCGGTTCGTCGAATCCTTTCAGCGCGACACGCCCGACACTGAGCAGGCGCAGCGCTTTGCCGGCGCACAACTCCGCAACGGTGTTGGAGACCAAGATGTTGTCGGGATCGGCGTGGGCACACAGCCGCGCCGCCAGCTGGACGGTCGAGCCGAAGAGATCGTTGTGGCGTTCGATCGGCTCGCCGGCGGCGATGCCGATGCGCACCTGAAGCGGCAGATCGGGACGGCCGGCGCGGTGCTGCGAGAGATCCTGTTGAACCTTGATGCCGCAACGAATGGCCGAGGCGGCGGAGAAGAAGGCCGCCATGATTCCGTCCCCGGTATGCTTCACTTCGCGCCCGCTCGCACCGGTCAGCGCCGCGCGGACGATGCCGTCGTGGACTTCGACCATCGTCATCGCCGCATCGTCGCCCAACCGCTGCGTCATGCTCGTCGAGCCGACGATATCGGTGAAGAGCACGGTGCGCGTGCCCGGATCGTGCTCGTTGCTTCCCGGCAGAAGGACTGCGCCACCCTCGTCGATTTCCGACGCGCCCATGAACGCGTCGGCGATGTCGGGCGTCACCTCCATGATCTTGATCGCCGTCATGCCGTGGGCTTCCTGATGCACCGCGGCCGCGGCCTCGGCGCTTGGCGCCGTGCACATGCAGAAGGCTTTGCCGTTCTTCCGGTTCAGCCAGTACTTCAGGTATTCGACGCCGTGTTTGGCCTGAACCTGCTGATCGGCAAGATGGGCTTTGGCGATGTCGTCCGCGGTGACGCCGGGCAGGTCGTGTATGTCGATATAGGTCGGCATCTGCCTCTCTCTTGGCGTGGCAAGAGTATACAATTTTCCGACCTTGACAAAGGACGCCTGGGCGGTGATCGGTCGTCGCCGCTTCACGGTGGTTAACCGCTCGCGGCACCGTATCACCGAGACCGAGCCGGCTCTAGCGTTGGATCGCGGCCCGGATAGATTGGCGCCAGAGAAAAAGCAAACCGCTCCGGGAGCCGCTATGTCACTTGAAGATTTCTACTACGTCAGCCAGATCGTCGCGTCTGTCGCGGTGGTCGCCTCGCTGATCTATCTCGCGCTGCAAACACGCCAGACGGCGCGAAACCAGAAAACAATGATGCATGAAAGCCGAGTTCAGATGATCTCGCGCGATTTCGAGCGCATGATGGACCCGGCCTTTATCCCTGTCGTGCTACGCGGGATGGCAGGCGACGAGACTCTCGATGATGCTCAAGTTACACAGTTCCAGTTGTTTGCGAGGCTGCTCCTCCTTCAGTGGGAGGAGCGGTTCAGGCAAAGGCGGGAAGGAATGTTGGACACCGAACGGTGGCGATCTGACGAAAGGGGGATACGCATTTTCCTGAATTCGCCCGGTTATGCAGCGGTCGCTCAGTTGGTGAAGGACAATCTGGACAAGGAATTCGCCGCCACGCTGCAGGGCATGATGGAGGGACCCCGGGGGCCCCAATTGGGCTCGTTTCCGGAGGCTTGGCGAGCGACCACCCACGCCATACGGCAGACGCTCCGGAACTAACGCCTCGGACCGCAACGCCGATTACGCCAAGCGGCACATTTTCGCCGAAACCAGTCGCTCAGCCAGCAAGTGCTACATGCAGTGCCATTGGTCCTTGCGTCGGGATCATCCCGGCGTCTGTCCAGCCTGAAGCAGTAAAGAGCGCCGCGTACTCCCGCGCCGTACGCTCGCGCCCGCCAGGGATGGCCAACATGACGATGTCGAGCATCTTGGCCGGATGCGGCTGCGGGCCTTCAGGTAGTGCGAGTTCATAGACGACCAAGCGCGCGCCGGATGGCGCCGCAGCGCGCAGATTCTTCAGAATTGAAAGCGATTCCGCGTCCGCCCAATCATGAAGGATGTTGGTCATCAGATAGAGATCTGCCCCGGGTAGCTCACGCTTGAAGAAATCTCCTCCGGCTTTGGTCATGCGTGGGTGTTCGATGGCGTTAGCTACAACATCTGGCTGATCGAACAGGATCCCATTCATCTCAGGATGTGCATCCAGAATGGCCTTCAGGAAATGGCCGCGCCCTCCCGCAATGTCAGCCACCGTCTTCGCGCCCTTGGTGTCGAGTGCTTGGATCAACGATGCGATATCGCCGTGCGACTTCGCGGTCATGGCGGCGTCGAACTGACGCGCGAATTCCGGATGCTCGGCGTAGTATCCCCAAACGCCGCCTTTGTGGACCTGATAGGCCGCCGGCGCGCCCGTCCTCAGGCTGTGGTCGAGCATGGCGAGCGACTGCCAGTTCAGGGGGTCCCCTATCATCGCCGCGAACGCGCGGATACTCATGGGGTGATCGCTGCGCAACAGCGCAGAAGCGGGCGTGTGGGACCACCCTGTGGCTTCGTATTTGAACAGGCCGTGCATGGCGAGAAGCCGAAGCATCCTATGGAGCGCGTCGGCATCGACCTTTGCATCCGCCGCGATGGCGACGATCGGACGCGGCGTGTCCCCGACATGATCGGCGACACCCGCCCTGGCAACTACGTGTAGACAGCGTGCCGCGAAATGGCTGGTGCTGAGTTGCATGACCTGAGCCGGCGGTGGCAGGCTTTCGGCAACGGCGCTGGGGTTGGCAAATGCAGACATCGGAATACTCCCAAGAAAGTTCGCCTACCTATTACTCAATAACGTGCGGCGTCTCCAGGTGCTGCGATTTCACCGAGCGTTCAGGTTAGCGCTTCTTTGACAGCGGCGACGAGTGCTTCAGCCATGATCGCGTAGCTGCGCGTGCCTTCGGCGGCGGTGGCGCGGCGCGGGTAGCCGAAGTAGGCGTCGGGGCCGCCCG
>JBGOVA010000051.1:0-21815 GCA_041477875.1 Micropepsaceae bacterium | reverse complement strand
CTTGCCTTTGCCGAAGGGTTCCGCCTGAACTTCGCCCGTCGCGTGGTCAAGCGCGTGGTCGACGTAGTCGTCAGCTCGCTGTTCTTGGCGTTGAGCTTCCCGCTCATGCTGCTCATCGCAGCGCTGATCAAACTGGACAGCCGCGGGCCCGTCTTTTTCACCCAAGACCGCGTCGGTCGCGACGGCAAGATCTTCAAGATCTACAAGCTGCGCAGCATGCGCGTCGACGCCGAAGTCGACGGCGTTCCGCGCTGGGCCGCAAAAGACGACGATCGCACGACGCGCATCGGCCGCTTCATCCGCAAGATGCGCATCGATGAATTCCCTCAGGTCATCAACGTGCTCAAGGGCGACATGAGCTTCATCGGGCCGCGCCCCGAACGTCCGTACTTCGTCGAACAGATCCGCAAGGAAATCCCGTTCTACGACCTTCGCCACAAGGTCAGCCCGGGGATCACCGGCTGGGCGCAAGTGAACTATCCCTACGGCGCCTCGATGGAAGACGCGAAGAAGAAGCTCGCCTTCGACCTCTACTATGTGAAGAACAACGACACGCTTCTCGATCTTGCGATCCTTCTGCAGACCTCGCGCGTCGTCGTCTCGGGCCACGGCGGACGCTAGGCGGCGGAGCGGCCGTTAGGATGTCGGGTGGCTGGTTAGTTAATCGGCGCCTCTCGAGTTGGCCGCACGCGCCGATATCTCCGCCCCGCGTGCGTCTTAAATCTCTTCCAAACGGCGAGTACCATTCGCGCGACAGATGTGCTGAGGTCTCGCCCGCAATCATCATCGTATCAGGCTCATGTCGGCGAACAGCGCTGGAAAACCGTTGCGCATATTGAGCGTCATCGGCACGCGTCCGGAGGCCATCAAGATGGCGCCCGTCGTTATGGCCGTCGCCGCCAGCAAGGATTTGCGTGGCTCCCTGTGCGTCACCGCTCAGCATCGCGAGATGCTCGATCAAGTGCTCGTCCATTTCGATCTCAAAGCTGATGCAGATCTCGATCTGATGCGCCGCGCCCAAGGCTTGAACTACATCACCGGCGCCGTGCTCGAAGGCATGGAACCCGTCCTCAAGGAATTCAAACCGGATTGGGTTCTCGTCCAAGGCGACACGACGACGACGTTCGCGGCAGCTCTCGCAGCGTTCTATCAAAAGATCAAAGTCGCGCATGTGGAGGCGGGCCTGCGGACCGGCAACATCTATTCGCCGTGGCCGGAAGAAATGAACCGCAAGATGACGACCCAGATCGCCACTATGCACTTTCCCCCGACCGAAGGCTCGCGCGCCAACCTGCGTGCCGAAGGCGTGCCGGACGAGCGCATCGTCGTCACCGGCAACACCGTCATCGACGCGCTGGTGTGGACGCGCGACAAGATTCTCGGCAACGCCGCACTCTCGGCGGAGATCGCGAAGACCTATCCGTTCCTCGATCCGGCGCGCCGCATGATCCTCGTGACGGGCCATCGCCGCGAGAATTTCGACGGCGGCATGGAGCGCATCTTCCGCGCGCTTGCCGCCCTCGCGCGCCGCGGCGACATTCAAATCGTCTTCCCGGTCCACCTGAACCCGATCGTTCAGAAAGCGGCGAACGAAGTTCTGGCGGGCATCAACAACGTGCACCTGATCGCGCCGCAACCCTATCGCGACTTCGTCTGGCTGATGTCGAGGAGCTACCTCATCGTGACGGACTCGGGTGGCGTCCAGGAAGAGGCACCTGGCTTGGGCATACCGGTGCTTGTCACCCGCGACACGACCGAGCGGCCCGAGGCGGTCGAGGCCGGCACGGTGGAACTCATCGGCACTGACGGCGACCGCCTCTTGGAACGCGCTTCGGCGCTTCTTGACGACCGGACGCAATATGAGCGTATGTCTCGCGCCCTGAACCCCTATGGCGACGGCCACGCGGCCGGACGCATCGTGCGGAGCTTGATCGATGCCTCAATTTCGTAAGATCGAAGTTGTCGGGCTTGGCTATATCGGCTTGCCGACGGCGGCCGTATTTGCCGATCAGGGCGTCGACGTCGTGGGCGTCGACACCAAGGCCGACATCGTCGACAAGGTCAATCAAGGCAAGGCCCATTTCGGCGAGCCCAATCTCGACGCGCTCGTCCGCCGCGTCGTCGAAACGAAGAAGCTGCGTGCCTCGCTCGAGCACGAGGAAGCCGACGCCTACATGATCGCGGTGCCGACGCCCTTGCGCAGCGGCCACCATCCGGATGTGACTTATGTGGAAGCGGCGGCTTCCGCCATCGCGCCGAAGCTGAAGGCCGGCGACCTGGTGATCCTGGAATCCACCTCACCAGTCGGCACCACGGAAAAAATTAGCGCTATCATGGCCGGACTGCGCCCCGATCTCTCTTTCCCGCATCAAAAGGGCGAACTGTCGGACATCCGCGTGGCCCACGCCCCGGAGCGCGTTCTTCCTGGGCGCATCCTCGAAGAGGTCGTGAACAATCCGCGCATCATCGGCGGCATGACGCGCAAATGCGCACAGCTCGCGCTGTCGCTTTATCAGATCGTGGTCAAGGGCGAATGCCACGTCACCAACGCGCGCACGGCCGAACTGTCGAAGCTGACGGAAAACGCCTTTCGCGACGTCAACATCGCCTTTGCCAACGAACTCTCGCTGATCTGCGACAAGCTCGGCATCAACGTGTGGGAGCTGATCAGGCTCGCCAATCTCCACCCGCGCGTAAATGTGTTGAAGCCTGGCCCGGGCGTCGGCGGTCACTGCATCGCGGTCGATCCATGGTTCATCGTCGAGGGCGCGCCGGACGACGCGCGCCTGATCCGCGCCAGCCGCGAGATCAACGACGGCAAGCCCGACTTCGTCGTGCGCAAAGTAAAGCAGCGCGCCGGCGAACTACGTCAACCCGTTATCGCCTGCCTGGGCCTCGCCTACAAAGCGGACGTCGACGACTTGCGCGAAAGCCCTGCGGTCGAGGTCGTGCGTAAGCTTGGTGAGTCCAAACTCGGAAAGATCCTGGTCGTCGAGCCGCACGTCAACAAACTGCCTCACGAACTCGACAGCCCCAACCTGCAACTGGCCGATTTCGAAGTCGCCGTGAAGTCGGCGAACTTGATCGTCCTTCTCGTCGCCCATCGCGCGTTCATGCACGTCGATCGCGACATGCTGAAGGACAAGTTCGTGATCGACACGGTCGGCGCGTGGTAGGCCCCAAGAGCGTTCCCGTGCGTATTCTTCACGTCTTGGATCACTCCCTGCCGCTGCAAAGCGGATATGTGTCGCGCACGCTCGGGATCATCACCGAACAGCGCGCGCGCAATTGGGAGCCGGTCTTGCTGACCACGCCGCGCCAGAACCGCGCGACGGCGCAGGCTGAAGACATCGCCGGTTGGCGCTTCCATCGCACCGCGGCTCCCGACGGCATCATGTCGCGCACGCCGGTCCTGAACTATTTCAGCGAGATGCAGGCGACCGCGCGCCGCATCGCCGATCTGATCGACGAAACCAAGCCCGACATCGTTCATGCCCATTCGCCCGCGCTCAACGGTCTGCCGGCGTTATGGGCGGCGCATCCCAAAGGTGTACCCGTCGTTTACGAAGTGCGCGCGCTTTGGGAGGAGGCGGGCGTCGAAGCAGGCACGGTGCGCCCGGGCTCGTTGCGTTATCGCGCCAGCCGTTCGCTCGAATCCTATGTCCTTCATCGCGCCGACGCGGTCGCGGTCTTGTGCGAAGGTGTGCGCCAAGACGTGCTGAGCCGGGGCGTGCCGGTCGACCGCATCTGTCTCATCCCGAACGCGGTCAATCTCGCGCATTTCTCGCCCGAGCGCCGCCTCGACGAGGAGTTGACGGCGAAACTCGATCTCAAGGGCAAGATCGTCCTGGGCTTCATCGGCTCGTTCTATGAATACGAGGGGCTCGATGTGCTGCTCGACGCCTTGCCCGAGGCGCTACGCGCGGTCCCAAATCTGAAACTCTTGCTCGTCGGCGGCGGAACGCACGAAGCGGAATTGAAGCGCCTCGCCGTTGCAAACGACGTAGAAGACGCTGTCGTCTTCACCGGCCGCGTGCCGTTTGCTGAGATCGAACGCTACTACGATCTCGTCGACATTTTCGTCTACCCGCGCCGCAAGAGCCGTCTCACCGATCTCGTGACCCCGATCAAACCGATCGAGGCGATGGCCAAGGCGCGCGTCGTGCTCGCCTCCGATTGCGGCGGTCACCGAGAGATCGTCACGCACGGCCGCAACGGACTTCTCTTCGCCGCCGACAGTTCGGAAGCGCTGGCGAAGGGCATCGTTGATGCCGTCGAAGCGAAAGCGACATGGGCGGTTCTCGGCGAGAATGCGCGCGAATATGTCGTGCGCGAACGCACTTGGCCCGCAAGCGTGGAAAAATACGCGCCGATCTACGAGCGCCTGACGGCCCGCCGAGGCAGGGCCGCATGACCGCGGTCCTGTTCACGACCGACACGGAACTCTCCTTCATGCTTCATCAGCGTGGGTTGAGCCCGGTCGACAACTTCCGCATCGCCGTGATGGGTGAAACCGCAGACGGCGCCTGGGGCATCGGCTACCAAATGGCGCGACTGAACGCGCATGGCCTGAAGGGCGTGTTCTTCGTCGAAGCGCTCAGTTCATATGCGTTCGGCATCGACATCTTGAAGCGTGTGGTCAATCCGATTCTTGAAGCCGGACACGAGGTGCAACTCCACCTGCACACCGAGTGGCTCAAGTGGATCGAGAAGGATCTCGTCGGCACGCGCCGCGGCTGGAACGTCAAGGATTTCGAATACGTCGACCAATGCCGGCTGCTCGAACTTGGGCTCGAGGCGCTGATCGATGCCGGCGCACCCCGGCCGATCGCCTTTCGGGCCGGCAACTACGGCGCAAGCAACGACACGCTGCGGGCGCTCGCAAGCCTCGGGTTGGCGTACGACTCGAGCTACAATCATCCCTATGTGCCGAGAACGTGTTGGATCCAAAGCGAACACCCGCTGAACCGTCCGACTCGTTTGGGCGGCTTGATCGAGGTTCCGATCACGTATTTCGAGGACTATCCGGGCCACACGAGAGCGCTTCAGCTTTGCGCCGCTTCGGTGTCCGAGTTCGATGCAGTCCTTCGCCAGTCGCACGCGCAAAGTCGTCCCACCACCGTCGTCGTCAATCACAGCTTCGAGTTGCTCAACCTGAAGCGAACGCGCGCGAACCGCATGCTGTTGCGCCGGCTCGACGACTATTGCGCGCTGCTCCAATCGAAGAAGGGCGAGGCAAAGTCGGCCAAGTTCGGCGATCTGGACGCCCGGGCGGCTGACGATCCGGGTGCCGCCCTCAAACCTCTGACGTCAAACGCCGTGCGCACCGCGTTTCGCATGATCGAACAGTCCGTCGGCACGTATCTCTATGACCGCGCCTAGCAAGCCGCAGCTGCGCGCAACCCAAACGGCGGCCGGTCTCAGGTTCGTCGGCGTGCGGAATGTGCCGCTGAATTTTCAGTTGGGGGAATGGCGCATCTCGTCCGTGTCCCGCCGGCTCGCCGTGTTCGAATGCACGGACCGCAGCTTGGCCTCCGTATCATTCGACGCGCTGCCGCCGCTTGCCGATGCCGAAGGATATTTGATCAGGGGACTGCCCGCGCCGCTCGACGCGCGGCACACATCGAAGCGCCCGGGCTGGTTTCAAAGGGTCTTTCGCGAATACCCCCGCCACCTCGTCGATCTGACGACCGGTTACGATGCCTATCTCGCCAAGTTTTCCGGCAAAACGCGCTCGACGCTGAAACGCAAGAGCCGCAAGTTTCAGGAGCTCTCCGGCGGCCGGCTCCAATGGAAGGAGTACCGCACGCCCGACGAACTCGCCGCCTTCTTTCCCCTTGCGCATGAGGTGTCGGCGAAAACGTATCAAGAGCGATTGCTGGGCGCGGGTCTCCCTGATACGGCAGCGTTCAGGGACGCGGCACTGGCGCAAGCCGCGTGCAACGCGATACGGGCCTACATCCTTTTCTTGGACGCGCGCCCGGTGAGCTATCTCTATCTACCGGTCGAGGACGGGCGTGTGATCTACGCCTATCTTGGCTACGACCCCGCCGTCGCGGAACACTCGCCCGGCACCGTGCTCCAGCTCCTGGCGATGGAACGCCTCTTCGCGGAGCCCGGATTGACCGTGTTCGATTTCACCGAAGGGGCCGGTCAGCACAAACAGCTGTTCGCTACGCATAGCGAGCAGTGCGCCGACGTGCTGATCCTCAAGCGGAAGATGTCGACTATCGCGCTGGCCTACGCGCACGCGGGATTTGCGCAAGCGGAAACTGGTCTTTCGCGCGTGCTCGAAGCGCTTGGGCTGAAGAGGCGCATGAAAATGCTGCTTCGCGCCCTCGCGCCCTCGCGCGATTAGTCAGCAGGACGATGGATGCCGGTAAATTCAGTGCCGGCGGACCCGCCAAGGGCGATTGGCTGCCCCGCGCTTCCACGCCGATTTGGCGCGCGGGCGGCTATCTGCGGCCTGGCCATCCATCCCCAGGATCCCGCTCTTCCCTTCGCCGCCCCGCGTGGCTTCGTCCAGGACGTACCAGAACACCACGACCGCCATGGCGACGATTGCTAGCACTAATAGGGGCGTTGCCATGCCGCTCTCCCCTTTCGCATCAGAATTCCCCAACTGGGGGAGTCTACCATCGCATGTTGGGGCGTGTCGATTCTGACACTGGCAACAGCTTTTATCGTTAACTCAGGAAGATTCCCGCCCTCCGTGCATTCGGATATTCTCTTCGCGCGATGTTGTATGTCATCGTTGGGCCATTGGGGACGTAAGGTATCCAGCTGACCCGCTGGGGCATGGGGGCGCGGGTGAGAGGTATAGCTGTATTTCTGGCGGTCTTTACGACCTTGCCGGTATCGCTGGTGTTTCCGTTCGCCGGCGTGCTGCTGTGGGCGTGGATCGCCTTCATGAACCCGCACCGCGAGGCCTTCGGTCTCGCGTATGATTTCCCGTTCAATTTCTACATCGCGCTCACGACCATCGGCGCATGGGTAGTCTCGCAAGAGCCGAAGCGCCTTCCCAACTATGCCTTGCCCGGGCTCTTCATCGCATTTGCGGTGCTGTTCTCGATCACGACTTATTTCGCGCTCGACTACGCGCACTCGTACGAGCGTTGGGACAAGCACATCAGGACGATCGTGCTCGTTCTCGTCGTCATGGCGATGACGGTCTCGCGTTTGCGCATTCAGGCGTTCCTCTGGATGATCGTGATCTCGATCGGCTACTACGCGGTCAAGGGCGGCGGCTACACGCTCACCGGCGGCGTAGGAAGAATTTTCGGCCCGGCAGAATCGCTGATCGCGGACAACAACGACCTTGCCCTCGCGATCATCATGACGATCCCGCTTCTGAACTATTTGCGCGTAACCTCGGTCAACCCGCTGGTCAAGCTCGCATGCCTGATCGTGCTCGCCTTGTCGGTGGTCGCGGTCATCGGCACCAATTCGCGCGGCGGCTTCATCGGTCTTGCCGCCGTGGCAATCGCCTTTATCGTGCTCTCAAGGCCGAAATTCGGCGCCCTTCTGATCCCCGTGGCGTTGGCCGTTGGCGTCTGGGCTTATGCGCCGCAGTCATGGTGGGAACGCATAAACACGATCAATCAGTACTCAACGGACGAATCCGCCGCCAACCGCTTCGCCGCCTGGCGCACGAGCGTGGCCGTGGCGCTCGACCGTCCGCTGCTCGGCGGCGGCTTCTCGGCGATCGAGACCGACAAAGTCGACTTCCGCTACAACAAGACGGACTGGCGCGCCAGCAAGTCGGAGCAGGAAAAGTCCCGCACCCGTGCCGCGCACAGCATCTTCTTCCAGGTCTTGGGCGACCACGGCTTCCTGGGCTTGGCTCTTTGGCTTTCGATCCTGTGCGCCGGGTTCTTCAATCTCTTGCGCGTCATCGCCCAGGCCCGCGGCCATCCCGAGCTGGATTGGGCGAGGCTGCTGGCGCGCACGTTCTTGGTGAGCTTCATTGGCTACCTCGCGGCCGGTACGTTCCTGTCGATGGCCTACTACGATGTGTTCCTGTGCATGGTGGCACTGACCGCGCCGCTGCGCGAGATTGTGGCGCGCACTGTTCAGGCAGGCGGTTTCAAGGACGAGATCGACGCGACGCCGTTGGTGCCGGCGATCCAGACGGCCAAAGCGGATTGACGCCAGGGGCGATGATGCACGACAGACCTTACGAGCGCGTGATTCTCGTCGAGTTCAACGAACTCGTGCCCCGCCTCATGGATCGCTGGATCGCCGACGGCTCGCTGCCGAACTTCAAGGCGCTGCGCGACCGTTCGCTGCGGTTCGTCACCGAAGCCGACGTCGCCTCGCCCGCGAACCTCGAACCGTGGATTCAATGGTATTCGGTCCACACCGGCTTGAGCTTCGAGCAGCACGGCGTGTTCCATCTCACCGACGGCCCGCGCGCCAAGCACAAAGACGTATTCGACATCCTGGGCGACGCCGGCTTCAAGCTCGGCTGCTGCGGCAGCATGAACGTGAAGAGCTTCCCGGCCGACCGCGGCTTCTTCATCGCCGACCCGTGGTGCGACGGCCAATCGGCTCAGCCCGCCACGCTCAACACGTTCCAAAAATTCGTCTCGCAATACGTCCGCGAATACAGCAACCCCAACCCGTCTTCACCGCCCGTCAGCGCCACGCAATTCTTGACCTTCATGACCGCGCACGGGTTGAGCGCGCGCACGGTCGCGCAGACCCTCAATCAGCTTGTCAGAGAACGCGTCAGGGACAAAGGCTTGAGCTGGCAGCGCGCCGCGATCCTCGACCGCTTGAACATGGACGTGTTCAAGCACCTCTATCGCCGTCAGCGCCCGGACTTCGCGACGTTCTTCTCGAACAGCACCGCCCACCTCCAGCATTCCTATTGGCGCCACATGGAACCGCACGCGTTCAAGGTGCAACCGAGCGGGTCGCAGATCGAACTCTACGGCGGGGCGATCAAATACGGCTATGTGATGATGGATCAACTGGTCCGCGAGATCGTCGCGCTGGCGGGTCCGCGCGATCTCGTGATCTTCGCGACTGCCCTCAGCCAACAGCCGTTCCTGCGCAAGGAAGACTCGGGTGGACAACTGTTCTATCGCCCGCGCGACGTCGCGAAACTGCTGGATCAGCTGGGCATTTCCGGCGTGAAGGTCGAGCCGGTGATGACGCATCAATTCCGCCTGCGCTTCGACACGCACGAAGCGCGGGCCGACGCCGTGCGCGTGCTCGGCGGCCTGCGCGCCGAAGGTCACGTCTTGGCGGGCATCTCGGATCACGCCGCCGACGGCTTCGTCTTCGGCTGTTTGATCTCCAAGCAGCTGCCACCGGAAGCCGTCATCGCGCGCGAGGGTTCGAACGAGACGATCGGCTTCTTCGATGCCTTCTACCAAATCGACGGCATGAAGAGCGGTTGCCACCACCCCGACGGAATGCTGTGGTTTGCCACGGGTGAGGCGCGCGACGCGGGTCGCTGCTCGATCTTGGATATCTTTCCGACGGTGCTTTCTGCGCTTGGGCGTCCCGAATTGGCGCCGTCGGACCGGACCGGGCGGGCGCTGCTGACCGCCCTGGAGAGTCGAAAGGCCGCATAGCGCGTCGCTTTACCCGATAATGTGTCCCCGCGTTCGTCCCAGAGCAATCTTGAGCTGACAAGCACGATGGCGGAGATTATCGGAAAATTGGATGCCGCAGCGGCAACGGAAATTTCGGGCGCGGAAGCACGACGAAAGCAGAGTCTCAAGTTCACCCTTGGCGACTACTGTTTTTGGCAATTCCGCTTCGAAGGGATGGTCTCGGATCCGCCGTTGACCGAGTTTCTCGAACGGCCAATGGACTTGGCCGCCGTTTTGGATCGCGCGCGCGAAAGGCCAAGCGTGTACGTCATTCGGTCGTTCCCGGCGCAAAAGCCGTTGCCGCGCTTGGCGTTCACGGGCGACTACCTTCGCTACGTTCCCGTCCAATATTCCCGCTACTACATCGAATTCAAAGGTACGTTCAAAGACTACCTGTCGAAATTCTCGGGGAAGTCCCGCTCGACATGGCAGCGCAAGGTCCGGAAGTTCGGCACGCAATCCGGCGGCGCAATCGACTGGCGCCAATATCGTACGCCGGCGGAAATGATCGAATTCTACGCATTGGCCTCCGAACTCTCCAAGAAGACCTATCAAGAGAAGATGTTTCGCGAGGGATTCGCCAGCTATGCAGGGTCGCGAGACAAGATCGTGTCGCATGCGGAGCAAGACGCTGTTCGGGGGTATATTTTGTCCTTGCGCAGCCAGCCGGTGGCTTACGTTTATTGTCATTGCTACGGCGGCACGATTGTCTACGGCATGCTCGGATACGACCAAGATAACCGCGAGCTTTCGCCGGGCGATGTATTGCTGTTCTTGATCGTTGAGGCGTTGTTTGCGGAAGGCGCCTTTCGATATATGGATTTCGGCGAGGGCACGAGCTGGTACAAGGAGTTCTACTCGACCGGCGCCGCGCGCTGTGCGCGCGTCTATTATTTTCCCAAGACAGTCAAGAATGTCGCCGTCGTCGGCCTGCACGCGGCGACGAACTCTGTCTCGGATGCGGTTGGAAGCGTTCTGGACAAGTTCAATCTGCGCGCCAGAATCAGGCGTCTGCTGCGTCGAAGCGCGGTCGCCGGCGACCCGTAGCAACTAGCAAAACGTCAACAGCGCCGACCCGATCGAAAAGCTCGCGCCGAACCCGATCAGCAATGCGTTCTGCCCCGGTTGCGCGCGTCCGTCGCGCGCGAGTTGGTCGAGCAACAGTGGGATGCTCGCGCTCGAGGTGTTCCCCGTCTCAGCGAACGAAGCGCACAAGCGCGAGGGATCGATGCCCGCCGACTTGCAAGCGGGGATCAGGATGCGCGTCAGATTGGCCTGATGGGGGATCAGCCAGTCGATGCTGTAGCCCTCGCCCTGATAGCGCCGGATCTCGTCCACGAGAATGCGCGTGGCGCCGACGGCAACGGGCGGGCCGGCCATGTACCAGCGCAGGTCTTGCGGCACTTCGCGCGTGGGCTCGTTCGCCTGCATGCCGCTGCCTTTGATCAGCGAAATGGTCCCCGGATCGACCATCGAACTCGCGCGCACGGCCTTGATGGAGGCGACGCCCCGCGTGCCGCCTTCAAGAAGGACGCCCGCCGCCGCATCGCCGAACAGCGTGCTGATGCCGAACGCCTTGGGATCGTACGCGATGCAGCGCGAGGAAAACTCGATCGCCAGGCACGCTACCCGGCGATAATTCATCGCCCGGATCAGGCTGGTCCCGATGGTCAGCGCATACATGAAGCTGGTGCAAGCGTTGCTGCCGATATCCAGAACGAAAGGCTGTGCCAAGGCGCCGTGCTTCTCCCGCGCGGCCACGACGATTTGCTGCGACAGGCCGGGAAACCCTTGCGTCGAGGACGACGAAACGATGATCGCGTCCAAGGTCGGCCACGCGCTTTCGCCGACCAGTTTCTCAAGCAAACTCACGCCGATATCGAGCGGCATTTCCTCCGGCCCGAAGAAGCGCCGCGCGCGCAAGCCCGTCTTCTGCTCGATCAGCTCGGCGCGCGCGCGCGCCGTCTCGGCCGACGCGGAATCGTAGACATCGCGCGCCTTCGCCCCGGCGATCAGCCGCTCGCCGATTTCCTTGTTGGTAACGATCGTCTCGGGCAGGATGCTCGCCGTCCCGACAATAGACACGTCCTGCATTCAAAACCCCGCAACCCAAGCCGACGTCATATTCTTTCGTTTTCCCGGCTCCAACCGATCCTAAACGATCCGCCCGTTATCTGAAACGGGCAGGGCGCTTGTCCAGAAAGGCCGAAACGGCCTCTTTGTGTTCGGGCAAGGACCAACACGCGCGCAAGTAGTCGGTTTCGCGCGATTGCGCCAGCGCCATGTCCTGTTCGCAGGCGTTCTTGGTTAGCAGGTCCTTGGTCATGCGCAGCATCGGGTCGGGGTTGGCCGCGATGGCCTTGGCGATCTCAAAAGCTTTGGGCAGCAGCATCTCGTGCGCAACCACATGATCGACAAGCCGATATTCATGCGCCTCGCGCCCGTCGACGAGGCGCCCCGTCAGCATCAACTCGCTGGCCTTGCCCCAGCCCATCCGGCTGACCAAGAAATGGCTCGAGGCAAGCTCGGGCACGATTCCCATCTTCACGAACGCCAGTCCGAACTTCGCAAGCTCCGAAGCGACGATCACATCGAACGGCAAAATCATCGTCACGCCGATGCCGACCGCGGGCCCGTTGACGGCCGCGATCAAAGGCTTCGAGGTGCGCACCATACCGATCCAGTCGAGCCCGCGCGGCAACCCGCCTTGCCCGGCGCCCGTGTCGGCACCCGGATCGCGCCCGTCGAGGCGCGACTTGAACGTGTGCTCGATATCGGCCCCCGCGCAGAACCCGCGCCCCTCGCCGGTCACCACGATGGCGCCGATCGAGCGATCGTCGTTGGCGCCCTCGATCGCACGCGCCATCTCCTGGCTCATCTTCGGCATCCACGCATTGAGCCGTTCGGGCCGGTTCAGCGTGATCAGCGCGACAGGCGCCTGAGTCTCGTACTTGATTGTGGTGTAGGCCATCGGTCAGTCCTTCGCGAGGTGCTTTCACGAAGGACTGTGGAACGCGCGGG
This sequence comes from Micropepsaceae bacterium, assembly GCA_041477875.1. Taxonomy (GTDB): domain Bacteria; phylum Pseudomonadota; class Alphaproteobacteria; order Micropepsales; family Micropepsaceae; genus SZUA-430. Next base: position 9,189 of record JBGOVA010000051.1, on the reverse strand, counting down.
CGGGTCAGCGCAAGATTGCGGCGACTGACTTAGGCCCCAACCGTCATGCCGCCGTTACCGTTCCGTAGTGCCGGCGGTACGGATTCGTACGTCTCCGGGCGCACGATGTTCAGGCGTACCCTCGCCGAACTCAATGGTTCCGCGAGCAGGCGGACATAGTCTTCGCCCGGCAGCCACGCCGCCTTGCGGCCGTTCTTGTACGCTTCCCAAACGGCCGGCACGCAAGGCTGCCTGCGAACTTCCTGCCGCAACTTCAACGCGCCGGCCGCGGCGATCAGCCCGAAGCCGTGCGACTTCGTTTGCGCATAGGAGAACGCAACCAAGCACGCCTCGCCCAGCGCGTCGCGCCCATACCCGCTCAGCACATGCCAAAGGTCGTGAACGTCGCGCAACCGCCGTCCGTACCAGGCGTACGGATGCTCGCTGTCGATCCCGTCCTCGATGCCTTTGCGGCTTTCTTCGATCAGGCCCTGCGCCGAAATGTTCTCGCTCGTCGTGAACTGAAGATACGTGCGTCCGACGCTGCCTTCGGGCAGGCGCGAGAGAAATTCTTTGTCGGAAAGAATGTCGGCGAGTTCCTGATGGCGAAACGCGATCGATCCGCCGGCGGGGGTCTTCAGCAAACGCGCATAGCCGTTGGGGATCGAGCGGCCGGACAGCGCGCGCATGATTTCGAACACCTGCGCCGTATCTTCCTTGTTCTTGAGCAGGCGGCCGAGTGCGCGCAACGCCTTCAAAGGTTGAACGCGGAACGGCTTCTCAAGCGGGGCCGCTCTTTGCGCCGGCGCGACTTCCGGCAGATAGGTTTCGGCAAGTGACATCGATCGGTCTCCGGACATCGGCGAGCGGCGCTTCTACGCCGCCTTCAATAACTGACAAATTGTCATTTCTCCAGCCCTTTCAAGGGCCGCCAAAGCGACATCAGTGAAAATCACGACATCGGGTCGCCAAGAGACCGAGCTGTTGCAATCACATCATCCGGCCGTGGCAGGCGCGCCTCATTGCCCAAATATTGGACGCCATAGGCGGACGCCGCGCGGGCGAAGCGGAAATGCTGCTCCCAGCTCGCTTTGGGGTCGCCTAACCACGAATACAGGTAGGCGCCGTGAAACAGGTCGCCCGCGCCATTGGTGTCGATCACGCGATCTTCGGGCACGTTCAGCGCAGCCAAATGCCGCACGGCGCCGCCCTCGCCGTACCACACCATCCCTCGCTCGCCTTGGGTCACGCCGCCGATCTTGCAACCTTTGGCGCGCAGCAGCTCGAGCACCTGCTCGGGCGTGACACCAAGCTGCTCGCAGAACCTTTCGCTCACGATTGCCACATCGACGAATTCGAGCAGTTCCATCGTGTTCGCGCGCACGCCGCCGCCGTCGAACGAAACCAGCGTGCCGCGTTCCCGGCAAAGCTTCGCATAGTTCAGCGCGGCATCACCTTGATGTCCGTCGAGATGCAGCGCGCGGCAGCCTTCCAGATTCAGCGTGGGATATGGGTGCAGATAATGATCGTCGCGACAGCGCACGATCGCGCGCTTGCCGTCGTTCGGCATGATGAAGGACAGCGACGACCGCGCCACTTTGCGCGCGTGGATGGGAATGCGATAGGCCGCGGCCATGTCCGTGAACATACGGCCCAGCCAATCGTCGGCCATCGTCGTCAGCAGATCCGGAACGATGCCGAGCTTCGCGCAGGCGAACGCCGCCGTCACCGCGTTGCCGCCGAACGCGACCGCATAGTCGCGCGCGACGGTCTTCTCGTCGCCCGTCGGAATCTCGTCGGTGAGAAACGTGACGTCGATATAGGTCTGACCGATGAAAAGCGCTTGCACCGTCGACTCCGCAAATCCCTAAGGGAATCAACCCATAGCATGCGAAAGGCGCCAATTGCCGCTACCGTGTAGGCGCAACCGGCAACGCTCAAGGGCAAATGACTGATGACGCACGAACGTACGTACCGTTGGGCCGACCCTGCGCAATTGATGGCGCTGAGCGCAGGCCTCTCCGGCTTGGACGTGGCCCGCGCAATGGCCGAAGGGCGCATCCCTCCGCCTCCCGTCGGCAGCCTGATCGGCGTGGACGGCATGGCGGTCGAAAGGGGCAAGGTCTCGATCGGCTTCGAGCCGGCCGAATTCCATTACAACGCGCTCGGCACCGTGCATGGCGGCGTGATCGCGACGGTGATCGACATCGTGCTCGGCTCTGCCGTGCATTCGACGCTGAAGGCCGGGCAGGGCTTCACAACGTTGACGCTCGAACTGAAGTACCACCGCGCGGTCACGGCGAAGTCGGGCCGCCTGACCGCGACGGCCGAGGTCGTCACGCGCGGGCGTGAGATCGTGACGGCCGAGGCAAAGCTCGTCGACAAGAACGAGCGTTTGTTCGCAAACGCGACTTCGACACTGATGATCTTGAAGGCAACGAACGGTGCGTGATCAAACCGCTTGCGTCCCGCGCCTCGTCGCCAAGAACCAAACGAACAGCAACGTGTAGATGACGTCGACCGCGACGAGCATCGCGAGCGAGACGGGTGCTTCGCCGCGCAACCACGCCGCCCAGGTCAGAACAACGGTCCCGGCCTTCCCCAAGGCGCCCACCCACACGATGGTGCGGTTCTGAGCCAGATCGCGCGATACCGCGAAATAAAGCAGGCCAAACGCTATCACCAGCCAGCCGAGCACCGGCGAATAAAGCGCGTCATAGCGCATCGCCTCGATGCCCATCGACGCCGCAAGTCCGCTGCTGTCGAACATCAGGCTCACGCCCACGACCCAATTGAAGATCGCCGCGCTGAAGAACATGGCGCGCCAAAAACCGTCGCTCATGAAATCCTCCGTCTTGCCGTTGCGCCCAGCCACCCGCGCAGAAACGCGTCGGCATCCGCAATCGCGCGCTCGCTTTGCCGATCGAACAGGCATTCGAACACATGACTGCCGTTCGACCAAATGCGCAGCGTCACTTCGTTGTCGGCCGCATGCGCCCGCGCCGCAAGGGCGCACGCATCGTCGTGCAGTGCATTGGAGCGCACCGTTTGCGAATCAACGCTTGCCTGTAGAATACCACTACGATTCCATCATTATGGGACGCGGCGATGGGTTCAGTTCTCCGAGAAGCACACCCGTCGTTACGCGTCACGACGACGGACCAAACCACATCAACTTCGACGCCTCGGACGCCGATATCATCATGATCGGCGCTCGCGTTGCCTTCTGATCGGCATCAGGCCGGCAGCGTGATCCGGTAGACTAGGATCATGTTGTCGTGCTCGAACCCGCCGTCGTAGGCGCCGTCGGGCATGAAGCCGTCGCGCGTGCGGAAATCGTTGTCGTTGCCGATGAACAGCAGCCGCTCGCGGGGTCGCTTCGCATCGATCACCGGCGACAGAACCAGCGATTCCCACTTTGCCGACAGAAGTTGAAATCCCTTGCGCCTCGCCCGCGCCGTTAGCCCCACGCGATTGAGTTCGGCTTCGTCCGCGATGTCGAGAATCGGCGTCAAACGCACGGGTTCGGTTTTCGGGCTGAGCTTGCCTTTGTTCAGGATCGACTTCGCCTTCCGCTCAAAACGCGAGCCGCTGATATCGCTCGCGCGCCCCAAGCTGCCGATCATGACTTGCTTGAACGCGACGGGCTTGCGCGCGTTGCGTTCCTTCGCGCCGAAGCCAAGGCTCTCGCGGGCAAGCACGAGGATGCTTCCGTGGTTCAGCGCCACGACTTCATTCACTTCCACCGCCTGCTTCGCCTTCCCGCCGGGCTTGCCGGCATAGAGCGGCAGTTCGACGACATAGTGCGCCGCCGGCTTGCGTGGCGCGCGCTCCTTCGCCACGTCGTAGACGAGCAGGCGCGTGTAGCGCTGCGCTGCCGGCTTGCCCTCGCGGTCCTGCATCAAGGGACTCTGCAGCAGCGCGTAGAGCTTTCTGCCGTCGGGCGACAGCGACAAGCCTTCGAACCCGTCGTTCGGCGCGCGACCGCGCTCCGGTGTCGTGCCGTCCGCCGAAGAAAAACAAATCTCGCCGTCGACATGGGGAACGAACGCCTCCGGCGGCGTGATGACATCGACGATGCTTCCGTCGGGAGCGCAGCAATAGATGTTCGCGGCGAACTCGTCGCTGACGAAGAAGCCTCCATCCGCGCGAACCGCGATGCCCTCGCTGTCGATCGAGATACGACCCGCAGCGCGCCCCTTCCCCGGCGCGGGCAGTTTGGCGCCGAATTGCTTGGCGATGCCCGCGCCCGGATCCACTCCCGTTGTCAGGGCGCCGACTTCGTCGCGCAGATAGCGCGTGTCGAGCGGCTGCAGCGTCAGCTTCGAACCGCGCAGTTCGAAGGCGATGCGATGAACGCGGCTTGGATAGTCGCTGAACTTGCCCTTCTCCGGTACGTTGAACCCGCGGTCGGGCAGGGCGATGAATACACCACCAAAGCAGCCGGGCGTTGCACGCCACGATCCGGGCTCGAGCGCCAGCCCCGAGAACGAGCCCAGCGTATCGCCCATCGCATCGCGCGTGACGGCGGGCAGTCGCCCCAGCGCGATCAGGCGATAGGCCTTGTTCACCTTGTCGTCAGGCATCGGGCCATCCTAGCCCGACACACCTCTTGACGGCAGCCGCGACCTGGCGCGTTTATGGAGGAGGGGAAAGGGCCGTTTGGGTACGGCCCTCGTCGCGGCGTCTGGGGGCGTTTCGTTATGGTCCGGCGGCCTTTCGTGGTGCTTGTTTCAGCGCTCGCTTTGTCGTGCGCGGTTTTCGCCGAAACCACGCCGACGCCCGACCCGAAAACACAGGCCGCCCCAACCGCGCAGCCGAGCCCGACACCGCCGGCCGCGAGCGCACCGGCGCCGTCTGCGATGCCGACAACTCCATCCGCGGCGCCAGCCGTGTCGCCGCCCGCGCCGCAGGCGTCGACCGCAACCGCGCCGCCGGCCACATCGTCTACCGTGACATCAGCATCGACGACGTCGCCCTCTGTGACAATTCCTCTGACCGCCCCCGCGCCACAGCCGTCGGCGCCCCCTCAATCGGCCACTGTCGCGGCGCCACCGGCCGCGCTGCCCCCAGAAGCTCCCAAGGCGGAGCCGCCGAAGATGGAAACCGCTCTCGCGCCCGCGGCCGAGACGCCGACGAGCGCGGCGGCGCAGGCGCCGAAACCGAAGCTTCCAAAGGCCAAACCAAAACTGGCAACGCGCAAGGCCCATGCCGAAGAAAAGTCGGAGGCGGTTGCCGCCCTGGAGATGCCGTCGTCATCGCTGAAGCCGCCGGCGTTCCGCTGTTTCGTGCGCGACGTGATGGCGTTCTACGACCGCACGCATGTGCGCTGCTACAACAAGGTGCGCGGCCAAATCGCCTTCTTCGCCGTCGACACCAGCCAACCGATTGCCGCAACGGTGATGTCCAAGGCCCTGAACGGCATGCAGATGGGAAAGCCGATCACGATCACTTTCGCGCCCGGGTCGGATTTGAATCCGTCGAACTGCGACGCGAAGAACTGCCGCCGCCTGCTCGACATAAAGAACTGACGTTCAGAAGTCGCAGGCGATCCCTTTGATCTCCCAATCGCCATAGCGCGCGGGATCAAGCCCGCCGCGCCCGCCGATCTCCTTCGCGCGCGCTTCGGCCGCCTTCGCCTGTTCGGCGCGCCGCGCCTCGGCCTCGGCAAGCGCGCGTTGTGCGGCCGCGGCAATCCTGGCGGCGATCTCTTCGTCCTTCGTCATGCGACTGTGTCTCCGGCGCGGCAAACGGCGGTCAACTCGGCGTGAGCGGCGATATTAGCCATCCGCCACGCGCGACGATAGACGTGGGCGCCCCCTATGATGCGGGCCAAGGAAACGGGGGAACGAATGTCCAGGCGAATTTCCTATGTTGTGCTGGCTTTGCTTTCGTTGCCGCTGCTTGTCGTGATGGCGCACGCGGCCGACTTCGATCCGAAGGCGGCGACGGAAACCTATCTCGCGACGGTCGCGGGCGAAGCGCGCGCCAAATCGAACGCCTATTTCGAGGGCGGCTACTGGTTGATCCTGTGGGACGCGCTCTATGCGATCGTCGTGGCCGCGATTTTGCTGTTCACGCGCGTCGCCGCGGGCCTGCGCAATATCACCGAGCGGATGCTCCGCTGGCGGTGGCTCCAGACGCTCGCCTTCGCCGCGCTCTTCATAGCGCTCACGGCCGTCCTGACGTTTCCGCTCACGATCTACGAAAACTTCTATCGCGAACACGAATTCGGCCTGTCGAACCAAACGCTCCAGGAATGGTTCCGCGACTTCGCGGTCGGCGTCGGCGTCAACGTCGTGCTCTCAAGTCTTTTCGTGGTCGGCATCTACGCCGTCATCCGCCGCGCGCCGCGCACATGGTGGATTTGGGGCGCCGCCGTCACCGCCGTCTTTCTTGCAGTCAGCGTCGCGCTCGCACCCGTCTACATTTCGCCGCTCTTCAACGACTACAGGCCCATGCGCGAAGGCCAGCTGAAGCAGGACATTCTCTCGCTGGCTCGCGCCAACGGAATCCCCGTGACCCAGGTCTACGAATTCGACGCTTCCAAACAGAGCAAGCGCATCAGCGCCAATGTCTCAGGCTTCCTCGGCACGACGCGCATTTCGCTGAACGACAATCTGCTCAATCGCACCACGCCCGCCGAGGTGCGTGCGGTGATGGGCCACGAAATGGGCCACTACGTCCTCAATCACGTCGGCAAGCTCATCGTTTATCTCGCGCTTCTGGCCGCGTTCGCGTTCGCGTTCATGAGCTGGGGCTTTGGCGCATTGCATCGCGTCTTCGGCGGCATCTGGGGTGTCCGCGACATCGCCGACCCGGCGGGCCTCCCCGTTTTCGTCATCTTGGCGAGCTTTCTCGGCGTGATATCAACGCCGGTCACGAACTCGATCGTCCGCGAAAACGAGGCGCAGGCCGACATCTTTGGACTGAACGCGGCGCGCGAGCCTGACGGCTTTGCAACCACCGCCCTCAAGCTCTCGGAATACCGCAAACTCGATCCGACGCCGCTCGAAGAAATGATTTTTTTCGATCACCCCTCGGGCCGCTCGCGCATTTGGATGTCCATGCAATGGAAGGCTGAACACCTTGACGAATTGGCGAGGCGCGAGAGCGTCAATCCTGGCCCGCAAGAGCCCATAACCGCGCCGCCCGATTCGCCGCCGGCTGCGCCGTAGATTTCCTTGATGCCGACCGCTTTCGCACCTACATGATGGCGCGTGAGGGCATCACGGGAATTGTCTCGATGAATTGGACCAAAACCGCCATTTTGCTGGCTGCTCTGACCGGCCTGTTCGTGGCCATCGGCGGCGCGATCGGCGGCGGGTCGGGGATGGTCATCGCGTTCTTTGTGGCGGTGGCGATGAATGCGTTCGCCTACTGGAATTCCGACAAGATGGTCCTGCGCATGTACGGCGCGCGGGAAATCGACGAACGCCAAGACCGCGAACTGTTCAGTGTGGTCGGCGAACTGGCGCGCCGCGCCCAGATTCCGATGCCCAAGGTCTACCTGATCGAGAATCCGCAGCCGAACGCATTCGCGACCGGCCGCGATCCCCAGCACGGCGCCGTCGCCGTGACGACGGGCTTGCGCCAACGACTGTCGGTGGAAGAACTCGCAGGCGTCCTGGCGCACGAATTGGCGCATATCAAGAACCGCGACACGCTGACCATGACGGTGACCGCGACGATCGCCGGCGCGATTTCGATGCTGGCGAACTTTGCCCTGTTCTTCGGCGGCTCGAGCGACAGCCGCAACAATCCGTTGGGCATCATCGGCACGCTGGCGTTGGTGTTCCTGGCGCCGATTGCGGCCCTGCTCGTTCAGATGGCGATCAGCCGTACGCGCGAATACGACGCCGACCGCGTGGGAGCGGAAATCGCGGGTCAACCGCTGTGGCTCGCGCGCGCTCTTGAAAACATTCAAAACGGTGCCGCGCGCGTGATGAACGTGGATGCCGAACGCAACCCGGCGACCGCGCACATGTTCATCATCAACCCGTTGGCCGGCCACGGCATGGACAGCCTCTTCTCGACCCATCCCTCGACCGAAGATCGCATTGCGCGCCTGCAGGAAATGGCGACCGGCATGTACGGCGCCGCGCAGGAAGCGCCCCGCCGCGGACCGTGGGGTTGAAGCCGCGCGCGAAGTCCTCTGTCGACCAGCAAGGCCCGGGCCCGCGAGGCGCGGCGTTGGCCGCCCTCCAAGCCATTTTCTTCAACGAACGCCCACTTTACGACGCGCTCGAATCTCATCTCTCGAAATCCAAGCTCGACACGCGCGATCTAGGTTTCGCACGCACCATCGTGATGACTGTTTTGCGCCGCCTCGGTCAGATCGATCAGGTGATCGCGCAGTTCTTGCGTGAACCGCTGCCCGTGCGGTCAGGGCCCGCCGAATTGATATTGCGCATCGCCGCCGCCGAGCTTCTGTTCCTCGACGTCGCGCCGCACGCCGCCGTCAGTTCGGCGGTGGCACTCGCTGATCGCGATTCCCGCGCACGACATTTCAAAGGCCTGATCAACGCTGTCGCGCGCCGCATCTCCGAAGGCAAAGCCGTGCTCGCCGGCCAGGATGCCGAGCGTCTCAACACACCCGCATGGGCGTGGGATGCCTGGGTCGCGACCTACGGGGAGGAGACCGCGCGCGCAATCGCAAAGGCGCACGGCGCAGAACCCCCGCTCGACATCACTGTGAAGGATGACGCGGCAGGGTGGGCGCAGAAGCTCGATGCGCAGATCTTACCGACGGGATCCCTGCGCCGCACCCCCGGCGGGCGCATCGAAGATTTGCCGGGCTACACCGAGGGTCATTGGTGGGTCCAGGACGCAGCCGCCGCGATCCCCGTCCGCACGCTCGGCAACGTGAAGGGCAAGTCCGTCATCGATCTTTGCGCCGCGCCGGGTGGCAAGACCGCGCAACTGGCGAACCTCGGTGCGAAAGTCACTGCCGTCGACCACGCCTTCGACCGCACGAAGCGCGTGATGGCGAACCTTTCACGGCTGAACCTCCAAGCCGAAATCGAAGTCGCCGACGCCCTCGAATGGCGCCCCAAAATGCCGGCCGATGCCGTATCGACCTCCGCGCCCCGCTCTCGCGGAGCTTGCACCGCGAACTGGAAATCGGCACGCGCCAGTTGCAGGTTGTACGAGGCCAGGTCGGGATCGCTCTGTTTTAGCACGCGCGCGGCCAGCGCCTCTGCCGCCGCT
>JBGOVA010000272.1:0-4747 GCA_041477875.1 Micropepsaceae bacterium | reverse complement strand
GGCTTTTCCATCAAGGGTGCGGTGTCGACGAACACTTTCACGGCGCCGCCGAATTCGGCGGCGATCGCGCGTGCGATCGATTTCAGGCGCTTCTTGATGACGTCGTGATAGTCGGCGCCTTGGGCATAGACCGAGATCGCACCGCGCGTCGCTTGCGCGAGTATCGCCATTGGGTCGCGCTCGGGCGCGTAAGAGAGGCCGAGGACGACGGCACCCTTCGCATCGGGCCAGAGCGATTTAGGCTGTTCGCGTTCTCCGGCGCGCGCGGCGAGCCAGCCCATGTCGCCGTGATGGCCGGCGGCCAGAAATTCGCGCAAGCCCTCGCTCGCGGCGCGGTTCAGATCCGCGGGCGCGAAGCCGACGGCATCGAAACCCTGCGCCAAGGCTAGGTCGCGGATTGCATCGCGCACTGGGCGCATCGTCGCCTCAAGGACCGTTCAAAAATCCAGGTTCGCATAATGGCGCGCCGGGGCGATACCGGGCAAATGGTCGGTCAGAAGCGGACGGAAACAGGGCCTCGACTTGATGCGGGCGTACCACTCGCGCGCGCGTGGGAAGGCTTCCCACGGCACATCGCCGAAATAGTCGACGCACGACAGATGGGCCGCGGCCGCGAAGTCGGCGAAGCTCAAGGCGCCGGCGAGGAAGTCGCGCTCGTCCGCGAGTTTGCCGATGTGGTCGAGATGGCGGCGCAGGGCCTCGAAGCTCGCGCGCAAAGCGGCGATGTCGGGATTGGGCGCATCCGATTTGCGGAAGACCTTAAGCAGTTTCTCACGCAGGACGACCGAGCTTACTTCGTCGAAGAAGAGCTGATCGAACCAGCCGACGAGGCGGCGCACTTCCGCGCGCTCGCCCGGCCGGCGCGGGAGCAGCGGCGGGTCGGGGTGAATCTCTTCGAGGTACTCGACGATCGCCGTGCTGTCGCAGACGGCGAAGCCGTTCGCCTCCATGAGCACGGGCACTTGACCTGCGGGATTGAGACCCGCGAGTTCGGCACTGGGTTCCCAGGGACGTTCGGCGACGAGTTCGCAACCCAGCTTCTTTTCGCCGAGAACGAGGCGCACTTTTCGGCAGAACGGCGAGAGCGGGAAATGATGCAGGCGGCGCATGGCTCGGCGAGATTAGCGATTCGAACTCGCGCGTCTAGCGCCGGATACAGCTGTCGTCGGCGTAGTTGGCGCGCGCGGCGATTGTGTAGCCGCGGCCGCTCACGTAGGGGCCCGGCGGATTGGCGCGGTAGCGATTGGGGGCCGGCAGGATTGCGGCGAGGCGCGCGGCTTCGAGTTGCGTCAGGCGCGAGGCCGATTTGCCGAACCAATGGCGCGATGCCGCTTCGGCGCCGAAGATGCCGGGGCCCCACTCGATGACGTTCAGATACACCTCCATGATGCGCCGCTTGGGCCACAGCGCTTCGATGAGGACGGTGAAGTAGGCTTCCAATCCTTTGCGCACGAACGAGCGGTCGGCCCAGAGGAATGCGTTCTTTGCCGTCTGCTGGCTGATCGTCGAGGCGCCGCGTAGGTGCCCGCCGTCTTGAGCGCGGTCCAACGCGGCCTGCAGCTCTTTGAAATCGAAGCCCCAGTGGTGGCAGAAGTCGTCGTCCTCGGAGGCGATCACGGCGCGGACCAGGTTGGGCGAGATGCGTTCGAGCGAGACCCAAGTTTGGCGCGGCGCCCGCCATTCGGCGATCGAATCGCCGACCATCACCAACGTGAACGGCGCGGGCACGATGCGGTAAGCGAGCACCCATACGATCGAGAACACGAACGCCCCGAGGATTGTACGCGTGCCGACACGCCATACGGTGGCGGCGGACGGTATCCACGAGCGCGGCTCCTGATAGGCGTCCTCGTAGACCGGCGTCGTCTCGTACGCCGGTTGGATCGGCGGCGCGGGCTCCGGCGCTTGCGGTTCGGGTTCCGGTTCAGGCTCGACGGGCTCGGGCTCTTCGTCGGGATCGGCGTGATTGGCGTTCAGCACGAGGGTGTAGCCAGCCGCTTCGACGGCCTCGGCCAAAGCTTCGTCTTGAACGTCATCGGACACGCGCAGCAAGACTTCGGCGCGATCGAGATCGACGACGGCGCCTTCGACGCCGAGCACCGACTTCAGCGCCTCTTCCACGCGCTCGGCGCACGCGTCGCAGTTCATGCCTGCGATGCGGAAACGGCGCGTCGGCCCGGGTGCGATCGATTCCCCCATGGGCGTTAAATACGGGGGGCGCGCGTTACGGTGCAAGGATCGCGCTCACGTGCTTGGCGCACGGCCACGGAATCGGCCATTTGTTCTCCTGATCGATCTGGGGCGCGCCGGGTTCCGGCTTCAGCGCGTGCGGTTGCGAAGGAGGCGATTCAGGAGCCAAGCCTCGCCGTAGGTGGACAGCCAGATCAGCATCGCGGTGCTGCCGGCGACCAGCGGACGAACGATGCGCCCGATCCCCACGTCGGCACGCGCGCCATTCTCCGCGAATTTCAGATGCTGCAGCTCTTCGGTTTGGATATCGCGGATCACCGCAGACAATTCGAGATCATCGTGGCCCAGGGCGGCGAGTTGATCGTCGAGATGGTGATGGACCGTGCGTTCGACCGCTTCAGTGCACGTGAGGATGGCGGTGCGGCCGAGAAGGCCCGTCACGAAGCCGAGGACGAAGCCTCCGATTCCCCATACCGGCATCGCGCCGCAAGGGTGCACACCGCGCGGCGCCATCAGTCCGCGGAAGCGGTCGCGGTGAGCGATCTCGTGCGCCAACGTGTGTTCGAGAAATGCGACGAGGTCGCGCGCCACGACGCGAGCGACCACGAGTTGCGCCTGATAGATGCGCACGGCGCCGTACTCGCCCGCGTGATTGACGCGCAGGATGCGGCCCACAGACAAAGGCGATGCAGTCGCCGCGATACTCATGACCGTGTCTCCGATCTCGGCACGGATTCTCAGCGGCGTCTGAGCGCCCCGCAATCGCCGGGCGGTCGCATGTGACCAAAGGTCTTAGGCGCGCGCGGTGGCCGGTTCGTCGCTGAGCGGGTGTTTCAGGCGCGACAGCATTTCCTTCGGGCAGACCTGCCAGAAGTAGCCGCGTTCGAGATCCCATTGCTGCAGGATGCGCTTGGCGTGCCGCGAACCGGTTTCGGCGGCATGTTCCTCGATCAGGCCGACGAGCAAGTCTTCCCAATAGCGCGAGGCGAGACGCTGCCACACCACGTTGTCGGGATTTACTTTGATCGCGAACTCGTTCTTGGGGTCGCGCACGAAGGCCATGCCGCCGGTCATGCCGGCCGCGAAGTTTTCGCCGATGGCCCCTAAGATCGCCGCGATGCCGCCGGTCATGTATTCAATGCCGTTCGAGCCGCAACCTTCGACGACCGTCATGGCGCCCGAATTGCGCACGGCGAAGCGTTCGCCCGCTTGGCCTGCGGCGAAGAGCTTGCCCGCCGTTGCGCCGTACAGGACCGTGTTGCCGATGATGACGTTGTCTTGGCTTTCGAGCGGGCTTGATACCATCGGGCGCACGACGATGGTCGCGCCCGACAGACCCTTGCCGACGTAGTCGTTGGCGTCGCCGAAGACCTTCAGCTTCAGGCCTTGCACCGCGAAGGCGCCGAGCGATTGGCCGGCCGAGCCGCGCAGTTCGAGCGTCAGCTGTCCGGGGTTCAATCCCTTCATGCCGTATTTGCGCACGATGTGATGGGAAGTGCGCGTGCCGATCGCCCGCATCGTGTTGCGCACGGTGTAGGTCAGCTGCATCTTTTCGCCGTCTTCGAGGAAGCGTTGCGCGTCGCGCACGACTTCCTTGTCGAGCGTGTCCGGGACTTCGTTGCGGCCTTCGATCGTGCAATAGCGCGGGTTGGGTCCCGGGTCGGATTGAACCAGAAGCGGGTTCAGGTCGAGGTCGTCGAGGTCGTGGGCGCCGCGATTCACTTGCGCGAGGAGGTCGGTGCGCCCGATCACTTCTTTCAGCGAGCGAAAGCCGAGGCCGGCCAAGATTTCACGCACTTCTTCGGCGAGGAAGCTCATCAGGTTGACGACCTTGTCGGCCGAGCCGGTGAATTTCTTGCGCAGCTCCTCGTTTTGCGTGCAGACGCCGACGGGGCATGTGTTCGAATGGCACTGGCGCACCATGATGCAGCCCATGGCGACGAGCGAGGCCGTGCCGATGCCGTATTCCTCGGCGCCCATCATTGCGGCCATGACGATGTCGCGGCCGGTGCGCAGGCCGCCGTCGGTGCGCAAGACGATGCGATGCCGGAGGTTGTTGAGGGTCAGGACTTGGTTCGCTTCGGTGAGACCCATCTCCCACGGCACGCCGGCGTATTTGATCGACGACAGGGGCGACGCGCCGGTGCCGCCGACGTGGCCCGAAATCAGGATAATGTCCGCTTTGGCCTTCGCCACGCCCGCCGCGATCGTGCCGATGCCGGTCGAGGCGACGAGTTTTACGCACACGCGCGCTGTCGGGTTGATCTGTTTCAGGTCGTAGATCAGTTGCGCCAAATCTTCGATCGAATAGATGTCGTGATGCGGCGGTGGGGAGATCAGCATCACGCCCGGTGTCGCGAGGCGGAACTTCGCGATCATCTCCGTGACTTTAAAGCCGGGCAACTGGCCGCCTTCGCCGGGCTTTGCCCCCTGAGCGATCTTGATCTGCATCTGCTCGGCGGAGGCGAGGTATTCGGCCGTCACGCCAAAGCGGCCCGACGCCACCTGCTTGATCTTCGACTTGAGCGAATCGCCTGCTTTGAGCGCAATATCGACT
>JBGOVA010000033.1:0-23826 GCA_041477875.1 Micropepsaceae bacterium | reverse complement strand
GGGACAAACACGGGTTCGCTCGCCCGCGCTTGTCGGCTTCCTTTTGGGTTGGGTGGGGTGACGTGTTGCGCCGAACGCAACCCGATGGCGCGCTACGCAAAGCGCGGTCGGGCAACATGCTTCCGGCGGTAACGACAGCGGCAGTCTTCAATTCACGCCCCGATACACTAGAACAATACACGAACGACGCATTCCGAGTGTCATCAAGCAGTTGTCAGACAACAACCGCCAAGCGCAAAGGCTTGCGCCTCTACACCATATGTATCGAATCAACCCTCTCTTGCCGGATTACAGCGCTTACACGACTCGCGTCTATACTTTCGAGGTACCGCAAAGGAATCGAGAGACAGTTTGTGGCTCATCTGCATCTACGGTACGCAGCGTCACGCTGAGCTGGTCGCACGCAGCATGAGTGCGCGCGCGCGAACGTGACGCCTCGTCGGAAGGTGCATCGGCGTTGCGATGGGATAGGTGCGGCCCCACAATGGCGACAGGGCCGAAATCGACGAGATCCGCGTGCTTCCGGGGACGAACAACTCGCTCAACGTTCTGATTGAAACAGCGCGTCGCTCGGCACGTGCTGGACGTCCGGACGAGGCCGCGCGGGCGTGGGAGCAGGTGCGCGCGTCCGTGCCGGACCATCCGGAGGCGCTGTTCTTTTTCGGGCAGCGATCGCTCACTCAGGGCGATCTACGATCGGCGGTTGAGTGGCTTGGTCGCGCGGCGCGAGCCGCGCCGAACGATGCGCTGATCCCTTTGGGTCTGGCGAATGCACACCGGGCGCTCGGGGACCGGCAGGCGGAGATGGCCGCCCTTGAGGCGGCTTTGAAGGCCGATCCGTATTGCTATCCGGCCTTGCTCGCGAAAGCCGCCCTCATCGAAAAAATGGGGTACCGGCGTCAGGCGGCGCGGGTCTTCGGCGACGCGCTGAAGATCACGCCGGCCGAAGAGCGTCTCTCACCCGACCTCCGCAACTTGGTTCAGCGCGCACGCGCTGCCGTCGGCGCGAACGCCGCCGCCTTGGACGCATTCCTCGAAAGCAAGCTGGGCAAGATCCGCGAGGCTCATCGCGGCGCGCGGCTCGACCGCTTCGATGAGACCAAGGACGTTCTGACCAGCCGCAAAAAGGTCTTCACGCAGCAGCCGGTGATGCTGCATTTCCCGCAGCTGCCGGCGATTCAGTTCTACGACGACGAGGAATTTCCTTGGTTGCGCGACCTTGAGGCCGGCACCGACGCGG
Organism: Micropepsaceae bacterium; assembly: GCA_041477875.1. Taxonomy (GTDB): domain Bacteria; phylum Pseudomonadota; class Alphaproteobacteria; order Micropepsales; family Micropepsaceae; genus SZUA-430. The sequence continues at coordinate 22,586 of JBGOVA010000033.1, read as the reverse complement.
TCGAAGGCGAACTCAACGCGCTGTTGGGGGACGAACAAGGCTTTCGGCCTTATTTGAACCACCCCGACGGCGTGCCGTTGAACGAGTCCGCTGCGCTCAACCGGTCGCCGGACTGGAGCGCGTACTTCCTTTGGGACGACGGCAAGCGCGTCGATGACCATTGCGATCGATGCCTGCGGACGACGTCGCTTTTGGAAGGCCTGCCGTTGGCAAACGTACCCGGCTTCGCGCCCGCCGCGTTCTTCTCGAAGCTGACGCCGGGCACGGCGATCCCGCCCCATACCGGCGTGACGAACACGCGCCTCATCGTACATTTGGGTGTGATTGTTCCCGAGCGGTGCACGTTCCGCGTCGGCAACGAAACGCGCCCGTGGCGGCGCGGTAAGGCTTGGGTTTTCGACGATACGATCGAGCATGAAGCGAAGAACGATAGCGCTGAGACGCGCGTCCTGTTGATTTTCGATATCTGGAATCCGTATCTGAGCGCTGCCGAACGCGATCTCGTCTGTGCGCTGCTGGCGGCCCAGCGCGAATACTACGGGGGCGAGATTGCGCAGCAGTGACGCCGGCCAATCGGCGCCTTCGAAAGAGGAAGTCTGAACAATGTTCTTGGAAATCGAAGGCCTCCTCTCGGCGCCTGAAGTCGAAAGGCTTGTCGCGCTCAGCCGCGAGGTTCGCTTCGTCGACGGGCGCATTTCCAACCCGGCGAATGTGACCAAGAACAATCTCCAGGCCGATTCCGCCGACCCGAAATACACGGAGACGGTGCAGATCGTGACGGGTGCGTTTGCGCGCTCGCGCGAGTTCATCGATTTCGCGATGCCCAAGCGCGTTGCGCCGCCGCTGCTCTGCCGCTACGAGCCCGGGATGAAGTACGGGGCGCACGCCGACGCCGCGATCCTGCAGACGCCGAACACGCGTCTGCGCTCCGACCTTTCATGCACCGTCTTCATCGGCGCCCCTTCGACATACGAGGGCGGCGAACTCTCGTTGGTCTTGGGGACGCGAACACTCACCTTCAAGGGTGCCGCCGGCGACGCGATCATTTATCCCTCGACGATGATTCACGAGGTCGTTCCGGTCCGCTCCGGCCAGCGCCTGGTGTCGATCACCTTCATTGAAAGCTTTGTCGCCGACGAACACCAACGCACGCAAATCTACGAACTGAACGAAATCGCCGCGCTCGAGGGCCTGACCATGAAATGGGAGAACCGCGTCCGTCTCGACGTGGTCCGCCAGAACCTCATGCGCATGTGGGCGAAGACCTAAGCACCCGTCGATCTTAGGATTTCGTCGACCGCGGCGTTTGCGCGCGCCGCGCGCTCAAGCCAGGCCATGCCCTTTGCGATCTCTTCGCCGTTTCTTTGGCGCGAGTCGGCCATGACCTGCGCGCGCAATTGTCTCGAATAGGCATGCTCCGGCGCCTTTGCGTATCGCGTCAGGGCCGGACTCTGTTCAATCGTCTCCAGGAAGCGCGCGTCGTGGGGAAGTCCAAAATGGGCAATGATCTGCGCCATCGTCGCCGGCACGGCCGAAAGAAATCGATCGAAATCCAAGGCGACGACGCGGCCCGGAAAGCCCTTGACGGCTTCGCGCTGGTTGAAGGACTCCGTAAGCCAGCTTAGCGCCGCCACTTCGCCGATCGACAACTGATGCAACGGCGTCAGCGGTTCGCCGACGAACGATTGCAGTCGCCGCATGCGCTCCGGGCTGTGGCCCCGGAGGTCCTGGGCGGAGTTCGCGCCTCCAAGCAGCGCGGCCAGGAAAGGTTCTGCTTGAAGGTTCAGGTAGATCGCGCGCGCATTTTGCTGCCGCCTCAAAAGCGGCGCCGCCATGCGCCCCGCACTGCTCGTCGCTTTGACGACGACGCACCGGGTTGGCTCGTAGCCGCGAGACCATAGGCGTATGAACACATCGAGGGCCGCATCGAATTCGGCTTGGCTCAACAGCGAGTCGGGCTTGCCCAACACGTCGCGCGCATTGGCGAAAGTCCTCAGCGGCATGGGCTCGCGCAGGGACAGAACAAGACCCGTTTCGTCGAGCAGGCGGCTGACAAGCGTCGAGCCCACGTGACCCGTATGAAAGATGAAGTTCAACGGGCGTCCGCATTGGACGCGTCGCGCGGCCTCGGCGATCAGTCCCGCCGATACCCACGTGCCCTTCGTGGTCGGTGTCAAGACGCGGTCGTCGAGAAAACTCGCCGTGCGGTACGCCGCAGCGTTGAGTTGGACCAGCAGCGCCATCTCACGGACGAAGTCGAGCTTCTGGGGATAAACGTCGGGCGAATTGGGCAGTCGCGTCAGCAATTCGGCGGCGATAGGGCGGGGCCCTTCCGGCATCATGTCGATCGTTCGCTCGCAAGCCGCATTGACGCGAACTTCGCTTGAGACGAGGTCGAAGGCAACCTCCAATCTGGCGCGCACCGACGGCGCCGCTCACGACGATGTGAGAGACGCGAAAGTGTGATCGCCTCCCCAAAGAAGAAATTACAGGCCAAAACCGTGAACTTTATGGTTTCGGGCGGACCTTGCCGGGAGTAGACTTTTGATGGACTGACTATTTCCGGTTCCACCTTAGGAGAACGCGCCATGCGATCCCAAATTCTCCCCACAAGTCTCATCGCTGCCGTCCTGACCACTGGGCTTGTCTTCGCTGCCAGTGGACCTCCGGCCGAGGCGTACAGCGGCGGCAAATGCCTGAAGTTCCGAGACTTTCAGAATCTCACGCGAGTGGACGACAAGACGTTCATCGCCCATACGCGCGGCACGCAAAAATACACGGTGACGATGCGCCATGCCTGTCGGGATCTCAGCTATCCCGGAAACTTCTACACCGTGCGTTTGTACAGCAACTACGAATGCTTCGATCGCGACGACGTCCTGGTCTTCCGCTATGGTGGTGCGTGCTTCATCGAAAGCGTCACGCCGATAGCCCCCCAGACCGCGGGCTGAAGCTGCCGCCCGCATTAGTCTGAGGGTCGATGCTGGAGTCTCTTGAACGCGCCTTCGCAGACGCCGTTCCGGCGCGCACCGAATGCAGCGTGCGCGCCGAACATTCCATCGAAGAGAACTTTGCCGTTCGCCGCAACGCCGCTGAGCCGCAGCGCCGCCGCGTCAACACGGGTGCGATGGTCACGGTCGAGCGCAACGGCGGATCGGGCTATGCGGCGACCACGGATCTTTCGGTCCCGGGACTTCGCCGCGCGATCGAGGAGGCGTCGGCCTGGGCCGAGGCATCGGCCGGTCGCATGGTGGCGGGCCTCGGCGCAAACGGCTTTACCTCGGCGCAAGGCAGCTACCGGACGCATGAAAAGCGGCGCTGGACGGATGTTCCCGCCGCCGAGAAATTGGCGCTCCTCGCCGATCTGTCGCGCCGCATGAAGACGGACGAACGCATCGTCGATTGGGCCGCCGGCCTCAATCACACCCACACCGAAAACCTTCTGCTGACGACCGCCGGCGGACGAATCCATCAGGAAGCGAAAGTCGTCGTGCCCGCGCTCTTCGCCGTGGCCTCGGCACACGGCCAGACCCAGCGCCGCTCCCTCGGCGATTCGCGCATAGGGCAGGGCGGCATCGAGTTGCTCGACGAGATGGGCATGCGCGACGCGCCGGAACGATTGGCGCGCGAAGCGCTGTTGCTCGTCGAAGCGCCCGAGTGCCTCGACGCGGCAATGGACGTCATCATCGGCCCCGACCAAATGGTGTTGCAGATCCATGAATCGATCGGCCACCCGCTCGAACTCGATCGAATCCTCGGCGACGAACGCAACTACGCGGGAACGAGTTTCGTCACCCCCGACATGTTCGGCACCTATCGCTACGGGTCGGACCTCTTGAACGTGACGTTCGACCCGGCGCAAGCGACGGAAGCCGCATCTTATGCTTTCGACGACGAGGGAACCGAGGCGCGCAAGGAGTTCCTGATCCGCGAAGGCATTCTCCAACGGCCGATGGGCAGTGCGTCGAGCCAGCGCCGCGCGAATCTCCCCGGCGTCGCCAACTCGAGGGCCTGCGCTTGGAATCGCCCGCCGATGGACCGCATGGCCAACCTGAACATCGAGCCCGGCCGCGCGACGTTCGCCGACCTTGTGGGCCAAGTGGAGCGCGGCATCTATGTCGAAACGAATTTCGCTTGGTCGATCGACGATTCGCGCAACAAATTCCAGTTCGGCTGCGAGTGGGGCCAGCTGATCGAGAACGGCCGCCTGACGAAGGTCGTGCGCAACCCGAACTATCGCGGCATCTCCTCGCGCTTTTGGCGTTCGCTGAAGGGCGTGGGCAGCACCGACACGTACGTCGTCGGCGGCGCCACGATGTGCGGCAAGGGCGAGCCGAACCAGGCGATCCGCGTCGGCCACGCGACGCCTGCGTGCCTCTTCGCCGACGTCGAAGTCTTCGGCGGCGGCCAATGAGCTTTCGCGACCATTTTGCCGAGGCCGCGGCGACGGTCGAAGGCCTCACGCGCGGCGGCGAAATCAGCCTGACCAACTACTATGCCGAGCGCTCGGATTTCTTCCGCTTCAACAAATCGGCCGTGCGCCAACCGGGCTCGGTGACCGATATCGAGGTGACGGTCGACGTGATCGCCGGCCGGCGTCGCGCGTCGACCTCGGTGCGCTTGACGGGCACGAAAGAGGAAGACCAAACGCGCCTTGAACGCGCCGTCGGCGACGCGCGCGCGGCGTTGGCGTCCGCGCCCGACGATCCACATCTCGCCTTCAACGACAAGCCGCAGTCGAGCGAACGCGTTTCGCGTGCGGCGTTACCGTCAAAGGACCAAATCGTCGACGCCGTGATGCGTTCGGGGAGCGGCGGCCGCGACATGGTCGGAATCTATGCCGCGGGCCGCATCGCCTATGGCTTTGCGAACAGCCTCGGCCAGCGCAATTGGCACGAAAGCGACAGCTTCAACCTCGACTGGTGCTTCTATCATGCGGCCGACAAGGCGGTGAAGGCGAACTACGCTGGCGTCGAATGGAGCGACGCGGAACTCGACCGCATCGCCGGCGACGCCGGCAAGACGCTTGCGCTCTTGTCACGTCCGGCCAAAACGATTTCACCCGGCGGCTATCGCGCTTATCTGACGCCGGCCGCGCTGCATGAAATCTGGGGGTGGCTCACTTGGGGTGCCTTCGGTCTTGCCAATCATCGCACCCGCGCGACGCCGTTCTTGCGTTCGATCGACGGCACCGGCGCGCTCGACCCGCGCGTCTCGCTCAAGGAAAACACCGCCGAAGGCATCGCCCCAGGCTTCCAATCGGACGGTTTTGTAAGACCGCCACAGGTGGCCTTGATCTCCGGCGGCGCCTATGCCGATTGCCTCGTGAGCCCGCGCTCCGCGGTCGAGTACGGCGCTGAGACGAACGGCGCCAACGACGGCGAACAGCCTCAGTCGCTCGACATGGCCGGCGGAACGCTACGCCGCGACCAAGCTCTCAAGGAGCTCGGCGCGGGCGTCTACATCTCAAACCTCTGGTACATGAACTATTCCGACCGCAACAACGGCCGCGTCACCGGCCTCACGCGCTTTGCCACGATGTGGGTGGAGAACGGCGAAATCGTCGCCCCGCTCAACGTCATGCGCCTCGACGACGCGATCTATCGTTTCTTCGGCAGCGAACTCGCCGCCCTGACGGCCGACCGCGACTTCATCATCGATCCGGCGAGCTACGGCCGCCGTTCGGTCGACAGCTTCCGCCTGCCGGGCGCATTGGTGAACGACTTCCGCTTCACGCTCTGAGGCGCTCCGCTACGAATTCCACCACTTCTGCCACGCGTCCCAGCTGAACCACGATCCGGACTCTCGCGCGCTGTCGCCGGTCGCCGCGACGGGCGCATCTCGCGTATCGAGCCAACGCGTTCGGTTGATGCCGCGCCGGTTGTTCTGCCAATTCAGCACATAAGGCTTCACCAATGGTCGGATGAACTGAAAGAACGTGGGGCTCACGACGACGTCGTCGAGCAGCATGCCCGCCGCTTGACCCAGCAATTTGCCCCGCGCCGTCGCGTCCTTCTCGTTATCCGAGCGATGCATCAGCGCGTCATAGGCGGCGTTCTTGTAGCCCGGATAGTTCATTTGGTCGGTCGAGCTTTGGAACAAGAACAGCGCGCTCTTGGCGTCGTCGTAGTCATAGACCCAGCCGGCCAAGCCGATGTCGAAGTTCCCGGTCGCAAGCAGGTCGTAGTGTATCGCGCGGTCTTTCGCGACGAGCTCCACATCGGCGCCGATTTGCTTCCACATCGCCTGCATCGCGATGGCGCCGCGCTTCGTGTCCGGCGTATTGATGAAGTTGTAGCTGAGCTTCAGCGGGTGCGCCGGTCCGAACCCGGCCTCCGCCAGCAGCCGTTTGGCTCCCGCAAGGCGTTCCGCCATCGCCTTACCCGCCCAAGGCACTTTCGCCGACGCATCCACATTCGCCATGCCCGGCGGCAGAACCGAAAACGCTTCGACGCCGTGAACGTTGAAGTAGACTTCGCGCTGGATCGCCCCGCAATCGAGCGCCATGCCGAGCGCCAGGCGCACGCGTTTGTCGCTGAGCGGCGGCTTGCGCAGGTTGAAGGCGAGCCAAAGCACGCGCAGCCCGACGTACTTGCGCGTCTCGTCAGGGATGTTGGCGCTGAGCCACTTGTGCTCCGGCAGCGGCCAGCGGTCGAGCACGTCGAGTTCACCCGCGCGATAGGCTTTCAACGCCGCCGAATCGTCGCTCGCCGGAAAGTAGTTGACCTCGTCGATCTTCACGCTCGCCGCATCATAGAACGACGGGTTCTTGACCAGCTTGATGTGATCGTAAGGCCGCCGCTCGGCGAGTACATAGGCGCCGTTCGACACCATCACGCCGGCCTTGGTCCAATCCGACGGATGCTTCTCGACAACGTGCTTGGGAATGGGAAACGTCGTGTAGTGCGTCAACATCTGCGGCAGGTACGGCGCCGGGTGCTCAAGATCGATGACGAGCGTCCGCGGCTCCGGCGCGCTGACGCCCAACCGGTCGATCGGCAACGCGCCGCTGCTCACCTTCTCCGCATTCTTGATCGGATAGAGAATGTTCCTGTATTCCGCCGCCGTCTTCGGATCGAGGATGCGGCGATAGGCGAAGACGAAATCCTCCGCCGTCACCGGCACGCCGTCCGACCATTTGTGATCGCGGATCTTGAACGTCCAGCGCAGGCCGTCCGCGGACGTCGTCACGCTCTCCGCGGCGCCGAATATCGGCAGCCCTGCCGCGTCCTCGGTGTAGAGGCCGAGCAGCATGTCGCCGATGATATTGTTTTCCGGGTCGCCAGCCGCCTGATGCGGATCGAGCCCCTTCGGCTCCGCGCCGTTGCCGCGATTGAGTATCTTCGCCGCCGACGCTGGCGCCGCGAGGGCCAGGCAGACCAGCAGCGCGGCGCAAAGCCGAAGAAGCCAAATCGCGCGCGCTTGCTTTGTCATCGGCGCAGTGCGCTCAGGAATTCCACCACTTCTGCCACGCGTCCCAACTGAACCACGACCAGAACCCGCCTTCCGACGTTTGCGCGCCGCCCTCGGTCCCGCTCGAAGCCATGCCGGGCCCCGGCTTGTCGCCGATATCGAGCCAACGCGTGCGGTTCACGCCGCGCGGTGTGTTCTCCCAGTTCAAGACATAAGATTTGACCAGCGGGCGAATGTACTGAAAGCAGCCCGGCGCAACGGCCACGTCGTTGACCAACATTCCTGCCGCCTGACCGAGCAGCTTGCCGCGCACTACGGCATCCTTCTCGTTGTCGGCTTTGCGCATGATCTCGTCATACGCGGGGTTCTTGTAACCCGGATAGTTCAAACCCGTGTTCGAGCTTTCGAACAGGAACAGCACGCTTTGCGCGTCGTTGTAGTCGAAGATCCATCCCGACCACGAGATGTCGAAATTGCCGGTCTTCATCAGGTCGTAGTGGACCGCAAAATCCTTCGCGTTGAGCTCGATATCGGCGCCCACCTGCTTCCACATGTTCTGCATGGCGACGGCAAGGCGTTTCGTGTCCGGCGTGTTGATGAAATTGTAGGTGAGCTTGAGCGGATGCTCCGGGCCGAAACCCGCAGCCGCGAGCATCTGCCGCGCTTCCGCCCGGCGTTCGTCCATCGTCTTGCCGGCCCACGGCACCGTCGCGGAGCGATCGACGTTCGCCATGCCAGGCGGCACCACAGTCATCGCTTCAACGCCGTACACGCCGAAATAGACGTCGCGTTGAATCTGTTCGCGGTCGATGGCTTCGCCCAAAGCCAAGCGCACGCGCTTGTCGACGAGCGGCCCGCGCCGCATGTTGAAGACATCGTACTGGACGCGCAAACCCGTATACCCGCGCGTTTCGTTCGGAATGTTGGCCTTCAGCCAAGTGTGTTCCGTCAGCGGCCAACGATCGAGCGTGTCGAGCTCGCCGGCCCGATAGCGCTTGAGCGCTGCAAGTGTGTCCGACGTCGGATAAAAATAGACCTCGTCGATCTTCACGTTCACCGCGTCGTAGAAATACGGATTCTTGACAAGCTTGATATGATCATAAGGCCTGCGCTCGGCCAGCATATAGGCGCCATTCGACACCATGACCCCGGGCTTCGACCACCCCATTCCGGCTTTCTCAACTACATGCTTCGGGATCGGAAACATCGTGTAGTGCGTCAGCATCTCCGGCAAATACGGCGCGGGATGCTCAAGTGTGATCACAAACGTCTTCGCATCGGGCGCGCTCACGCCGAGCTGATCGCCGGGCAGTGTCCCCTTGTTCACTTTCTCGGCGTTCTTGATCGGATAGAGGATGTTCGCGTATTCGGACGCGATCTTGGGATCGAGAATGCGCCGATAGCCGTAGACGAAATCCTCCGCCGTGACCGGCACGCCGTCCGACCATTTGTGAGCGCGCAACTTGAACGTCCACGTTAGACCGTCTGGCGAAGTGTCGACGGATTCCGCCGCGCCCAGGATGGCCTTTCCCGCCGCATCCTCGGTGTAAAGCCCGACGAACATGTCGCCGAGGATTTGGTTCTCCGGATCGCCCGATGCCTGGTGGGGATCGAGGCCTTTCGGTTCCGCACCGTTGCCGCGATTGAGAATTTTCGCCGCCGAAGCGGGCAGCGCGATAGCAAAGCAAATCAGCAACGCCGCGCACAGCCGCATCGCCCACCGCGCTCCGGAATCCTTGGTCATTCTTCTTCTCCCCACTCGACTGCAGCCTAGCACACCCCTTGCGCCGCCCGCGGTCTAGGAATTCCACCATTTCCGCCAGGCATCGGCGCTGAACCACGAACCGAGCCACGACCAAAAGCCGCCTTCGTTTGTCGTGGCTGTCTCGTTGTTCCCGCTCGTCGCCGCCGCCGGCCCGGGGCGATCGACGATGTCGAGCCAGCGGGTCCGGTTGACGCGGCGCGGATTGCTGACCCAGTTCGTGACGTAGCTCTTCACGAGCTGGCGCTGATACGGGAAATAGCTGGGCGCGACGGCTACGTCGGCGAGCACCGTCGCCGCCGCCTGGCCGAGCAGTCTCCCGCGCGCCATCACGTCCGCCTCGCCGTCGGCCCGACGCAAGAGCGCGTCGTAGACCGGGCTGTGGTAGGAGGCGTAGTTCATCTCCACCGTCGTGCTTTGAAACAGATAGAGCTGATTCTTGGCGTCGTTGTAGTCGAGGATCCAACCGTCTTGCGCGACGTCGAAGTCGCGCGCCTGCAGCAGCTTTTGATGGACCTTCGCCTCGGTCGTGGCGAGATCGGCGATCACGCCCACCTGCTTCCACATTGCCTGCATGGCGACGGCCGTCCGGCGATTGTCCGTGTTGGTGCTGAAGTTGTAGGTGAAGTGCAGCGGATGGTCGGGGCCGAAGCCCGCCGCCGCCAGCAGGCGCTTGGCTTCGGCACGCCGCTCGTCCATCGATTTGCCCGCCCATTCGACCTTGGCCGACAAGTCCACGTTGGAGGTGCCCGGCGGCAAGACGCTGAACGCTTGATCGCCGTACAAGCCGAAGAAAACTTCGTCCAGGATCGCTTTGCAGTCGATCGCCATGGCGAGCGCCTTGCGCACGCGCACGTCGTCAAAAGGCTTTCGCGTGGAGTTGAACGACGTGTACTGCGTCCACAGGGCGGTCGCGTGGCGCGCTTCGTTCGGGATGTTTTTCGTAAGCCAATCATGCATTGCGAGCGGCCAGCGCTCCTGCGTGTCGAGTTCGCCGGCGCGATATCGCTTCAGCGCGGCGAGATCGTCGTCGATCGGATAGAAATAGACTTCGTCGATCTTCACATTCGCCGCGTCGTAGAAGCGTGCGTTCTTCACCAGCTTGACGTGATCGTGCGGCCGCCATTCCGTCAGGACATAAGGTCCATTCGAAACCATGGTGCCAGCTCTCGTCCAATCGTTTCCGTGCTTTTCGACAAGATGCTTGGGCACGGGAAGCGCGGTCTGGTGCGTCAAGAGTTCGGGCAGATAGGGCGCGGGATTCTCGAGCTCGATGATCAGTTGGTCCGGCGCCGGCGCGCGCACGCCCAATTGTTCGACCGGCAACTCGCCTTTCGCGACCTTGAGCGCGTTCTTGATCGGATAGAGAACGGAGGCGTATTCGGCCGCCATCTTGGGGTCGAGAATGCGCCGGAACGCAAACACGAAATCTGCGCCCGTCACCGGCACGCCGTCGGACCACGTATGGCTTCGGATCTTGAAGGTCCAGATCAAGCCGTCGGCGGAGGTATCGGCAGCCTCGGCCGCGCCGAGGATCGGCTTGCCGTCCACGGCGTCCGTGTAGAGGCCCATCAGCATTTCGCCGATGATATTGGCCTCCTGAAGGCCCGTCGTGCGATGCGGGTCGAGGCTGTAGGGCTCGGCCAGGTTTCCGCGACGCAATACTTTCGCGGCGTCGGCGGGCGCGGCGAGCACGGCGAAGATGAGGACCGCCGCGCAAAGCGATGCGATGCGCGCGCCCAAGGTTCCGTGTCCACGCCAGGCCATTGCGAAGTGTCCTACCGTTTCAAGAATTCCACCACTTCTGCCATGCGTCCGCGCTGAACCACGAACCGAGCCAAGACCAGAAATCGCCATCCGACACCTGTGCGCCGGAATCGATTCCCGTTGCGATCGCGCTCGGGCCCGGCCGGTCGCCGATGTCGAGCCACCGCGTGCGGTTGACGTCGCGAGGATTGTCGACCCAGTTCAAGACGTAGCTCTTCACCAAGTGCCGCGTGTAGGGAAAGAACAGGGGCGTAGCCGGTAGATCGGTCAACAACCTGATATTTGCTTGTCCCAGCAACTCGCCACGCACGGCCGCGTCGGGTTCGCTGTCGGCACGCTGCACAAGCTCCTCGAAAGCGGAACTGTCGTAGGCCGAATTGTTCATCTGAACGGCGGCGGCTTGGAACTGGAAGAACAGGTTCTTAGCGTCGTTGTAGTCGAACGACCAAGTATTGTAGGCGACGTCGAAATCGCGCACCTGAAGCAGGTTCCAATGAACCTTCGCTTCACTGTTGGCGAGTTCGGCCTCGACGCCGACGTCGCTCCACATGGCCTGCATCGCGACCGCCGCGCGCTTGATGTCGGGATTGCTGATATAGCGATAAGAGAATTTGAGCGGCTTGGCCGGCCCGAACCCGGCCTGCGCAAGCAGGCGCTTGGCCTCCGTGCGCCGCTGGTCCATGGTCATGCCCGCCCACGCGACTTCGGCCGAGCGATCGACATTGACGGTCCCGGGCGGCAGGAACGTGTTCGCCGAGGCGCCGTAGACGCCTTGATAGACGTCGGTTGCAAGGGCGCTGCCGTCGATCGCCATCGCAAGTGCCTTGCGCACCCTGATGTCGTCGAACGGCTTTCGCTGCAGGTTGAACGAGACGAACGTGACGGTCAGCTGCGTCGCCCGCTTCGTTTCGTTCGGTATGTTGGCGACGAGCCATTTGTGCTCCGAAATCGGCCAGCGTTCTTGCGTATCGATTTCGCCCGCGCGATAGCGCTTGAGCGCCGCGTTGTCGTCGTCGGTCGGAAAGAACACGACTTGGTCGATCTTGACGTTCTTCGCGTCATAGAAGCGCGGATTCTTGACCAGCCTGATGTGATCGTGAGGCCGCCATTCGGAGAGCGTATAGGGGCCATTCGTGATCATCCTGTCCGGGCGCGTCCAATCGCTGCCGTACTTTTCGACCACGGCCTTGGGGATTGGGAAGGTCGTGTAGTGCGTCAGGAGTTCGGGCAGGTAGGGCGCGGGATTCTCAAGCTCTATCACGAGCGTTCTTGCATCAGGCGCATGAACGCCCAGCTTGTCGGTCGCGAGCTCGCCCTTGTTCACTTTGAGCGCATTCTTGATCGGATAAAGGACCGATGCATATTCCGCCGCCGTATTGCGGTCGAGCACGCGCCGGAACGCATAGACGAAATCTTCGGCTGAAACCGGCGTGCCGTCGGACCACGTGTGGGACCGAATCTTGAATGTCCATGTCAACCCGTCCGCCGAGGTCTCCGCGCTCTCCGCGGCACCGAAGATCGGCCGCGCGGCGACGTCGTCGGTGTAAAGACCCATGAGCAGATCGCCGATCACATTGTTCTCGGCGGTCATGACCGCGCGATGCGGATCGAGACTGTAGGGCTCCGCGCCGTTGCCGCGGTTGAGGATCTTTGCCGCGTCCGCTGGGGCGGTGAAGGCGACGGCCGACACGACGCTGAGAAGGGCCGCGAAGACCAAGGAGATAGCGCGTTGGATTGTGATCTTCATCGCGAGCGCTCCGTATTCGGGAAGTGTGGGGTCCGTCTTAGAATCAGGCGGGCCGCCGCAAAGGTACCGGAGTCACGGCGAAACTAGGAATTCCACCATTTCTGCCAAGCCTCCGCGCTGAACCACGAGCCGAGCCAGGACCAGAAACCGCCCTCCGACGCCTGCGCGCCGCCGCTTGTGCCGCTTGCCGCCGTCGCCGGCCCGGGCTTATCGCCGATATCCAGCCAGCGCGTGCGGAACACGTCACGCGGGTTTGGTGTGAAGTTCAAGACATAGGATTTGACGAGTGGCCGCCGGAACGTGAAGAACACGGGCGCCGCCGGCAGGTCCCTCACCAACAGCCCGTTCGCTTCGCCCAGCAGCTTGGCGCGGATCTCGCCGTTCGGCTCCGCGTCCGCGCGCTTCATCAAGTCGTCATAGGCCGGGTTCTTGTAGCCGGGATAATTCTGCTGAACCGTCGTGCTTTGGAACAGATAGAGCATGTTCTTCGCATCGGCGTAGTCGTAAATCCACGCCGCCGACGCCGCCTCGTAGTTCTTCGTCTTCAGCGTATCGTAGTGGACCTTCGGTTCCGACGGGAGCAGTTCGACGGTGACGCCAACCTGTTTCAACATCGCTTGAATGGCGACTGCGGAGCGCTTGCTATCGGGATAGCTGATGTAGTTGTAGGCGAAGCGCAGCGGTTTGTCCGGTCCGTAGCCGGCTGCGGCCAAAAGTTGTTTCGCTTCCGCGCGCCGCGCGTCCATCGTCATCTTGGCATAAGGCACCTCGGCCGAACGGTCGACGCCGGGCAACCCGGGCGGCAAGAACGACGTCGCCTCGACGCCGTACGAATCGAAGAAGATGTCGTGGGAGATCGCCTGCCGGTCGATCGACTCCGCGACGGCCTTGCGCACGCGCGGATCGTTGAATGGCTTCTTGGTGATGTTGAACGTCGTGTAGGTGACGCTGAATTCCGTGAAGCTGCGTGCTTCGTTCGGGATATTCAGTTTCAGCCACTTGAGTTCGGTCAGCGGCCAACGCTCCTGGAAGTCCACTTCGCCGCCGCGATAGCGCTTGAGCGCGGCCAGGTCGTCTTCGAGCGGATAGTAAGTGACCCGGTCGATCTTGACGTTCGCGGCGTCGTAGAACTTCGGGTTCTTGATCAGCGTGATGTGGTCGTGCGGCCGCCACTCCAACAGCATGTAGGGTCCGTTTGAAACCATCTTGCCCGGCTTGATCCAGCCGCTTTGGTACTTCTCGACGACATGTTGCGGCAGCGGAAACGACGTGTAGTGGGTCAAAAGCTGCGGCAGGAACGGCGCGGGGTTTTCGAGATCGATGATCAAGGTCTGCGGGTCCGGCGCGGTGACGCCCAGTTGATCGACCGGCAATTCGCCTTTGTTGACCTTCGCCGCATTCTTGATCGGGAACAGAAGCTCGCAATACTCGGCCGCGAATTTCGGATCGAGAATGCGCCGCATCGCGAACACGAAATCGTTCGACGTCACTGGCTTTCCGTCGGACCACGTGTGCGGGCGGATATGGAACGTCCAGCGCAAGCCGTCGGGCGATGTCTTTGCGTCGTCGGCGGCGCCGAGGATGGGAGTCGAGTCGGCGGCCTCGGTGTAAAGGCCCATGATCATGTCGCCGATGATGTTGTTCTCCCACGTGCCCGTCGCGCGATGCGGGTCGAGGCTCTTTGGTTCGCCGGCGTTGCCGCGGAACAACTCCTTCTCGGCGTGAGCGGGCGCGGCGAACGCCAGCATTGCCATCACGATCAACGATCCAAGCCGAACCCAAAGACTGCGCACGTCGCGGCGCATGTCGCCGGCGCGGTTCACCGCGCTCCCAAGCCTGTTCATTCGATCGTTTCTCCCTGGATGCGGCCCCGTGGGCAAGCCTGGTCCGCCGTTTGTGAATGTCTGCTGAACGCTCCTCTAGCGAGCGCTGCTGGGCAAACTTCGATGCTTCCTGGATGCGAAATTCTTGTTGGGCCGTGCGGCCGTGTCATATAGCCTATTATAGTGTTTGGACGAGGTGGGGCGAGCGGCTGGCGGCATTGGCCGCTTCACCGCCGGTCACGTTATTGCGAGTGTGCCATGCGAATCTTTTGGCTTCTTTCGGGGATCATGCTGCTTTCCGGTCCGGCCCAAGCCGATTCCATCCGGGACGCGCTGGCGGATATGGCGAAATGCGCCGATATCGCAAGTTCGGCCGAACGGTTGCAATGCTTCGACACGGCGGCGGCGGGCGCCAAAACAGCGTTGTCGGCGCCCGCGGCCGCGCCGGTACAACAACAGGCTGCGGTCCAGACCGAAGAGAAGGATGAAGGCGGCGGCGTCCTCAGCTGGTTCGGCCTATCGCGCCCGGTGACGAAGTCCGAGGAGTTCGGCAAGCCGCCTGCGCCGGTGGCGGGCCCCAAAGAGATCACTGAGATCTCGGCCGGCGTCCTCGAACTCGCCAAGAACGCTTACGGCCGCTCGATCTTCATCCTCGACAACGGTCAGGTGTGGAAACAGATCGACGGCGATCAGACCGAAGTTGACGACCCCAAATCCGGCGAAACAATGAAGGTCTCGATCGAGACGGCAATATTCGGCAGCTACGCGCTCAGGATCGAAGGCCACCGCGGCATCGTGAAAGTGCGCCGCATAAAATAGCGGCAACTAAGACGGGAAGTGACACGCCACGACGTGATCCGCTTCCCCGCCGCGCGGCTCGAGCGCGGGAATTTCCTTCGCGCATTTCGCCTGAGCGATCGGACAGCGCGTGCGGAACACGCAACCTGACGGTGG
Source organism: Micropepsaceae bacterium (assembly GCA_041477875.1). Taxonomy (GTDB): domain Bacteria; phylum Pseudomonadota; class Alphaproteobacteria; order Micropepsales; family Micropepsaceae; genus SZUA-430. Next base: position 7,120 of record JBGOVA010000033.1, on the reverse strand, counting down.
ATTGGTCGGCGACGGCAGGTCGCCCTCGAGCAAGATGCGCTTCTTGCCGCGTTCGATTTCCGGATCGGGCACCGGTGCGGCCGATAGCAAAGCTTGCGTGTAGGGATGCCGCGGCCGCGACAGCAGCACCGACGCTTCGGCCAACTCCATCACTTTGCCCAGATAAAGCACCAGCACGCGGTGGCTGACATGGCGCACGATGGCGAGGTCATGGCTGATGAAGATCAGCGCAACGCCCATCTCGGTCTGCAGATCGGCGAGCAGGTTGATGATCTGCGCGCGGATCGAAACGTCGAGCGACGACACCGGCTCGTCGGCGACGATCAGCTTGGGTTTCAAGATCATCGCGCGCGCGATACCGATGCGCTGGTTCTGCCCGCCTGAAAATTCGTGCGGATAGCGGTTGATCATCTGCGGCAGCAAGCCGACCTTGTCCATGATCTCTTGAACGTGAGCTTTACGTTCGACCGCTGATAGGTTCGGCTCGAACGTGTCGAGCGGCTCGGCGATGATGTCGCCGGCCGTCATGCGCGGATTGAGGCTGGCGAGCGGGTCTTGGAAGACGATCTGCATCTGCCGGCGATAAGGCTTCATCTGCGAACGCGAATAGCCCGCGATGTTTTGCCCGAGCCAAACCACGCGCCCCGCCGTCGGCTTCAAGAGCTGCAGCACCGCGCGCCCGACGGTGGACTTGCCCGAACCCGACTCGCCCACGATTCCCAGCGTCTCATTCGCAAAAACGTCGAACGAAACGCCGTCGACCGCCTTCAGCGGGCGCGCCGCGCCGAAGCCGCTGCCGCGCACCGGGAAATAGACCTTGAGATCTTGGATCGACAGGATCGGTTCGCCGGCGCTCATCTGAGGACCTCTTTGTCCGGCCCGAAGCCCTTGAGATGGCACGTCTTGGCGCGTCCCTCGGCAAAGCCGAGCAATTTCGGGCGTTCCGCGATGCAGCGATCGAAGACGAAGTCGCACCGCTCTTGGAACGTGCAGCCCTTCGGCAGGTGCTGAAGATTTGGCGGCTGGCCTCGAATGGCGGTCAGGCGTTCCTCGCCCGGCCTGTCGAGGCGCGGGATCGAACCGACCAGACCGCGCGTATAGGGGTGCTGCGGGTCGTGAAAGATCTGGTCGACCGCGCCCGTCTCGCAGAACTCGCCCGCGTACATCACCATCACGCGATTGCACAGCCCCGCGACGACGCCGAGGTCGTGCGTGATCATCACGATCGACATGTTGCCCTGCGCGCGCAGCTCCTGCATGAGCTCCAGAATCTGCGCCTGCACCGTCACGTCGAGCGCGGTCGAAGGCTCGTCCGCGATCAGGAGTTCGGGCTCGCAAATCAGCGCCATCGCGATCATCACGCGCTGGCGCATGCCGCCGGAGAATTCGTGCGGATACTGATCGAGCCGGCGCTTGGCATCCGGAATCTTCACCCGGTCGAGCATTTGCACGGCCCTGGCGCGCGCGTTGCGCTCGCTCATGCCTTTGTGCAGCACCAGGACTTCTGTCAACTGACGGCTGATCTTGAGATGCGGCGTCAGCGACGTCATCGGGTCCTGGAAGATCATCGTCATCTTCGAGCCGCGGATCTTGTTCAGCTTGTCGATCTTCATGCCGACAAGCTCGTCGCCCTTGAACTTCGCGCTGCCGGTCGCCTTTCCGTTCGTCGCCAAAAGGCCCATGACGGTCATGAACGTCTGGCTCTTGCCCGAGCCCGACTCGCCCACGATACCGACACATTCGCCCAGGTTGATATCGAAGGAGACACCGCTCACGGCCTCGACCGGCCCCTCGGGTGTCGAGAAGCGGACGCTCAAATCCTTGACCGCAAGAACGGGTGTCATCGGCGCGTCAGCGATCCTTGGGGTCGAGCGCGTCACGCAACCCGTCGCCGATGAAATTGAAGCAGAAGAGCGTGATCACCATGAACACCGCCGGAAAGATCAGCATCCACGGATAAGATTCCATCTGGTCCTTGCCGTCCGATATGAGGACGCCCCACGACGTGAACGGTTCCTGCACGCCGAGGCCGAGAAAACTCAGGAAGCTTTCGGTCAGGATGACGGCGGGCACGGTCAGCGTGACATAGACGATCACCGGCCCCTCGACGTTGGGCAGAATATGCCGGCGTATGATCGCCCAATTCGAGACGCCGGCCGCTTCCGCCGCCTCGATGAATTCCTTGCGCCGGATCGAGAGCGTTTGACCGCGCACGATTCGCGCCATGGTCAGCCATTCGACCGCGCCGATCGCCACGAACATCAAAATGAAATTGCGCCCGAACACGACCATCAAGATGATGACGAAGAAGATGAAGGGCAGGGCATAGAGCACGTCGACGAAACGCATCATGATGTTGTCTATGCGCCCGCCGAGAAAGCCTGCCGTTGCGCCGTAGAGCACACCGATGAAGAGCGCCACCAACGTCGCCACGAATCCGATCGCGAGCGATACGCGCCCGCCGAGCATCACGCGGACGAAGAGATCGCGCCCGTTCGCGTCGGTGCCGAAGATGTGCCCCTGGCCGACGGCGGTCGGGCAAACGTCCGCCTGGCTGCCGAAGAGCGCGGTCAGGCCCAGATAGTCCGGCGGCGGACACGAGATGCGGTCGATATAGACCGTGTCGTACTCGTGCGGCCAAACATTGGGCATGCCGATCGACATCACGGCGATGATCGCGAGGATGACCATCGAACTGACGGCCGCCTTGTTCGCAAAGAGGCGCCGCCTGGCGTCTTGCCACAGGCTGCGGCCTTGGATCTCGCGTCCGTTCGTCACCGCGATGCCGGCCATCAATCGTACCTCACCTTGGGATCGAGCAGGCCGTAGAGAACGTCCGCGACAAGGTTGAGCACGATGACGAGCGAGGCGTAGAGGATTACGACGCCCATCACGAGCGTGTAGTCGCGCTGCAGGGCCCCGTTGATGAAGTACTTGCCGATGCCCGGCAGGCCGAAAATCTGTTCGATGACGAGCGAGCCCGTCACGATGCCGGCGGTGGCGGGTCCGAGATAACTGACGAGGGGCAACAGCGCGGCCCGCATCGCATGGCGCCCGATCACAAGCCGCTCGGGCAGTCCTTTGGCGCGCGCCGTGCGCACATAGTTCGAACGCAAGACCTCGATCATGCCGCCGCGCGTCAAGCGCGAGATCACCGCGATCTGTGGCAGCGAAAGGCCGACGATCGGCAGGACCATGTTGCGCAATTCGCCGTTCGCCCAGCCGCCGACCGGCAGCCATCCCATGTAGACGCCGAGGATCAGCGTCAAAATCGGCGCCATGACGAAACTTGGGATCGTGATGCCGACCATGGCGAGCGTCATGACCGAATAATCGGGCAGGCTGTTCTGGCGCAGCGCCGCGAACGTCCCCAATGTCATGCCGACAAAGGTCGCGATCAGGATCGCCGAAATGCCGAGGATCGCGCTGACCGGGGCGCCGTCGGCGATCAACTCGGCGACGGTGAAATCCTTGTACTTGTAGGACGGCCCGAAATCGCCGCCGATGAGCTTGCCCACGTAGCCGCCGAGGCAGCGTATCTGGCGATCGTTCTTGTCGAGATATTTGCCGTCGACGGTATGCAGGCCCCGCGCGGCGAGCGTCGCTTCGTCGGGCGAAGAAAATTGCGCGCCGCAGACGAACAGGTTGACGTCGAAGAACTGCTGCAAGACGGGCTTGTCGAGGTCGTAGGCCGCGAGAATGTTCTTCTCGATTTCAGGCGGCAGCCGGCGTTCCTGATCGAACGGCCCGCCGGGTGCCAGCCGCATCATGAAAAACGCCATTGCGATGATGATGAGGAGTGTTGGGACCGCCCCGATCAGCCGGCGAACGATGAAGCGCAACATGCTGGCCGCCGAATCCCCTACTGAGTACGCAATCGTACCAAGGAAAGCCTGCACGCGCGCGACTCCCCACAGGCCGCGCGGCGCAAAAGTGAAGCCGCCCTACCTTCATGAGGCCGTCATCAATGTCAATGTGTCTACTCCGCCAGTAGCCACCATTTGATGAATGGTATCAACGCTTTGGGTGCCTTACGGCAGGTCGTTTTCCCGCCAGGGCGCGAACCTTGGGCGCGCTCGAGGGCAGACCTTCGAAATGACTGAAGGCCTTGTCGGCTTCTTGAATTGCCGACAAAGGAATGAAATCCGCGACCTTTGCGAACCTCTTCCACATCTCGCGCAGCGCCGGATGCTGATGGGCTTCGTCGGCGGCCTTGGGCGAAATCCACTCGAAGATTTCAAGCACGGTTCCGTCTGATCGCGCGCGCAGCAGCAGCGTTGGGCGCGAGGTGATCAGATGCGCTTCGTCCAAAGTTCTGCGATGCTGCCGGACCAATTTCCGCAGTTCCAACTCTTTGCCGGGCTTCGGCCGATAAGCGGCGATGACCGTTTCGGTTCTCTCGCGCATGCGCCTCATGGTCCTCGCGGGGACGTTTGCAAGGCCTCAGCTAATCACTGCAGTTCTCCCGGTTCCACAGGCTGCCTGTTGTGGAAATCGCGGCCAGCCAAGTTCAGGTTGCGTCGATGGTAAACGAGCGGCAATTGACCGAATCAAGCGCTAGGATCGGCTGCCAGCATCCCAAATCTCAAAAGTCTTACCTCGCCCGCGCGTGCGCGCGACTCGCAAGTGTCCGCTTGCGGTCGCGATGTCTGGGCTCATCCAGGTTGAATGCAGCCGCGTTGCTCGTAAGCCGTGCGGAATCCCCAACTTTGATGCAGTGGCAACGCCGCTTTGTTCGCCAGTTCGACTTGCAGGCGTGTACGCCTCACGCCCTTCGCATGTGCGAAACCGAAGAGTGCCTTGCTGATCTGACGCCACAGGCAGCCGCGCCGCAAATGCCGGGCACTGGCCTACCGCCACGCCCATTGTGTAAGCGTATCACACAAATACATACCTGAGGTTTGAACGAATGCCCGGCGCACTCGACGGCGTGAAGATCATCGACATGTCGGCGGTCATCGCGGGCCCCATGGCGATGCAAATCCTGGCCGACCAGGGCGCCGAAGTGATCAAAGTCGAGAACCCCGGGATGGGCGACATGGCGCGCTATCTCGGCCCCCAGTCGAACGGGCTCGGCGCGATGTTCGCCGCCGTCAACCGCAACAAGCGCTCGCTCGCGCTGAACCTGAAGAGCATGCAGGGCAAGGCTGTGCTCTTCGATCTCGTGAGAACCGCCGACGTCGTCGTCGAGAATTATCGCCCCGGCGCGATGGAGCGCATGGGTCTTGCTTACGAAAATCTCAAGCCGTTGAACCCGGGCCTCATCTACGTGGCGATGAGCGGCTTCGGGCAGACGGGACCGTACGCGAAACGCCGCGTCTACGACCCGGTCATTCAAGCCGTGTCCGGCTTCGCGGATTCGCAAAGCGATCCTGTAACGGGGGAACCTCATCTCATTCAGTCCATCGTCTGCGACAAAGTCGCGGCGCTCGGCGTTTCACAAGCGATCACCGCGGCGCTCTACGCAAAGGCCAAGGGCGCACGTGGCCAATTCGTCGAATTCAACATGCTGTCCTCGGCGCTCGCGTTCCAATGGCCGGACACGATGTACAACCACATGCTGCTAGAGGACGGGGTCGTGCACATGCCGGAGTTCTCGAAGTTCTACGACATCATGAAAACGCTCGACGGCTTCGTGACCGTGATCGTCATCAGCGACGACGAGTTCGCCGACTTCGCCCGCGCCGCCGGCAAACCGGACCTGGCCAAGGATCCGCGCTTCGCCAACGTCTTCCTGCGCCTGCAAAACGCCGAGGCGTTGAAGGCCGAGATGAAAGCCCTGATGGCCCAATTCCCGACCGCCGAGATCGTCAAGCGCCTGGAGGCGGAAGACGTGCCCCACGCCCGCGTGCTCAAGCGCGAGGAGGTGCCCGACGACCCGCAGGTCAAGCATCTGGGCATCGTCCTCGAAACGCGCCACCCGAAGGCCGGCCGCATGCGCGAACCCAAACCCGTCGCGAATTTCGCGGCCACGCCCTCGACCCTGCGACGCCCCGCGCCGATGCTGGGCGAGCACACAGACGAAATCCTGCGCGAGCTCGGGCGAAGCGACGCGCAGATCGCCGCTCTGCGTTCCGCGGGCGCGGTGGCCTGACAGGGCTCGCTTGCCAATAGCCAAGTCCTCCCGCTAAGCGTGGATGCATAGAGCCATTCACGAACCTCTGGATCGACCCCAATGTCCCTGCCGACCGTGCTTCAAGGCCGACTGACGCTGCCCGTCATCGGCGCGCCGCTGTTCATCGTCTCAGGCCCCGACCTCGTCATCGCACAGTGCAAGGCGGGCATCGTGGGTTCATTCCCGGCGCTCAACGCACGCCCGGCCGAACTCCTCGACCAATGGCTCGTGCGCATCAAGACCGAGCTCGACGCGTTCGAACAGAAGACGGGCAGACAAGCCGCCCCCTTCGCCGTCAACCAGATCGTCCACGCATCGAACGACCGCCTCGGGCACGACGTCGATGCCTGCGTGAAGCACAAGGTGCCGATCATCATCACCTCGCTGCGCGCGCCGGCGGAGGTCGTGAAGCGCACGCACGACTACAGCGGCGTCGTCTTCCACGACGTCATCAACATCCGCCACGCGAAGAAAGCGGCGGAGGAGGGCGTCGACGGCCTCATTCTCGTGTGCGCGGGCGCGGGCGGCCACGCCGGCACGCTGTCGCCTTTCGCGCTCGTCCCCGAAGTGCGCGCCTGGTTCGACAAGACGATCCTGCTCTCAGGCTCGATCGCGAACGGCGCGTCGGTCCTGGCCGCGCAGGCGATGGGCGCCGATCTCGCCTATCTCGGCACCCGCTTCATCGCGACGACGGAAGCAAACGCCGATCCGCGCTACAAGCAGATGCTCGTCGACACCGTGGCGAACGACATCGTCTATTCGAACCTCTTCACCGGCGTTCACGGCAACTATCTGGGACCGTCGATCACCGCCGCCGGCCTCGACCCCTCAGGCCTGCCCGAAGCCGACAAATCGAAAATGAACTTCGGCTCCGGCGGCAACATGGAAAAGAAAGCCTGGAAAGACATCTGGGGCGCAGGGCAGGGCGTCGGCCAAATCCAAGACATCATGCCGGTTGCCGACGTCGTGGCGAAACTCAAGCGCGAATACGACGAAGCGAAGCGC
>JBGOVA010000307.1:0-3369 GCA_041477875.1 Micropepsaceae bacterium | reverse complement strand
GCGTGCCCGTCTTCGTCGGCCATTCCGAAGCCATCAACATCGAATTCGAGCGCCCGATCACGGTCAACCAGGCGCGCGATATCTTGCGTGAGGCGCCGGGCTGCATGGTCGTCGACAAGCGCGAAGACGGCGGCTACGTCACGCCCATCGAATGCGTCGGCGACTACGCGACCTTCATCAGCCGCATCCGCAAGGACCCGACCGTCGAGAACGGCCTTGCCCTGTGGTGCGTCTCCGACAACCTGCGCAAGGGCGCCGCGCTTAACGCGATCCAGATCGCCGAAATCCTCATCGCCCGCCACCTGAAGAAGGCGGCGTAGCGCCCCGGCGCTCGCATTCGCTGGGGTTGTGCCGGCACGCTACTCGATATCAGGAAGCATCACCCTGACGTGTCTTCTTGAACAGAAGCACTATCGCGTAGCCGGCAAGAACCATTGCACCCAACGCGACGTAAACTTGAGTCTTCGCGTCGGTGGGAATGAAGAACGCCGCAGGTACGATCGCAGCGCAGACTGCGGCGACAAGCCAGATGAAGCCACGCCGCGCCGGCGTCTCCCATATGTTGGGAAGAACCGCGATGGGCAGGCCGTGCGCATCGCGCGCGAAAGTCACCAAAGCGCGCGCGAAATCGCGTTGCGGATCGTCCTTCGATGTCTTGTAGGCGAAGCGGATTGAACCATGCGACTTCGTGCCGATGGCAAGAAACATGGCGTCCCAGGGGCTCTTGTCGACGCGAATCCATGCGATGTCGGAGATCGGCGCCGACCAGCGAGTCGTCGGCCGCCTGACAAGCCACGCGCCCAGCGATCGTTTGGACACACGCACTGCCGCATCGGCAGTCGTTACATTCACGCGATACATAGGCAGGAATATCGCGGCCAACAGCGCAGTTAGCGGCAGCGCGACATAGGGTTGAAGTTCTGGTGCCAGGTGGCGCATCCCGAGAAGGACGCCGAACGCCGCCACCAACATAGATACGACAGCGACGAGCAACCAAGCGAGAGAAACGCCGAGACCAGAGTAACTAGGAGGCGTGTCCGGTGTCTGAGTAGAAGAGGCGGTCACGCCGGTCATCGTTGACTACCGCTGCTACTGTTGCTCCGGCCGCACCACGCGCGGTCCCACCTGCGCCAGCACCTCGCGCGCATCGAAGGCGCGCACCTCGCCGTCTTGCCGCGGCCCCTTGATCAAGATGATCTCGGCCGTCGCCGTGTAGGTCGTGACCGGCTGCACGTCGTAGTTGGAGAACGGATCGTAGAACGGGTCGTACCAAGGTCCGCGGCGCCAGCCCGGAAAGCCGTGATAGAACCAGCCGCGCCCGCCATAGCTGTCGACCCAATAACGGTACGACGTCTTGGCCTCCGTATCGCGTCCCACCATGATGAAATGATCGAAGCCGTTTTGCAGCGTCAGCTCCGCCGCCCGATAGAGCAAATAGTCCTCGACCGTCTCGCGCGGCGTCAGCGAGTTGCCGCGGAACATGACGCGATACTTGTTCTGGTCGAGCCGCTCTTCGGTATAGCCGAACCCTTGCGGCTGGGCCGGCTGATAGGGCGTCGGCGTGACGCAGGCGCTCAGAACCGCGGCGAACGCGACGAATACGGCGGTTTTGGCGAAACGCACCACGGGGCGATTGACGATCATGGAACCCTCCCTCGGCGGGCAAAGCATCATACCATTTACGGCGATGAACCGCAGATGAAATTGATCTATCGCAGAGGAACGGCGCTCGCTTTGAGCCACTGTTCGGGTTCTACGAGATCGCCCTGCCGCTCGATGAGCACGAGTTCGTCGGCGCGCTTCGCGGCGCTCGCCCGCAAGATGCAGTCGACCGAAGAACTCGCGCGGGCAAGCGCCTGCTCCGTCGTCTCCCGCTTCAGCCGCGCGGCCAGATAGAGCGCCGCGAAAAGATCGCCGGAACCGTTCGGCACTTGGCCAAGCCGCGTCGCCGCGGTCGCCCACGCGCCCGCTGGCGTCACAGCCACCGTCCCGATCTGGTCTGGTGGAAACGGAACGGATGTGACGACGACTTCGCCCTTGCCCAGTGCTTTCGCCGCGCCGACCGCACCCGCGGCGCTGTCGATTCTCTTCGATGTCAGGCTCGACAGCTCGAACCGGTTCGGCGTCACGATGTCGGCCAGCGGCAGCAGATCGCGCGCCATCGCCTCGGCGACGCCCGCGCGCGCATAGGCGCCGTCGTCGTCGCCGAACACCGGATCGCACAGATAGATCGCTCCGGGGTTCGCAGCCTTCACCCGCCGCACCGCATCGGCCACGACGGGCGCTTGATCGGCAGCGCCGAGATAGCCGGAGATCACACCGTCGCACCGCGCGAGCCACCCGTGTTGCGCAAGGCCCTCGATCAGGTCCGCCATGCGCGCCGCCGCAATCGCCTCGCCGCGAAAGGTGCCGTGCCCGGGATGATTCGAGAACAAGACCGTCGGCACCGCCCAAACATCGATGCCGACGCGCTGCAGCGCGAACCGTGCGGCACTGTTGCCGACATGGCCGCGCACGACGTCCGATTGGATCGACAGTACGTTCAGCGTCTCACGCATCCGCGGCGCGGTTCAATTTGGCTTCGACCAGCTTTCGCTCTTGCACCGACATCGGCAACTTCAACGCCCGCTCGAACGCCTCGCGCGCCGCCTGCCGATGCCCGCTGCGCATCTCAAGATCGCCGATCGTCATATGATAGGGCAAGTAGCGCGTGATCGCCTTCCGCCCCGCAAGATGCGTAAGCGCATCCAACCCCGCCTCGGGCCCCTTGACCATCGAGAGCGCAATCGCGCGGTTGATCGCAACGACGGGCGAGCGCGCCATGTCGTTCAGGGCATCGTAATAAGACAACAGCCCCGCCCAATCGGTTTCCGCCCACGACGGCGCCGCCGCATGCACCGAGGCAATTCCCGCTTCAAGATGATGGCTCGTGAGCACGTGATCGTTGCGCGAAGCCGACAGATGCTGGAAGCCCCGCGCAATCATCGCGGCGTCCCACAAGCGGCGATCCTGATCCTCAAGCAGCACCGGCCGCCCGTCTGCCCCCACCCGCGCCCGCCGCCGCGCATGCTGAAACAGGATCAAGGCTGCCAGCGCATGCGCTTCCGGCGAACCGGCAAGCCGATGCCACGCGATCGTCTCGGCAAGGCGCAACGCCTCCTCGCACACGTCCTCGCGGATCAATCGGTCGCCGTCGCTCGCCGAATAGCCTTCGTTGAACAGCAGATAGATCGTGCGCAACACCGACGGCAGACGCTCGCGAAGCGCCGGCCCCGTTGGCATCGTGAACTGAAGATCGCGCTCGCGGATCTTCGCCTTGGCGCGCACAAGGCGCTGCGCGATCGCCTCGGGCGTCGCCAGGAACGCGCG
>JBGOVA010000315.1:0-3132 GCA_041477875.1 Micropepsaceae bacterium | reverse complement strand
GATCGAGCCGCCCTTGCGCTTTGAGGAGCTGCTCCAGCCGCATCGTCAGCCGTGGCTCGGGAATAGTCGTGAAGGCGTTACCCCGCATGTCCCACTGCTCGAGACCGCCCACCACGACCGATCTTGTCGGCAAGTCAATCATCGCCCCCGGACCGAAGGTCGAGATCAGTTGGCTCAATCGCTGTGCGTTCTTCGTCGTCATACGAGGTCGTCCGCATTCGCGATCGTATTGCCGTGAGGGTCCTTGACCTTCAGGGCGACGTTGGGTTCCACGTCGCGCATAGAGCGGCCCGCAATAAACCGCTGATGAGGCGCGGCGAGATTGCCGATCTCCGGTTCAAGCGGCATATGCAGCAGCCTATGCGGACTCTTCCTTTGGGCATACGCAAAGGCATTGCCGCCAGCCGATTGCTCGTCGGCAGTCGCAATCCACGCGTCAAGGATATCGTCGATCAGAACAGTGAGCGCGGCGCGACCGCCCGCAATCATTCGTTCCGGCGCTCGGGCGACGATCGCGTCGCGCACCGCGGCCCGTGTGCCGACATGGTTCTTCAACTCGTTCACCGCCGCATCAGGTGTCAGAGTTCCGTCGATATGGCGCGCGGCGGCCACCACGATGGCGGCCAGCGCTCTATCCAGCGCGCGCGCAGCCCAAGGCGTGACGCTCGTCGCTTCAACGGCGCGATAAAAGGTACGGTGGAATTGCCCGAACTGCTCGAAGTGCATTCGATCGCGCGGCTTATGCAAATTCAGCACGGCGAGAACCAGGCCGGGCCGGGAATGGTCTCGTCCGACGCGGCTGGTCGCCTGAATGTATTCAGCCGCCGTTTTCGGCTGGCCCTGAACGATCATCAGCCCCAACCGGGCGATGTCGAGGCCGACGGAGATCATGTTCGTAGCCAAGGCGACAGCCACGGTCTCGTCACCCAATCCAAAGACGGCCTCAAGGCGCTGCTTCGCCTTTGCCACCTCATCCGTCGAAACGCGGGAGGTCAGCTCCATCGGCTCTTTGATGCTGCGATCGGCAAACGGCTTATCAGCCGGGTCCACCCTTCGACGCTGCGTCCCGTAGCGCCCGGCACGATCGCGCACCTCGTCCTCGACGATCCGGCGCGCGCCACCCAACTCCCGCAGCGCGTTGAAGTAGCAAAGCGCCGTCATGTATGGATCGGCAGGATTCCGGTCTTTTCCGTTCCCCGACGCGTGCGCGTCATAGGCTGCCTGCGCTGCAGCCACGAGCGTCGTCAGTGACCGCAAAAAGACGAGCTTCGGCCCGCGACCTTGCGCGGCAATGCCCAGATATAGCCGCGCTGGATTCTGCGACGACGGAACGGTACGCGCGAAGAAGCTGTCAGTGCGGTCAATGCCAGATGGAGGAAAGACGCTCGTTTTCCCACGATCGAACAGCGCCTCGATCTGATCCGCCGCTCGTCGAACGGTGGCCGTCGACGCCACGATCTTTGGACGCACCCGGTTTTCGCCAGCGCCACGGGACGCAAGCTGGTCAATGGCGGCCTCGTAGAGTCCCGCGACGGTCCCGAGCGGCCCTGCGATCAGGTGAAGCTCGTCCTGGATGATGAGGTCCGGCGGATCGAGCGAGAAGTCATTGAAGAGTGGTCGGCCTCGACCCGGCTCTGCGGCTCCGTAAAAGCCCACGCCGTCGTCGAAGCGATTGACATGCCCGAAGAACGCCCCGGTCTCACCCACCCAGGGCAGGGCGGCAAACTTGTCCACTGTAGCGATCAGAAAAGCGGGCAAACGCCGATAGATCGGTTCATCGACGGTGAGGATGGGTAGCGGCCGGTTACGGCTGAAATCGCAGGCGGTGTTGGCGCAGCGAATTTCGAGATTGGTTGGCGCATGCTCGTTCGGCATGCAGGCAAAAGAAGACGGCGTGAAGGCGGTCCCGCACCAAGGGCAGGCCTTGAGCGGTGCGGGCGCGCGCTTGTCCCGTCCATTGCGATAGCGCCGCACCCGCCCCACGGCTGTCGTCTCGTCCGACTTTCCTTTGCCACCGAGTTTGTTCGGGGAGGCATCGGAGCCGACCCAGAGGCCGATCTCGATCGGCCAGTCGCCGAGGAGGCGTCGCCCCTGTTCGTCGATGTTCTTCGCGTCGGTGCGCATCAATTCGAGCGCGCATACAACCCCCGCAGCGCGGGCGAGTTGGTCAAGCGTCAGGAGGCGCAGCGTATAGCGCATGATGACGGCAACGCCGGCGCCAAGAACGCCTGAGCCGCTCAACCGTCGGTGAGCGATCACAAAGGCGGCGAGCCCGAGATAGGCCTCGGTCTTGCCGCCGCCGGTTGGGAAGAATAGCAGGTCGGCGGTTTCACGATCGGCGTGCCTCCGATCGACGAGGCCGGCCAGGTTTAGGAGAACGAAGGCAAGCTGGAACGGCCGCCATTCCGGTTCTGGCAATGCCGTCGGGTCGCCGGTTGCACCGGCGATGCGGCGACGCGCCGCCATGGCGACAGCAAGATTCATGAACCGGAAGGCCGTCCGCGCCCTGGCATCGCGAGCCAGGATGTCGATGCCGTTCGTGATGCGGCTCTTTGCCGATTCCATCTCGGCAATCAGGCTTTCGCCGGTTTCCCGACGCCGGTCGGGAAGGCCGGCGAGCTTCCTGCGCTCGGCTTCGATCCAGAGCCCATAGAGGGCGGGCAGATCCGCCAAGGCTCCGCCGAGTGCAACGCCATCGGCCTCGGCCATCTGCGCCAGCGTCTCCATCCCAAAGGTGACTCGCCCCTTAAGCTCGGCGTCTTCGTTCGGGGCGACGCGCTCAACCTCCGCTGACGGAAGGGGGTCTGTCCAAACCCGCGTAACGACCCCGGCAAGGTCATCGGCCGCGTCCCAGCCCGCCGCTACGTTACGACCGACCGCCCATTCGCAAATGTCGCGGTAGTGCAGATCGGCGACCCGCAAATCCCAGTCCTGCGCGCGATAGCTGGAGAGGTCGCGACGTGGCTCGAAACCTGCCTCGCAGACGAGTTCGAGCCGCGCCTGAAAGGCGTAACTCACATCGGCATAAAAGCGATGCACGGTCGCGCGCCGATTGACGAGGAACACGGTCAACGCGCGCACGCGCTCCGTCTTGCCGTCGGGTGTCGCGTAGCTGAACAGGCGCGAATGTGT
>JBGOVA010000198.1:0-8054 GCA_041477875.1 Micropepsaceae bacterium | reverse complement strand
GATCAGCAAAACCGCTTGAAGGGCGGAGCCTAGATCGCTCGTCGCGAGCAGAGCGCTGCCGACCAGCGGCATCACTCCCGTCGCTTGGAATGCGGTTTCCTGGGTCGCCAAGTATACAAATAGAGACGCGAAAGCGATGATGCCGATGAAACCGCTTGCGATCGCTGCCCAGCCCGCCAAGCGCTTCTTCGCTCCTGTCGTCGTGATCACGGTTGGAGTTGTCATGTCGCCCCCTGACTTGTCGAATGCGCGCGTCTGCCATTCGTGACGGCGTCAGCTATAGCCTGGTGCTCGGCACCGGAGAAGCCATCGGCCGGCGGCGCCGAATGTGGCGGCGCTCGCATTGACGGTGACCTACCAGCGCAAGCTACGAGCCCAGCGTCCGCTTTGGGGCCAACTTCGGACACCCGGTCTGCGCGCGTTCACCGGTAGCTATTCGCCGAAAGCAGACATTCGCCGGGCGGCATCAATTCACATCGGGTAGATGCCGAATGGGGCACAACCATGGGCATCTCCCTCAGGCGCCGGTCCTCCGAGAGTTCGGCTTTGGATGCCGGCTTTCCACACCGCGGTTTAGTGCGATGGTTTGTATGGAATAACCCTCGGCACCCATCGCGGCACGTTCTTGCAGTAGGTGCGATACTCCTCGCCGAATTGCTCCCGCAGCGTGGGCTCTTCAAAGATCACCACGAATGCAAACGTGAAGAGCCAAAAGAGCACGCCCCACTCCGCCACGCGTTCGTCGCCGAACAACAGCGCCTCGCCCAGTAGAATGATGAGCAGCGCGACATATATTGGGTTACGCACGCGGCGGTAAAAGCCGGTCACCACGAGATTCGTAGGTGGTGCGATCGGTGCGGGTGTGCCAAGCCCGTCCCAGGCGAAACGCGCAAATGAACTGAGGAGTGGCCACAGCCCCAACACGATGAGCGCGACGCCAACCCATCGCAGAGCGTCGATGCCGAAGACAGGCGGCCCGACGCGCCAGCGCGTGAGCCACCACGGAACAAAGCCCGCAACCGTCCCTGGCGCGAGGATGAAGAACACCAGCGATCCCAGCGAAGCCCAGAAACGGCGCATGGTTCATCCCCAATGATCGCGAGACACGGCTCGGCACGGGCTGCTGCACTCTATAATCATGCCGACGATGCTGGCTAGATCTGAAAGTGTCATGTGATGTTCCCTGAGGATTTCGTTCAGGGCAGACGATAGCCCATTTCGTTGGTGACCCAGCCAAGGGGCGAATGTCCGCTTAGGGCCAACGGCTGTCTGATGGACGGAACGTTACGAACGGCTGCAATACGGTCCAATCCGGTCAGTGCAGTATCTTGTCTATCGACGCGACGCGATCTCCCTTGAGCTGATCGGAACTACTCGTCTTTGAGTCACCGCTTGCCACTCGATCGCTCCAGAAGTGCTGCAGGTTCAACGCCGAGTGCCTTCGCCAGCTTTTCAAGCATGTCGATGCTTGCACTGTAAATGCCGCGCTCCAGCGCACTGACGTAGGTTCGGTCGATTTTCGCTCGGTGGGCAAGTTCTTCTTGCGAGAGCCCGCACTTGTCCCGGGCACGTCGCAGGTTGCGGGCGAATACGTCTCGAAGCGCCATCACCGCAAGCGTGCGCGACGACGTGTATTTGACCACGGAGTATACTCGACAAAATTGCCCGAGATGTGCTCAACTCCTCGCCTATATTGGGGAGGGATGAGCATGAAAGCGCAGGTAGCGAGTGTCTCCGTTGTCATGGTTTGGGCTGCGACGTCGCTGCTGGCATGCGCCGCGCGCAGCGAAGAGCCATCGGTTCCGCGGGTAACGTCGAATTTGGCGGCTGCCGAGGACCGCAGCTGGGTAGTCGGGGCGCAGCTGCGAGACACGGACGCGAAGTCGCTAGTCGAGCGGCTCAATTCTTCTAATCTCAAGAAGGACGAATTTGAGACGGGGGCCGACTTCGAGGCTCGGACATCTCGTGCTTTGTCGTCGATCGAAGCAACGCTCGCGAATAATCCGAATGGGCGCAGCGTGGTCATTGCTTCAACGACCATCGATAGACTGTTCACATCATACGATGCGGATCGCCAACTGCTGACCGTCAAGGGCTTGGCCGTCACCGGGCTTGCTGGATTGCTAGACGCGCTGATGATCGGCCCGAAATTTGAATACGCGTGGGCGATTGAATCGCTGCAGGTGCTGGGTCGCAAGGAGTCATACACCGGTCAGACGGCATTCGGCGCGAAGAGCCGTGTACGAAAGACGCGAGTGACGTCTTATCTTGTGGCGTTCGGGCTTGGGTCCAATCACTTTCAGCCTTGGCCCTATCGAGGGTGGAGTGGCCAAATTCCACTCGAACCGGAGAGGGCAAAGGTCGTGCGCGACCAGCTTTCGCTCACGGTCATCGGCTACCTCGCGCCACCGTACGTATTTCAAACTTCGGACTATGTGGCGCCGACTATCAGCGCGCCCGTCGAACTATTCATCGACAAGCGCGGCGCGGTAATTCGTGGAGTGTGTGGCGCGGTGCGGAATAGCACTACGGGTGAGGTCTATCTAACATTCCCGCTGCGGAGCTGAGATTGTTGGCTTTCGTGGCGCCAGGCGATCAGATGCGATTCACACACAATCGATTGAACCGCTGGTGTCAGAATGCGCCCTCCGTGGACAGGCGGAAGATTGAGACGAGGTGACGCGGAACTGTATCGTGTATTCCCCGCGCCGGGTCGGGTTCGAGCTTGGCCACAGCCGCGAATCGGGGGTGGCGGAGCGCTGAGCTAACATACAACAGATCCCAACGACCTTCAGCGACAGCCTTGGCGACCATCTCAGACGTTTCGGTGCTGAAAGGCATAGTCCGTCGTGTCTCCGCGCACCTGCGTTGGCGAGCCCCTTTTGGGGCCGCCGACCGGCCGATGTTGGAGCCATTATCCGCCATGAGCGGGCGCATGTCGAACCGGTCGGTTCTCGCCGATATCGGACAGTCGTCATTGGGCAATACAGCGAGCCCGCGCCAAACCCCCGCCCGCTGAGCTGGGCTAAAGCCGACCACAATAGGTATGCTGTCCCGAACGTCCGGCGCTAGGCGCCATTGGCTGTTGCCGCGATAATTGTTCGCCAGGCCTGGGCTGGCTCTGCGTCTTGGCCGGTTCTTGCCTCGTCCAAGAGCTTATTCATGAAGGGCGAATGGGTGATGCTCCCGTACATCTGAGCAGCGGCACGATATCCAGGGCCACGACGCAGCAATTGAACGAAGAAGCTCCGATTTGCTTGCATCCGTCCGTCGTCCAAGACGCCCTCTCGGGCTTCCCGCAATTGCTCATCCCAACCGTAGAAGTTCGACCATGCCAGCAAGAGGAATCGCTCGATCTGTTCGTCGGTCATGGACGGATCGCCTGCGCTTCCGCTCCGTGCGACGGAAATAAACTCCGGGCCCATCAACGTCCTGAAGTCGTCTTTGGCGGTGCGTAGTCGGCTTTCATTGATCAAAATCCGCTGGTTGATTGATGCCTGACGCAACTGGAGGCCGACAAAAATCAGTGACGCGACAACAGCGATGGCGGCAACGATCTGACTGATGAGAGAAGCTTCTTCAAGGGACATGGCTGGGCTCCCGGGACAGATGGGCTGTTCCCATCATCCTAGCCGGGACGTTATCGCGAGCGCGAGCGGCCAGAGTCCCGTGGTTGGCATGCGAATGGTTTCTCCCAAAAAGAATGAGAGTCATCACTTACACCGCCAAGCACTCGCTCAAACTCCACCGAGCGAACGACCGCAATGGGCCAGTTGCAGACATCCGGTCTGCGTCCTGTCACCGGCCGCTATTCGCCGCAAAGCGGCCGGTCGGCCCCACCGGCGGGAGCGGTTCATACTCGCTGCAGACGGCAGTTATTGTGGCTTGGCAGAACGCCCAATTGGAGAAATCGGCTAAACCCTGGCGCTCGCGGCGGGATGCCTGCGCAGACAGTGCCTCAATCACTTCAACGCAGTTATCGCCGTCCGCATCAGGCGCATGTCGCCCGCGATGTCGAAGGTTGGCGGTCGATGCGTCACGCCAAAACGCACCATCACCAGGCGCTCCGACGGCACGATGTAGATGCGCTGTCCCAAATTCCCGGAGGCGAAGAACGAGTCTGGCGGCATGCCCTGCTGAATGAGCGCCGCTGCAATTTCACTCCCCCCGTCATTGGTCCAAAACCCCGCGCCGTAAATTGATCCCAGAGTCGAACGTTTGGAGTAGGTGACCCATCCCTCCGGCAGGACGCGAGTGCCGTTCGGGGCAACGCCGTCATTGAGGAAAAGCTGCCCGAAGCGCGCCCAATCGCGCGCCGGCGCCAAGATGCTGGCCGACCCTTCCTGAGTGCCCACGCCGTCGAATTCCATCGTAACACGCTGCATGCCGATGGGCGCGAACAACGCGTCGCGCGCGAAGCGGACAAAACCCTGCTGGCCGCCGCCGACGGCATCGCGGATGACGGACGAAAGGATCACCGTGTTCGTGCTGGTGTACGACCACGCCGTTCCTGGTTTCGCGCCGAGCTGGCCGCCTTGGGCAAAACGCGCCATGTCGTTTTGCGCATAAACCATTTGCGACGCGGCATCGAAGCCCGAGCCGTCTTCTTGCATGTCCAAGCCCGAAGCCATGCGCAGCAGATTGTCGAGCGTGATCGCTGATCGCGGATCGTTTGCCCCGTGCCACGCGGTGATGGGCGCCGGCGCGTCGACGTTCAACTTGCCTTGGCGCACCAGAATTCCGATCAACGCATTGGTCACTGACTTCGCTACGGAATAGCTAAGCAACGGAGTCTCGGGGCCATAACCTGCAGCGTAGCGTTCGGCGACGATGCGCCCGTCCTTCATGATCAGCACCGCTTTGACGTTGCGCAGTGGCTGCCCCGCTTCCTCTGCAAACGCCCGATCCAACGCCGCCCGAAGATCGGCATTGTCTGTTTCGACAAGCGGTGGCTCGGCGGGCAGCACCGCCTCGGGCAAAGGTGGCGGTACGGCTATGCTGTCCGGGTATTCGAGGCGACAACCATAGCCCTGATGATAAGCTGCCGTGCTGGAGAAGGCACCGAGCACGGAGGCGCGGATCGACTTCGCACCCTCGTCGACCTCGTAGTGCACAAGCGCCGCCGCCGGCCCTGTCATCGGGCGAATTGTTTCGCTGAATGTCACTTCCGGATGGACGCCCGAAACGAATGCTGCCGAGCACAGCATCTGCGCCGTCAATCCCGATGCGACCTGCAGCGCACGATCCGGCCGGAAGACGACCCCTGCCACGAGAGCGAGCACGATCGCCACGGTCGAAAGCCAGATCTTCATATGCACAGATCGATTCTAGACATTCGTGCTTGCCCCAAGACTTCGCCCGATCTCGCCGATTTCCACCGATAATTAGAACTATGAACTAAGACGTGCTGGAACGATATGCACCGATTTTGTTGCTCATAGTCGAATGTCGCATTAGGGCCAACAACCGCCTGATGGAGAGATCGTTACGAACGGCCGCAATACCCCTAATCCGGTCAGCTGACGGTATCTTGTGGCAGGATTTTCTCGCGTGTTCTGCTTCGGCTTTTTCACCGAAGGAGATCGTTTCATGTTTCTATCATCCGCGGCCCGCGCCCCGCGAATTCCCCACCTGCTGCTAGCCAGCTCTATTGCGCTAAGCTCAGGTTCGCCAGCGGCGCCATCACCCTTCCACGAGAGGTCGCCCCGGCACATCGGATTTTTTCAGTAGAGACAGGACAAGGCCGATAATCGTCATCGCCAGGATGGCGGCGACGAAGGCGGAACCGAGTTGGGCGGTGGGAACGCCCGACCTCGCGAAGGGGTGCATCCGTACAAGCGCGCCGCCGCCGAGTTGCTGGATCAACAGCAGGAGATACATGAACGGAATCATCGCGCGATAGCGGATCAGTACCACAAGGCCTTGCAGGCCGCTCAACAGAAGGAAAAGCCCGTAGAGCGCGAAGAGCGCAAGCACCGCCTCCGCGCCGCCGGCATTGTAGCTGTCGAGCGGGATCCCATCGGCGGCTGTCACCACTAAACGTGTGTTGATGATGGAATTCGTGCCCATGGCGAGCCTCGCAAGCACGATCGGGACGAAAAGCCAGACCGCGAGCCAGTGGCCGCGATAGGTGTTATCGAACTGCTTGGGAAAGACACGGTTGAGCATAGGTTACACCTTCGCGAGGAAGGGTTGCCGCAAGAACTTGTGGCTTGCCCTACGCCTGGTCGTATTCGATCCTAGCCAAGGCGAACGAAACGGCCATGACTCCACGTATCAAAGACATGACTGCAGGTATTAAGGGGCACCGAAGCGATGGCTGAGCCCACAGTCGCGGCAGGTTTTGCGCGGGCGTTGATGGAACTCGCGGTGTCGAAGGGAGCCAGTCAAAGGCTTCTGACCGAGCGCTCGGGAATCGATCCGAAGGAATTGGAAGACCAGGACAATCGCATCCCACTCGCGAAGTATGTCTCGCTCATGCGGGCGGGCAAGGAGCTATGCAACGATCCCGCGCTGGCGCTTCACTTCGGCGAAGCGTTCGGGATGGACGAGCTATCGATCGTTGGCTTGATTGGCGGCGCCTGCGAGACCATGGCCGACGCCTTCGAGCAGCTAAATCGTTATAGTCGGCTGATTGCCGATGGCGTGGCGGCTGGCGACCGCCTTGTACTCTCGCGCATTGCCGGCCAACTCTGGCTGATCGATACGCGCAAGAATCCCAATGACTTTCCTGAAACGACTGAAGCTTCGTTTGCCCGCATGGTTTGCGCGTCGCGCCAGTTCGGCAGTGCACGGTTTGTGAAAGCGGTCCATGTCACCCACGCGGCGCCGGCCTATCGCGCGGAGTACGATCGGATTTTTCAGATGCCCGTGATTTTCGAGAGCGACAAGAACGCGCTGCTGATGACCGATGACTCGTGGCTAACCCTCAAACCTCCGCTCCCGTCGCGCTATGTTTTTGGCATTCTCAGCGAGCGTGCGGAGGCTCTGCTTAAGAGTTTGGAGAAATCCAAATCCACGCGCGGCCGCGTCGAGAGTGTGTTGATGCCGATTTTACACACCGGCAAAGCGAGCGTGGACATGGTCGCGTCCAAGCTGGGGGTCAGCCGCCAGATACTTTATCGGAATTTGAAAGCTGAGGGCGTGACCTTCGAGAAGGTGTTGGAAGAATTGCGCCACAAATTGGCGCTCCACTATTTGAATGGAAAGAAGGTCTCGGTGAACGAGACCGCCTATCTGGTGGGCTTCTCCGAGCCGGCCGCGTTCTCGCGCGCCTTCAAGCGCTGGACCGGATCGAGCCCACGCGCGGCGCGGTCGCCAAAAGCTTCAAATGACCGGACGGGGGGGTAGATGGTCGCCCGAACGACCGGAAAGGGCCAACAACCGCCTGATGGAGAGATCGTTACGAACGGCCGCAATACCCCTCAATCCGGTCACTGACGGTATCTTGTGGCAGGATTTTCTCGCGTGCTTTCCTTCCGATTTTGTTGGGGGGAACATCTCGTGGCTAAGCAGTCAATCATCTGGCTGAGGACCGTTGCATTTGGAAGCGCTTCGGTGCTCATCGGCGCCGCGATTGGCGCCGCTTCTGTGAACGCCGTAAATGACAGTCTGCTCAAGCAATCGGTTCAGCAACAAAAGGAGATCTTGGAAGAGGTCATCGGCGAGCGCTGCCGCGCGGTTCGGGTTTTCTTCAATGGCATCGGCCGAACGGGAGTAGCCAGGGGCCGCGCGTTCTGGAGCGTCGAGTGCTCCGATGGTCGGCGCTATATGGTGATGGTCACGCCGAACGTGGACGACACTCGCGTCATGCGCTGCTCGGAGCTAAAGTCTCTAGGTATCATCAGTTGTTTCAAAAAGATGGGCTAAGCAGTGCGAGTTAGTCAGCGCTGCAAGACTGACGGCCCGTACGCGACCATGAATTTGTCATCCCAGCCATCAGTTACTTTGCTTGCGGCGACACCTATCGAATGTGTGTGCTCTGGGTGTACGACCAGCAGGAACGCTACGTCGGCCGTCTCGAAGCACCAAACCTAGCTGCGCTGACACAATCG
>JBGOVA010000132.1:0-13078 GCA_041477875.1 Micropepsaceae bacterium | reverse complement strand
TCTCCTACGGCGGCCGCGGTCAGATCACCGACGTCCAGCAACCGCGCTACGGCCAGCAGGTCGTCGACATCCTGTTCCCGTTCTGACGCCGACCACCACCGGCGTCACGAACGGGCCAAGGCCGGGATCACTCCCGGCCTTATCTTTTGTCGTTGCCGAAGCTATCTTCGAGCGATGGCCGGATCACATCAACGGGCGGTAGAGGCGCGTATCGCCGAAACGGCGCGATCGATGCGCGACGGACAACTCTCTTTCATCGAAGGCGCGCGACGGATTTGTTCGCTTGCACACAAGATCAGCATGGACCGTGACGACCCTGACCTTATTGCTTTCACCGTCATCGACTCGGAGACTGATACGCTGCCTATGGGCGAGGTCAGGAAGTTGTGGCAGCCCGACGCGCTCCTGAAACTTCAGCCAGAAATCGACCACGCTCAGACTTGGGCGCGAGAGACTGGCTTAGGCGCATGTGAATCGCTCATCGCGCGTTTCGGAAATCGTGGCCTCGAAGAAGACCATTGATCGCTAATCGTCCCGATAAACCCGCTCGCGCCGCTCGTGACGCTCCTGCGCTTCGATGCTGAGCGTTGCGATCGGCCGCGCTTCGAGTCGGCGCAGGCTGATCGGATCGCCCGTGTCTTCGCAGAATCCGTAGGTGCCCTCTTCGATGCGGCGCAATGCGCTGTCGATTTTCGAGATCAGCTTGCGCTGCCGGTCGCGCGCACGCAACTCGTTCGCGCGCTCCGCCTCGCTCGACGCGCGGTCGGCAAGATCGGCATGAGGCACCGAGTCGCTCGCGAGGTTCTGCAGCGTCTCTTTCGACTCGCGGATGATTTCGTCTTTCCAGCGATTGAGCCGGCGGCGAAAATATTCGCGCTGGCGCTCGTTCATGAAGGGCTCGTCTTCGGACGGCCGGTAGTCAGGCGGCAGCATCACGCCCATGACTTTGTTTCCTCCCCCAACGCAAACGCGGGCGTCAAAGTGCGCGGAATATATTGATTGGCTTGGGGGCCAGCAACGGAAGAAAAAGTCAGGGATAATAAAGGTTTATGACGGCCGAACCGTCCGGCAGGCGTCAGTTCGCACCTGCAAAATTGAGCTTCGCCAGCTCGACCCGGGCGCGCAGATCGATCTCGTCCAACACCGCCGCGAGGTTGGGATCGACAAAGTCCTCGCGCTTGACATTCACAAGCATCAGCAGGCGTTGAAGCGTTGCGCGGGAAACCGCCCCGGTCAGCAACCCGTCCCGAACATCCTCGAGCACGTCGAGCATGTCCCGCCCCCGGCGCGCGGCCTTCGCACGGCCCGTCAGCGCGTCTGGAACCTCTTGCAGTGCAATCAGCGCATCGACCGACGCAATCGAGGGCGAGCCGGACGCGGCCGCCGCGGCCCTCGGCTCCGAGGCCTGCTCGGGCGCAAAGCCGCCTGCGGCCCCGCCCGGCGCGCGGACGCGCGCCGTGCGAAGGCTGTCGATCGGTCGCGGTGCGTCGACTTTCATCGGTCCAATGCCATTAATCCGGACTTAAGCATCGCGCACGCCGGTTAAGATCGGCTGAAAGTCTGCAGGCCACACGGCAATTTCTGCCGGGCCCGATGCGCCATCGACCGGGCGGCTTGCCAGCGAAACCCAACGTCGCCAATGGCTTAGCGGCCGAATTGCGCTGGCACGACCCTCGCTTAGGAACCATTGGATATTTGCGCCCGAGAAGCGAGGCACCCATGCGCCGTATACTGACGATCGCCTTGAGCCTGAGCCTTGCGCTGCCGGCCGTGCCCCCGGTGTACGCCTATTCGCGCATCAAGGACATCGCCGACGTCGAAGGCGTCCGCGAGAACATGCTCGTCGGCTACGGCTTGGTCGTCGGCTTGAACGGCACCGGCGACGGCCTGCGCAACGCACCCGGCACGCAGCAAAGCTTGCAGGCGATGCTGGAGCGCCTCGGCGTCAACACGCGCGGCGCCAACATCTCGAGCGGCAACGTCGCCGCCGTGATCGTCACCGCCAACCTCCCCCCTTTCTCGACCCAGGGCTCGCGCATCGACGTGACGGTCAGCGCGCTCGGCGACGCCAAGAACCTGCAGGGCGGCACGCTGCTCGTGACCCCGCTCCTCGGCGCGGACGGAAACATCTACGCCGTCGCCCAGGGCCAGATCGCGATCAACGGCTTCTCCGCCCAAGGCGCGGCGTCATCGCTCACGCGCGGCGTGCCGACTTCGGGCCGGATTTCATCGGGCGCCATCGTCGAGCGCGAGGTCCATTTCGATCTGGCCTCGCTGCGCAGCCTGCGTCTGGCGTTGCGCAATCCGGATCTGACGACGGCACGGCGCGTGACGGACGCCATCAACACGTTCGTCGGCGCGAAGGTCGCGAACGCAAGCGACCCCGGCACGATCCACGTCGGCGTACCGCAGAACTATCAAGGCGACATGGTCGGTCTCTTGACCGACATCGAGCAATTGCGGGTCGAGCCCGACCTGCCGGCGAAAGTCGTCATCGACGAAGCCTCGGGCATCATCGTGATGGGCGCCGACGTGCGCGTCTCCTCGGTCGCCATCGCGCAGGGTAACTTGACGATCCGCGTGACCGAACTTCCGGATGTGAGCCAGCCCGAACCGTTCAGCAAAGGCGAAACCACGGTCATTCCGCGCACCGACATCCAGGTCCAAGACTCGTCCGACAGGAAGCTGACGGTCTTGCGCTCCGGTGTCAGCCTGCAGCAGCTCGTCAACGGCCTGAACGCACTCGGCATCGGCCCGCGCGACATGATCGCGATCCTGCAGGCGATCAAGGCCTCGGGCGCCCTCCAGGCCGAAATCGAGGTGATGTGAGATGGACGCCGCCCTCTCGCTCGACGTCGCCCGGGCAACGCTGGGCGCCACCGCGCCCAGGCTCCCCGCAGCGACAAAGGATACCGACGCGGCCGCGCGCGATTTCGAAGCCGTGTTCATCTCCCAAATGTTCGAGCAGATGTGGGCCGGCGTGCCGACCGACGGCCCGATGGGCGGCGGCACCGGCGAGCAAGTCTTCCGCTCGCTGATGATCCAAGACATCGGCAAGCAGATCGCCAAGCAAGGCGGCATGGGCCTCGCCGACGCGGTGAAGCGCGAATTGCTCGCCATGCAAGAGATCAAGAAGCCATGAGCTTGAGCCTCGCCAAAGCCGAAGAACTGATCGCGCTGACCGGCAAGCTCGCCGCGCTCACCGAACAGGATATCGCAACCCTCAAGGCCAAGCGCCCGTCGGCACTGACGCAAGGCGAGGACAGCCGCACGAGCCTGCTGCTGCTCTACGGCAAGTCCGCCGCCGAATTCAAAAGCGGCGCCGCGGTGGCGGTCCTTCCCGCCGAAGTCAGGCAGCGATTGAAGTCGGTCACCGAACGCCTCCACAAGGGTTTGAAAGAGCAAGGTCGCCTCTTGGCGCGCTTCCGCCACGTGACCGAAGGCATCGTGCGAGCGATTGCCGACGGCGTAACGGCGCGCCAGACACCGGCGACCTATGCCAAGTCGGGGGCGTTCGTGAAGCCGCCCGCAGCCGCGCGTGCGCTCGCGCTGACGCTGAACCAGGCCGTCTGAGATTCCGGGAGCCTATCCCAGCACGCCGAGCGCGCTCTGATAGTTCGCGAGAAGCCGTTGCGCATTCGCGTTCTGCGTGCCCGTCTTCCGCACAGGGGTCGTCAGCGTGCGATAGGCGTTCTTGATCGCTTCCATCGCTTGCGTCAGTTGAAGCGAAAGCGTCTGCGCACGCGTCTTGTCGCCGATCGTCGCATCGCCCGAGAGACCAAGGGCGAACACGTTGATGTCCTTCGCCTTCGCCCCAGAGATTTGCGTGTCCTTCGTGTTGTCGAGCTTGCCGGGCTCAAGCCCAAGCCCAGCCAGCGCATCGAACCCGCCGCTGCCGCGAACGAGCTCTATGACGCTTCCTTCGTTCGCCGTGATCCTGATGCCGTCGCCGCCGCTGCGCGTCAGCACGGCCTCGCCCTTGAGCGTCAGCGCCGCGTTGATGCGCGTCACGAAGCCCCGCATCGTGTCGGTCGCCGAGACCGTGATCTTGCGCGCGTCGCCGCCGTTGACCTTGACGAAGAAATAGTCGCCCGCGCGCACGCTCGCGGAGTCCGCGATGAGGCGCGTCTGATCGAAACTGATCGTCCCGCGCGGTAGTCCCAACTCGTCGAGAACCGAGGCGCCTTGGGCATCGAGCGCCAGCGAGCGCGCCGAAGCGGCACCCGCCGTGCTTTCGTACTGATGCGTCCAAACCCGCGCGCCCGTGGCGTCGAGCTTGACGACGTAACCGTTGGTTACCGTCGGCGCCGTACCGCCGCCGAGGTTGCCGCTCGTCGACCCGGCGAGGTAGATCTCGCCGTTGTTGACCGCAAGTCCCGCTGCGCTGTCCGAGGTCGACGTGCCGACATAGGAGACGAAACTCGCGCTCGCCGTCGATCCGGCATCGGCGATCTTCATCACGAAACCGTCGGTGCCCCCGCTATGCGCGTTGGCGATCGTCGCCTGCCCGCCCGCGGTCAAAGCCGCGTTGTCCGTCGCGCCGCCGACATAGACCGCACCCGACTCGACCGCGATCGAAGCCAAATGACCTTGGCCGAGCGAGCCCAGCGACATCTCCCAGACGGGATCGGAGGTGCCGTCGGTCGACAGCAGCTTGCGCACTTTGCCCACGCCGTCCTCGACGGTGCCGAGGATCACATCGCCGTTGCCGTCGACGGCAAGCGCGGTCGCGGCATCGCTGCCCGTGCCGCCGAACTGGCGCACATAGTCGAGGCCTCCCGACGACGTCAGCTTCATCAAATAGGCATCGGTCGCGCCGCCGTGCGTGATGGTCGAGCTCATCGCGCCGCTGGTCTGACCCGCGACGTAGAGCGAACCGTCGGCGCCGAAGGCAAGCGCATTCCCTTGGTCGTCGACGACCGGCGCGATCTGGCGCGTGAAGACTTCGTGCCCGTCCGGATCGTACTTCGTCACGAACGTGTCGTCGCCGCCGCCGATCGCGGTCGACGACAGGCGATCCACGATCTTGCCCGCGATCGCGACATTGCCGCTTGAATCGGTCGCCAACGCAAGCCCGCTCGCCTTCTCGGACGAACCCAACACGCGGCTCCAGATCACCTGCCCCGCGGCGTCGTACTTGCGCAAGTAAACGTCTTGATCGCCCTGCACGATCCCCGCACCGAGATCGCCGGTGACCGAACCGACGACGAAGACGTTGCCGCTGGCATCGGTTGCGGTGCCGCGGACATCGGCCATACCGGTCGCCGGCGCGATCTTCTGCGTGAAATTGGTCGCAGCCTCGGCGCCTTCGTCCGTGAGCTTGATCAGCTGACCGGTCTGCGTCGCACCCGAACCCGCGACGCCGGCAACATAAACCGCCGGCGACGTAGCAGCCGCCGAGAACGTGACGCGCTCCGTGACCGTAGTTTGGATGCCGATGCCGTAACGCTTGGGGTCGGTCGAAGTCTTGCCGTCGAAGATCGTGCGCGTGAACCGCGTCGACAGCCCGGCCGCCTGCATCTGCGTGTTCATGTAGGAAACGACATTGTCGAGCGAGAGATCGCCCGTGATCTGCGACAGATCCATCGTGACGTCGATCGGCGC
The DNA here is from genome assembly GCA_041477875.1 of Micropepsaceae bacterium. GTDB lineage: Bacteria > Pseudomonadota > Alphaproteobacteria > Micropepsales > Micropepsaceae > SZUA-430. The sequence goes on along the minus strand of JBGOVA010000132.1, from coordinate 7,474 downwards.
CCCGTTCTTCACGACGGAGGCCGTAAAGACTTCGCTTCCCGTCAGACCTTCGATGACGTTGCTGGACGCACCGCTGACGACGGACGGGCCCTGATAGGTCGACGGCGGGCGCGGCAGTTTGAACGCGCTCTCCGTCTTCGAAACCCGTTCGCCGAACAAGAGGGTGAGATCGTCGAAACTCTTGTCGGCGAGATAGGACTTGATCTCGGCAAGGCCCGCGACGAAGCGGCGGTTCAATCCCGTCAGCCCCGCCGCCGGCGTCTTGTCGTCGGCGCCGTGTGAAGCCAGCGCCTGAAGCCTGGACAGACCTTTGTAGAGCGCGAACAGCTTCTTTTGATCCTGGTCGACGCCGAGCTTGTTGAAATCGCTGTCGGTGATGTCGACGAACGACGACGTCGTGAGGGCATCGCGCAACCGCGCGACGGCCGTGATGTCCTTGGCCTGCGTGTCCCACGGCGCGAACGAGGCCTCGACGGCCTTCGTGCTGCGCGTCGTCGCGGCGGTGGGCGCGGTCGTGGCCGAGCGCAGCTGTGCCTGTGCGCGATAATAATCGCCCAGCACAGAGAAATTGAACGGCACAAACGTCTGCCCGTTCGATGGCCCGAAAAGCCCGCTCATGACCGCAATGATCGCGCGCCGCGCATTAACGCGCGCCTAGCGCCGGGCGGTCTTTAACGCTTTATCAACGTTACGTTGCGCAAACCTTAAAGCCTTGAACGACAGTTCTCCGCCACGATTGAGCGTCAGCACGACGACCTCGCGTCCGGCTCTCTGCAAGCTCGCGATTTTCGCGTTGAGTTGCTGCGGCGAGTGCACCGCGTCCTGACCGGCCTCGACGACGATATCGCCGGGCTCGATGCCGCACTCGGCCGCGGCCAATCGCGGCACGATCGAGGTGACAGCGACACCTTCGACCCCGGGCGGCACGCGATATTTCCCGCGCAATTCCTCGGTCAGCGCGGCCGCGTCGAAGCCAAGACCCCCAAGCCCCGCGTCCAGCGCGCGCGCCGCGGGCGGCATCGATGCGCTTGCGCCGTCGCGCTCTTGCCGGCGCCCGACACGTACCTTCGCGGCCATCGACTGGCCCTTGCGCACCACATCCAGGCTCAGCATCCGCCCGACCGGCGCCTCGACGACGATCTGTTGCATCGCGCGCGAGTCCGCCACGTCTTTTCCGTCGATACGGGTGACCACGTCGCCGGGCCTCAGGCCGGCCACGGCGGCGGGCCCGGCCCCGGTGACGTGCCCGATCAGCGCGCCGCGCGCCGCCGGCAGCGACAGGCCCTCGGCCAGGTCGACGCTGAGGTCTTGGACGTTGGCGCCGATCCAGCCGCGTCGCACGTGACCGAATTGCCTCAGCTGCGCGACAATCGTCTTGACCGTGTTCGCGGGAATCGCAAAGCCGATGCCGACCGACCCGCCTGTCGGCGAGATCAGCGACGAATTCACGCCGACGACGCGGCCCTCCATGTCGAACAGCGGCCCGCCGGAATTGCCGCGATTGATCGCCGCGTCCGTCTGGATGAAATCGTCGTAGAGTTCGGCATCAAGCTGGCGATTGCGGGCGCTGATGATGCCCGCCGTCACGCTGCCGCCGAGCCCGAACGGATTCCCGATCGCCAGCACCCAATCGCCCGCCTTCGCCTCGTCCGAATTCCCGAACGAAAGCGCCGTCAGAGGCCTCTTCGGCATCACGCGCAGAAGCGCGATATCTGTCTTGGCGTCGCGCCCGGCGACGACGGCGGCAAGCCGGCTGCCGTCAGGCAGCCCCACGAAGATCTCATCGGCGCCGGCAACAACATGATTGTTCGTGACGATCAGCCCGGCCGCATCGATGACGAAGCCGGACCCCAGCGAACGCCCGCCCTCCGCCGGTGCTTGAGGTGTTCTGTCCGTCGCGATGTTGACCACCGAAGGGGAAAGCCGTTCGACAAGCGCGGAAAACCCATCCGGCGCCGGACGCGCCTCGACCGCCGTCGCAACCAATAGGTTCACACACGCTGCAACGGCGGCGAAAACTCTCGACACGCGGCCCCCTCGCGGCAGCCGAAACGAACAGCGGCGCCGACCGTTAGATCAGCCGCGCACGGTAAAGAATGGGTTTACGGGTGAACTCAGCGCCCGCCGGTTTGCGCGCCGGTTTGACCGTGGCGGAAGTACTTGAAGAACGGACTGTCCGGCGAAATCACCATCGTCGTGTTGCTGCCGCCCATCGATTGTTCGTAGGCCTTCAGCGAGCGATAGAAATCGAAGAACTCGGCGTCTCGCCCGTAGGCATCGCCCAGAATTCGATTGCGTTCGCCTTCGCCCTCGCCCCGCGCGATGTCGGACTTTTGCGTGGCCTCGGCGCGGATGATCGTCACCTGTTTGTCCGCCTCGGCCGTCACGCGCAAAGCTTCTTCATCGCCCTCGGCGCGATTTTTTTCGGCCTCTTGCTTGCGTTCGGCCTGCATGCGCTGAAAGACGGAGTCTTGGTTCTGCGGCGGCAGATCGGCGCGCCGGATACGCACGTCGACGATTTCAATGCCGAGTTCGCGTGCACCGCTCTGCATCATGTCGCGAATGGCGCGCATCAGCTTTTCGCGCTCGCCAGAAAGAAGAGCGCCCAAGTTCTGCCGTCCGAGCACCCCGCGTAAACTCGAATTCATGAGCGAGGTAAGGCGTTGACGCGCCGCCTCTTCCGTCGATGCCGCCTGAAAAAACCTCACAGGATCGAAGATGCGGAATCGCGCAAAGGCATCGACGACGATGCGCTTTTTCTCCGACGTGATGACTTCCTCGGCGTCCGACTCGAGCGGCAGGATGCGCTTATCGAAGTACCGCACGCTCTGCAGGCCCGGAACGATGAACGTCAGACCCGGCTCCTTCACGACTTTCACCAACGCGCCGAACTGCAGCACGAGCACCTGTTGGGTTTGCGTGACGATGACCAAACTGGAATACGCCGCCAGCAGCAAGATCGCCAAAATCAAGCCAACGACGGTAAGTGGTCCGCGTCTCATGGATTGGCTCCCGTCGCCGGCGTGCTGGGCGCTTGACCGCGCCGCAATTCGGGCAGCGGCAGATAAGGCATCATGATCGGCGGCGCGTTCGCTCCGCCTTGGATGATGATCTTGTTGGTCGATCCCAGTACGCGCTGCATCGTTTCCAGGAACATGCGCTCGCGCGTCACGTCCTTGGAGTTTCGGTACTGCTCGTAGACGGAGATGAAGCGCCCGGCCTCGCCTTTCGCTTCGGCGACTTGCTGTTGCTTGTAGGCCTCGGCGTCTTGCACGATCTTCGCCGCTTCGCCGCGCGCCCGCGGCACCACCGCGTTGGCGTACTTCATGGCTTCATTTCGTTTGCGCGCCTTGTCGGCGAGCGCCGCTTGCACATCGCGGAAGGCGTCGATCACTTGGCTTGGTGGATCGACCTTTTGAACGTTGACTTTCGTGATCGTCACGCCCGCACGATATCCGTCGAGCGCCGTCTGCATGATCGACCGCACCTTATCTTCAAGATCGCCGCGCCCACCGGTCTGAACGATGTCGATCTTCGCCTGTCCGACGGCCTCGCGCATCGCGCTTTCGGCGATGGCCTTGATCGTTTCTTCGGGTTCGTCGACCTGAAAAGAGAAATCCGCCGCGTCTCGAATTTTCCAGAACACGGTGAAATCGATATCGACGATGTTTTCGTCGCCCGTCAGCATCAGGCTTTCGCGCGGCACGTTCGTGGGCGGCGCGCTGTCGTTGTCCGGGTTCTTTTCAAAACCCACATTCACCTGGCGCGCCTGTTGGACGTTCTGACGAATGACAGTTTCAATAGGCTGCGGTAGGCGCAGATGAAGTCCCGGCTGCAGAAGGTCGACATACTTGCCGAACCTGAGCACGACGCCCTGCTCCGGTTGCTGGATGATGTAGACGCCGGTCAACAGCCAAAGGAAGATCAAGATCGCGCCGCCGAACGTGAAGACGACAGCGAACGGCGACTGGCTGGGAAACATCCGCCTTAGAAATTCGCGCGCCCGCTTGAACAACTCCTCGAGGTCGGGTGGCCTGATATTCGGACCCTGGCCGCGTCCGCCGCCGTTCGAGGGTCCCTGCCCCCACGGCCCGCGCCCGCCGCCACCACCTTGGTTCCAACCGCCGCCGCCGCCCTTATTGTCGTTCCAGGGCATTTCGTCCTCTCTTCTCGCTCACCAAGGGTGCAAAACCGGCGCGCCGAAAGCGCTTAGATCGGGCCCGAAGGCCCCGGCACATCCCAGGCAGAATCACGCGACACAAGCCACAATGGATGTACCGGTATGAGCGGTTTATAAGTCCCTAAAGCCTGCCCGCGCAACGCGAAGCGCCCCCGCGTGTCCCGGCCGAGCATCCGGCTTCTCATGTGGAGCGTACCGAAATCGCTTCAAGGGCCAAAACACTAGAGATTCCTTATGCCAAGCCTCACGACCGATGACGTTCTGACCGCGCTCAAGACCGTCGTGGACCCCGCGAAAAACAGGGACGTTGTGACTTTGGGGTTGATCCAGGGCCTGAACGTCAAGGACGGCCACGTCAGCTTCGCCCTCGAAGTGGCGCCCGAGGAAGGCCGCGCCAAAGAACCACTACGTCTTGCGTCCGAAAAGGCGGTCTTGGCGCTGAAGGGCGCGCGCTCGGTGACCGCTGTCCTGACGGCGCACCGCCAAAGCGCCACGCCTGCGCCGCGCCGCGCGGGCCTGAACGCCCAGATGCAAGCCGAGGCCGCGCCCCGCGCCGGTTCACCTGAACGCCAGGGCCCGGAGGGCGTCAAGGCCGTCGTCGCGGTGGCGAGCGGCAAAGGCGGCGTCGGCAAGTCGACGGTCGCCGTCAATCTCGCGATCGCCTTAAACCGCTTGGGCCGCCGCGCCGGCCTGCTCGACGCCGACATTTACGGCCCGTCCATTCCGCGCATGCTCGGCCTCACCGGAAAGCCGACTTCCAAGGACGGCAAGAAGCTCGAGCCCATGACAGCGTGGGGCATCAAGGCCATCTCGATCGGATCGCTGATCGAAGAAGACCAACCCATGATCTGGCGCGGGCCCATGGTCATGACTGCCCTGACGCAGCTTCTCTATGACGTAGTATGGGCGCCGCTCGACGTGCTGATCGTCGACATGCCGCCCGGCACCGGCGACGCTCAATTGACGTTGGCGCAGCGCGTACCCCTCGCGGGCGCGATCATCGTCTCGACCCCGCAGGACATCGCCTTGATCGACGCGCGCAAGGGCCTAGCGATGTTCAAGAAGACGCACGTGCCCGTCTTCGGCATCGTGGAAAACATGAGCACATTCGTCTGCCCGAACTGCGGCCACGAATCGCACATCTTCGGTCACGGCGGCGCGCGTGAGACGGCAGCGAAACTCGGCACCGACTTCTTGGGCGAGATTCCGCTTCATATCGCGATCCGCGAAACCTCCGACGGCGGCACGCCGATCACCGCACGCGATCCCGAGGGACCTCTAGCGCGGGCGTTCATCGAAATTGCGCAGCGCATCGCTGCGAAACTCGACGCGGGCGACGCGCGCGCCGCACCGCGCATCACCATCGAATGAAAAAGGGCCGGCGCGACGGCCGGCCCCACCAATCGATTCGAATGTACGTTTACGGACGACCCTTCTGCAGCGTCGCCGTCACCTTCGTCCCGTCCGGCAGCGTCACGTCCCATGAATCGCCGACGTTCTTGGCGCCCGGAAACGGCAAACAGGCCGGAGCCGCGCCGGCCGCCGGCGCCGGATCGGTCTGCGTGATGCAAATCTTGCCGCCGTCCATCTTCCACGTGTTCTTCGTCTCTTTGCCGTCGGCCGTCTTGCGCGTCAGGGTACCGTCGGCATTGTAATACGAGCGTCCGACTTCCTTGCCGTCCGCGCCCTTTGCCACAACCGTGTTGCCATAGCGGCTCGCCATCGGATCGTCCGCCGCGATCGCGAGCGTCGCGCTGAACACAGTGAAGGCGACCGCTGCCAAAATGCGTTTCATGATTGTCTTTCCCATTCGTCAAAATGTGAGGAGCGATGTCCGGAACCGGACGGCGGGGGTTTAGTCGTCGATCCGCGTGTGTGCAAGCGAACACACCCTTGAGGCGTGTTGCACCGCATTAAGTTTCCGACAGGTGGAGCCACGGCACGCGCTCTTCCGCGAACGCTTGCCCCGTCGGCGGAAAATCCTGCGGCAAATCGAACGCGCCGACGTGGAAGTGAATCTCCGTCGGCCAGCGCTCGCCCTCATAGGTCAGCGTCGATCCGCATGCGGAGCAAAACCCGCGGGCAACGCCGGACGACGAAGCGAACGTCGCCATCCGACCCTTCGTGAAGCGCACGTGGTCGCGCTCGAAGCCCGCGTAGGCCGAGACCGGCGCGCCGGTGTGCTTGCGGCACGAATGGCAATGGCAATAGCCCGTCCACTTCGGCGCGCCGTGCACTTCGAACCGCACCGCCCCGCACAAACATCCACCGCTGTGAACTTCGTCTCTCATGCGGAATAGTTGAGCTTCAGCCCAGGCCGCGCCCACTCCGTCGCCACAAGCTTGCCCGTCGACGACAGGCACACAAAGGCCGTCTTCAAATCCTTGCCGCCGAAACAGATGTTGGTGACCAGCGGATCCATGAACGGTGTCTGCTCGAACGAGCCGTCGGGATGAATGGAGGTGATCCCCCCGCCAGGAAACGCGATCGTCGCCACGCAAACGCGCCCGTTCGCTTCGACCGCAAGCGAATCGAAGAGCTGCAAGCCGGGAAGCCCGCACACGCATGTGCCGTTGAGCGGCCCCGTCGGCGGCGCGAGTTCGCCCGGCGCCGTGATGTCGAACTTCATCAGCCGCCCGGCCATCGTCTGCGCGACGTAGAGCGTCTTCTCGTCCGGCGACAGCCCGCAACCGTTCGGCATGTCGATCGGGAAGACGATCTCCTTGACCATCTTCCCGTCGGGCTTGGCGTAGTAGACCGCGCCGCGATCATGCAGACGCCCGTAGCCTTTGCCGAGATCAGTGAAATAAAACCCGCCCTGCTTGTCGAAGACGAGATCGTTCGGCCCGTTGAACTTGATGCCGTTGCAGTCCGTGTACAGACGATCGACCTTGCCCGTCTTCAAGTCGACCCGCTCGACCCGTCCGCCGGAATAGTTGGCGGGCTTGTCGCCGGGAAACAGCAACCCGCCCAAGTCGTGCCACTCGAAGCCGCCGTTGTTGGTCACGTAGACCGCGCCGTCGGGTCCGAGCGCCGCGCCGTTCGGCCCACCGCCGAGTTCCGCGATCACCTCTGTCTTGCCGCCGCCCGACACCCGCGTCAGTGTCCCGCGCGCGATCTCGACCAGGATCACGCTGCCGTCCGCCATCGCAATCGGACCTTCGGGGAACTTCAAACCTGAGGCGATTTCACGGACGGACATGGGCGCTTCCTCATCAATGGCGGTCTAGGATGATGAAACTGTAGCCGATTGGACGCTCCGGTGAAGCGGAATGTACGCCGACGATCGCCTCG
>JBGOVA010000279.1:0-4443 GCA_041477875.1 Micropepsaceae bacterium | reverse complement strand
GGGGATTGAGCAGGCGGTCGGTTCTTACCGCCTCATCACTCCGCCGCCCCGCTCGCCGCCCACACCGCGAATGCATCGAGCATCTCGCCCCGCACCTCCGCATCCTTGCGTCCGGTGCGCGCGGGCACGTGGAAGGAATGATCGCCGTCGTCGACGAGGTGCAGCGTCGCGCGCTTCCCGAGCCGCTTGACGAGCGGCTTGAGCAACGTGAGGTCCGCCAGCGCATCGCGCGTGCCTTGCAGGAACAGCATCGGGATCTCGACGTCGAAAAGATGCTTCGCGCGCTCGTCCGACGGCACGCCCGCCGGATGCAGCGGGAAACCGAGGAACGCGAGCCCCTTCACGCCGGGCAGCGCCCCGGCCGCTTGCGCTTGCGAAGTCATGCGCCCGCCGAACGATTTGCCCCCGGCGATGAGCGAAAGCTTCGGCAGTGCGCGCGCCGCCTCCGCGACCGCGGCTCGTACCGTCGCCTGCGCGACCTTCGGCGAATCAGGCCGCTTACCGCCGCTTTCCATGTAGGGAAATTGATAGCGCAGCGTCGCAATCGAACGCTCCGCCAACTCGTTCGCGACCGCCTCCATGAAGGGATGCGTCATCCCCGCGCCCGCGCCGTGCGCGAGCACATAGCACGCCAGCGCGCCGCGCGGCGCGACCAGCAACCCCGACACGCGCGTCCTCTCGTCGACCGCGATCGTCATCCGCTCCGCCTTCATGATCACGCGTCCGGTTGCTTCGACGGATGCGCGGCGGCAAATGCCGGATGCGTGCTTGCATGGGCAGCAGCCGATGCGATGCGCGCAAACTTGCCGACATCGAACGCAACCGTCTTCGCCATATTCACCGCCGGTACGAGGTAGATGTCGGCAACCGTCGGCTGATCGCCGCAGCAATAGGGGCCGTCGAGCGCCGCGAGCATCGTCTCGATCGCCTGAAACCCATCGCCGATGAAGCGATGCACCCAGCGCCGCAAGCCGTCGTCGCCTTGCGCGAACTCATTGCGCACCGCAATCGACACGCGCATCGAATGCATCGGCGCAATGTCGGTGGCGATGATCGACGCGACCGCCCGCACACGCGCCCGAAGCAAAGGGTCTTCCGGAAACAACGACGGCGAAGGAACCGTCTCCTCCAGCCACTCGATGATCGCCCCGGTCTGCGTGAGCGCAACGCCGTCGACCTCGAGCGTCGGCAGCAACCCTTGCGGATTGCGCGCAAGATAGTCCGCCGCCTTATGCGCCCGCCCCTTCACATCGACGGGCACGTACTCGTACTCGAGCCCCTTGAGCGCGAGCGCAATCCGCACCCGATAGGATGGGCTGCTATGCGCCATGTTATAGAGCTTGAGTTTCATTGCGCCCTTCCGATGAAAGAAAGTCTCACGCGAAGAAGATAAGACGTGTCTGAGTTCTTGCTCGCAGCGCGGAACACCGGGGCATCCGATGGTGCTTCGCGCCCTTTCTTCGCGTCTTCGCGGCTTCGCGTGAACCCTTTCTTTCGTCTCCTACTCGGCCGCGTTCGCCGTTTGCGCCTTGGCCGTCAGCCCAGCCTGGTCGATCAGGAACGCGTCGATCAGCGCGTCCTCCTCGATCGGCCCGAAGCGTCCGCTGTCGCCCGAATGGCCCGCCACCATGTTGGTGCGGAAGATGATCGGATTGCGGTCCGTCTTCATGCGCCTGAGCTTCGCCACCCATTTCGCCGGTTCGAAATACGCGACCTGGCTGTCGTTGTACCCGGCCGTCACCAGCATCGCCGGATAGTCGCGCTTGTCGACGTTGTCGTAGGGCGAATAGCTCAAGATGTAATCGTAATCGGCGACCTCCCCCGGATTGCCCCACTCGTCGTATTCGAACGTGGTCAGCGGAATGCTTTCATCCAGCATCGTCGTCACCGCATCGACGAACGGTACGTTGGCGACGATGCCTTTGAACAAGTCGGGCCGCATATTGGCGACGGCGCCGACCGTGAGCCCGCCGGCGCTGCGCCCCATCGCAAAGATGCGCTTCGGGTCGCCGTAGCGGTTCTTGCCGACATACTCGGCGACCGCGATGAAATCGGTGAACGTGTTTTTCTTGTTGTGGAGGCGTCCGTCCTCGTACCACGCCTCGCCCATCTCGCGCCCGCCGCGCACATGCGCGAAGGCGATGACGAAGCCGTTGTCCATGAGGCTCGGCCAGCGCGCGCGGAACACCGGATCGTTGCTCGATCCATAGGCGCCGTAGGCATAGACGAGCAGCGGATTGTCGCCGCGGTCGAACTTGTCGCGCCGGTAGGCGATCGTCACCGGAATCTGCTTGCCGTCGGGTGACGGCGCGAACACGCGTTCGAGCTTATAGGCGCCCGCATCGTGTCCCCGCGCTTGCATGCGCTGTACCTCGCGCTTTGTGCCCGAGGCCAAATCGTAGTCGTAGATCACCGGCGGTTGGAACGGCGAGGTATAGCCGTAGCGCAGCGCGCCCGCGTTCGGGTCGGTGTTGCGCACGTTGTGGAACACATAATCGTCCTTCGACGACGCGAAACCCGCGGCATTGTCGAGCGGCACGATGCGCTCGGCCCCGCTCGCGATGCTGCGCACGCGGATGCGCGACCCGCCGCCCGAATATTCGTTGAGCGCGACATACCCGCCCATCACCTCGAAACTCTCGATGAAGACGCCCGTCTGATGAGCCACGAGTTCGCTCCACGCCGCCGGCGTCCCCACCGGCGCGGTCATCACGCGATAGTCCGGCGCCTCGAGATTGGTGAGCACGAAGTACTTGCCGTCGACCTCGTCGGCGAAATAGCGCACGCCCTTCGCGCGCGGCCGCATCACGCTCCACGGCGCATCGGGCTTGGCGGCATCGAGCACGTGAACTTCCGTCGTGTTCGTCTGATCGCTGGTCAGGATCAGAACGCGCCCGCCCTTCGAATGCGTGAGCGAAAGTTCGAACTGCTCGTCCTTTTCTTCATAAACCGTCTTGTCGGCCTTGACGTCCGTGCCCAACACATGTCGCGCCAACCGATAAGATCGCGCCGTGCCCGGCTGGAGCTTGAGATAGAAGACGGTCTTGCCGTCGTTCGCGAAGGCAAAGTCGCTGGCCACGTTCTCGATCTTGTCGGGCAGGATTGCGCCCGTGCGCATGTCGCGGAACACGAGCGTATGCCAGCGGTCGCCCGAATAATCGACCGCATAGCCGAAGATCGCGCCATCGGGGGACGCGCCGTAGTGGTTGACCTTGAACTGCTGGTGCTGCGCGCCCTCTGCCTGGCCGTCGAGCAGAATCTCTTCCGACCCCGACGTCGAACCCTTGCGGCGCGCGATCACGGGATAGTCGGCCCCCGACGCGTAGCGCTCGTAGTACCAATAGTCGCCCTCCTTGAACGGCGGCGCGCCCTGCACCGCATCCGCATAGCGGCGGATGTCTTCGCGCAAGCGCTTCTGCAGCTCGGCCGTCGGCGCCATCACCTCGGCGGCATATTTGTTCTCTTCGTCGAGATAGCGGATGACGGGCGCCGTCTTCTTTTCGTTGAGCCAGAAGTAATAGTCGGTGCGCTTCGCCCCGTGCGGCGCGATCAAGACCGTGCCCTTCATCATCGCGTAGGGCGGATAGTTCGGCTTCCTGTCGATCGCGAGCCCCGGCGTCGTCGAGGTCGCGGCTTCGGGCGTCGTGCCCGTCTCCGCGCCGAACGGCATCATGTCTTCGATGGTGGCGCAGGCACTGACGAGGAGACTGGAACTCATGACAATAAGACCCAAAAGGCGCATGGAGAATCCTTGAGGCGGGGAGCCCGAAAACGGGCGCGGCACCTTGCATGTCCGACCCCCTTTTGTCACGCAACTCTGGGACCTTTCGAAAGCGCCCGCGCGGGTCTAAAACAGCGCCTCGAATTACCGCGCTTTCCGCTGGAGGCCGACGTTATGAAGCTCAAAGATCCCTCACTTTTGCGCGACAAGGCCTACCTCAACGGCGAGTGGGTGGCGGCCGATTCCGGTGCAACTTTTGAGGTGACGAACCCGGTGTCCGGCGCCGTCCTGGCGAAATTGCCCGACATGCTGGAAGGCGAAACCCGCCGCACGATCGAGGCCGCGAACGCGGCCTGGCCGGCCTGGGCCGCCAAGACCGCGAAGGAGCGCGCGCAGGTCCTGCGCAAATGGTTCGAGCTTCAGATGGCGAACCAGGAAGACCTCGCCGTCATCATGACTTCCGAACAAGGCAAGCCGCTCTTTGAGTCGCGCGGCGAGGTCGCTTACGGCGCCTCCTTCATCGAGTGGTTCGCGGAGGAGGGCAAACGCATCTACGGCGACGTGATCCCGCAAACCCAGCACGGCCGTCGCATCGTGGTGTTGAAGCAGCCCATCGGCGTCGTCGCCGCGATCACGCCGTGGAACTTCCCCAACGCCATGATCACGCGCAAATGCGGACCGGCGCTCGCCGCCGGCTGCCCGATCATCATCAAGCCGCCGGC
>JBGOVA010000119.1:0-14432 GCA_041477875.1 Micropepsaceae bacterium | reverse complement strand
CTCGAGCGTGAGGCCCACGTTCCCGCCCGTCATCAACGGCCTGAGCAGCTGCTGCCCGTTCTGATCGATCGCGCCGTACGTGATCCCGCCCGGCCATGTGCGCGCGGCCTTGATGACGCCTTCGTCGGGCGCGGCGAGCGGCGGATCGGCCACCTTCTGCGCCGCCTTGATCGCCGTCTCGTCCATGCGGTTCAGCATCTTCACGTCGGGTAAGACCTGCTCGCCGATGCCCCGCCCATAGACCTCGCCCGCCGCCTGCGCCCAGCGCGGCACGTGATAGGGAATCTCGTAATAGCCGCCTTGCGCCACCTGATGGCGCGACTCCTCCTCGATATAGGTCGAAAGGAACGGCCGCGCCGTCGTGTCGATTTTTTCCGCCTTGTAGTCCCCGTTCGCATAGACGCAGTGGATGAAATAGATCAGGCAGAACGGATCCTTCTCCGCCATGCGCCCCGTGCGCTCGCTCAGCGCCTCGCCGAACATCTCCAGCGCCTGCCGGCCGGTGAGCGCAAAGCGGCGATAGACCGTATCGACTTCGCCGTAGGCGCTCTCCGCGATCACGCATTCCGAAAGCGGCCGCACATTGTCGTTGATGCGCCCCTGCCCCGGGATTTCTTCGGAATAGAACACCGCCGTGCCGAAACACGCGAGATCCGCATAGAGCGACGGCAGCACGGAATAAAACCGCGAAACCTGCGGCCCGAACGAATGCAGGATGCGGCTCTCGACCTCGTAGAGCCAATCGCGTACGGGGTCGAACTCGTTGAGTTCGTCGTCCTGCAGCCTGAGCGCGAACCAGCGATTGGCCGGGTTCGTCATCATGCCGTAGATGCCGCCGGCAAAACTGTCGGCCGCCATCAACGGCGTTGAATCGAAGATGCGCGTGTTGCGCTTCTCGCCCGGCGAGCGCACGGAAGTGAACTCCGAGCGCAACGGCCGCACATAATCGGCGATCTCCTGCCACGTGCGCTCGAACTGCGAGCGTTCGGATTTGAGCTTATTCCAATGCAGGATAAGCTCCTGCGGCGTACGACCCGTCATGGTGCGCGTGATTCCCGTGTTGAGGAAAGGTGCGAGGTTGAAGGCCGCGCTTCGCAGTTAACCCGATGCGCGTTGAAGCTGGGCCTCATGTCGGCGTAACATCGAAGCGCCAGGCGAAAACGCGCGATGTCGACCGACGAAAACGAAGTGCAGCCGAAGGAAACGAGGCACCCGAAGCTGAGCGCCGAGGACGCCTCCGCCCTGTCGTGGCTCGCGCGCTGGATGGGCATCCCTCTCCTCATCCTGATCGCGCTTTACTACGCCGAGCCGTTGTTCCGTCGCGACAACGTCGAAGTCGTGCCCGCCGTGGTGCACCAGGAGGTCCACCCCTATCCGTTCCCGCCCGGCACCGTTCCGCCGACGTCGCTGGCGCCGCCCGCCGTGCCGCGCGCGCAACCCGCGCCGACCGTCGAGCCGCCGCCGCTCGTCACCGAGACGCAGCTCTCCAACGCCGAGATCGTCGCCAACCCGATCGCCCAGCCGCAACCGCCCTACCCGCCGCGCGCGCTCGAGGCCGAGAAGGAAGGCCTCGTCCGCCTGCGCATCACGATCGGACCGGACGGCAGCGTCACCGACGCGGCGATCGTCAGCGCCCAGCCGTCGGGCTGGTTCGACTCCACCGCCGTCAACGCGGTGAAGCGCTGGCGCTATCGCCCGTCGGGCCGCACGATCTCGACGGAGGTCGAACTCGAATTCAAACTGCAGTGAGGCGGCAGAGATGAACGCCCGTCGTGCCTCATGCAGCTACGGCGCCGTCTATGAGCGCCACCGCCACCCCTGGGTCGCGATCATCCACACCACAGACATGGAACATTCGCCCTAGCGAACGCCGGGGACCGCCCCCTATCGCGCCTCACCGCAAAGCGTCACAATTCCTAAGGCAGATTCCAAGCGGAGCGCGCAGGGCATGGCAAATCTCTTCTCAAAACTGACGGAAGTCTTCACCGGCCAACTCGGCCGCTGCTCGCGCTGCATGCGTATGGCATTCCTGGCCGCAGCCGGCGCGCTCGTCGTCGCCGCGCTGGCCACCGCATTCCTCCCGCCAACCGCCGCCGTCATCGCAGGGGTCATCGCGGCGGCGCTGACGGCGCTTTGGCTCGCCCATGTCTGGGCGTTCACGCGCCGCTCCGTTCGCGCGACCGCGATCAGGGCGACCGGCGGCACGATCGCGCAGCAGCACGCGGCATTATGGCCGCGGCGCAAAGTGCTCGCCGCCTTCGTCCGTACTTTGATCTTCAGCGCCCTGGTCAGCGTGACGCCGCGCAACGCCATGGCCCAAGAATGCAATTGCTACAGCGACAACGATTGCAGCTGTCCGCCCGACTTTCCGAACTGCATCTTCAATCCGTCGACGGGCGATGCGATCTGCTGCGGCCCCAACACCAACGGCTGCGCCGGACCGGTGCAAACCTGGTGCTGCCCGCCGGGTTCGAACTGCTATGGCACCGAAGGCCAATGCTATTCGGGTGAGTGATGGACCGCGCTAGCAAACTCACGTCCCGCCGCGCCTCCTGCAGCTGCGGCCAGCTGCACCTCACCGCCGACGGCGAACCCGTGCGCATCTCCGTCTGTCACTGCCTCGCCTGCCAGCAACGCACGGGCAGCGTCTTCGGCGCGCAGGCGCGCTTCCACCGCGACAACGTCGAGGGACCCGAAGGCCGCTCGACCGCCTTCATCCGTATCGGCGACAGCGGCAACGAGATCACCTTCCACTTCTGCCCGCTGTGCGGCACGACGCTCTATTGGCAGATCAAAGCGCTGCCCGACTATTTCGTCGTCGCGCTGGGCGCCTTCGCCGACCCGAACTTTCCGCCGCCGAGGCACTCGGTGTACGAGTCCCGCGCGCACGCATGGGCGAAGGTGCTGGCGGGCGCGCAGATCGAGCATCTGGACTAGCGCCATCACCCGCCGAGCAACGTCTTCGGCGGCGTCGGATTGCCGAGGCTCTCGGGCGTCGCGGCCACCGCAAACGGCGAGATGTATTGGCCCTTGCGCAGGCCGAGGCGCCGGCGCTCGCGCAGCGCTTCCACGTCTTTCGATTCCGGTGTCGGCGGCGGTGGTGGCGGCGGCGGCGCTTTTGGGGATTTGAAAAGGCACATGATCGTTCGACCTCCATGCATATTGAAGAAAAATGGCGCCACCGGCGCCAAGAACCGCCCACCGCCGGCGGTTGCCTTAATCAAGGATGAATTCCGGCATTCGCGCAGTCTTAACCCGCGCGCCGCCACACTCGCTCTGCGGTCGGAGAGTCCAAAGACATGGCGCGCATTCTGGTTGTCGACGACGACACGCTGTTCAGCGCGCTCATGCGTCGCGCGCTCGAACAGCGCGGCCATCACGTCGCCCTCGCGGTCGACGCCAAAAGCGGACGCGAAAGCTTGAACGGCGAGCAGTTCGACGCGCTCGTTTGCGACATTTTGCTGCCCGACGAAACCGGCCTGCACATACTGCGCGACGCGCGCAAGCGGACCCCCGGCGTCGCCCTCGTGGCGATCTCCGGCGGCAGACCGGGCGGACGCGGTCCGCACAGCAACGTCTTGCATCTGGCCCAGACCCTTGGCGTCGACGCCATCGTCAAGAAGCCGTTCGAACTCTCGAGCTTCGTTGCGACCGTTGAAGGCGCGATGACCAAGAAACAAAGCGCCGCCTCGGCCGCGGGCGCCTGAAGATTGCGGCCGGAAACATTCGCGCCGCGCGTGCGGGCCGCAAAACCACGGTCAATAGATTTTCGCAAGGCCGCGCTCGCCGATTGCCTCGCTCGGTGCGTGTGTGACAATGCGCACGTTGCACGGCGCGACCCCTGAATTTCTCACGCGCGCGCCACAGCCTCGCCAGGCCAATCGCCCGATGGTTGATCGATTACGCGAAACATCGCTCGTGCGAAGGTTGCGTACATGTGCCGGCGCGTGGCGCGACGAATGACTCGCGGGGATTCATTGCTCCGTGTACGGTCCTCGCTGCAAACGGTCTCTTGGGGGGATTGATGGCAACGGAACTGAACCTCGCGACTCTGCGCCCTCTCTTCATAGCGGTTGCGCTTTTCGCGCTGATCGCCGGCGCATCCTTCGGCTGGGCCACGATCGAAGGCCAAAGCGCCAACGGCGCGCCCAGCGAAGCCCGCCTCGTCGCACTGCCGAACTGACCCCAGGCGCGGTATCCGCGCTTACACGTCGATCAGTACACGAACCAACGGCCCGCGCTTCACGCGAAGCGGGAAGTGTTGACGCGTAACACGCGTCACATCGCCTGCATATCGCGGGCCCCGAAGGCTGCACTTCATCGGCCGTTCATGCGCCAGGCATGATTTTCCGCGCGCCGAATTTGGTGGATCCACTCGCACCGGCCGGCAAAGAGAAACCTGGAGGAGAGACAACCATGAAGACCAAACTGACCTTGGCGACCGCACTGGCGGCGCTGTCGATCGGTGCAACCGCATCGCCTGCCGCCGCGTGGGATGAGGTCGCGGTTCGCGAAGTCACCGATCGCTACGACGTCGACGTCATAAGCTTGCCGGGCAACCGGGTGTTCAGCCGCATCAAAGTCTGCGTTTATGACAACCCGGTGCACTTCTACGACTTCGACATTTTCTTCCGCAACGGCGGCCACCAAGACGTGTCCGTACGTTCGCGCATCAACGCCGGCGAATGCACGCGCGTCATCGATCTGAAGGGCGGCCGCCGCAACATCGACCGCATCAAATTCAAATACGAAGAGACGAGCTGGTTTGTTGCCAGGGCGGTCGTACGCGTATTCGCCGAGTGAGCTGATCCGAATCACGCGCAGACTTCGTTCGCGGCGCGGCAGGTCTTGCTGCGCCGCAATCGTTCTCAAAATGCTCTCCTCGAGTATTGCCTAAGGCCTGTTTTGGGGGGGTGTATTCGCCGTCACACATACCTACATAAGAGCCGATCGAGAAATCCGGTTCGCAAGGGTTCACTCGGGAGGGAGAGGAATGTCTCGTTTATTGGGCTCGTGGCGGGGGCTCCGCTGGCTGGCCTTTCTTTTTTCCTTCGCACTCGACTTCTACATCTTCCACATCTCCGACCCGTTCACGCCGCGCAGTTTCATGACCAGCGGCGTCGCGGCGGCGATCCTCTTTTTCTTCTTCCTCGAAGTCGCACGCGCCATGAAGGGGCGCGGGCGCATCCGCCGCGCGCTCGACGACAACGAGCGCGTGACCTACCAGGTCGGTCGGCACCTGCTCGCCCTCACGCGCAAGATCCGCACGGATTGGCTCGCCTGGTACGGCGTCTGGCTGCCGGCGCAGCTCGCCGTGCTCGCAACCATCGCGCAGGGCTGGATCCTGTGGCAGGACTTCATCGGCGCGCCCGGACCGCTGCCCTGGTCGACCGCCGCGCAATACGCCTGCGCCGCCTATCTGCCGCTCCTGATCGCCATTCCCTTCGTGCTCGAACACGTCAGCGAATGGACCAGCAATCAATACGTGCTCGCCGTCGACATGAAATCGCACGACCCGCGGCTTCTCATCCATTCGGGCGTCTTCGACTACTACCTCGAAACCGTCTCGATCGAACGCACCGTGACGACGCGCGTGCATCAGAAATGGTGGCAGGCCTTCGTCGGCATCGGCGACGTCGAACTGCGCGAGACCGCCGGCGGCGAGGGCGAAGTGTTGCGCGACGTCTGGAAGCCCCGCACGCTCGAAAAGCGCATCAGGATCGCGATCAAAAACCTGCGCCGCCACACCGAGGAAGACTGATCGGCGGCTGCACGGGCGCTCGCGCTCTGCTATCAAACGCCCATGCGCTGCTTCGTCTATGTCTTGGGTTCGTCCGGCAAAGGCGGCTTCAAGACCTATGTCGGCTGGACCAACGACCTCGATCGCCGCCTCGCGCGCCACAATTCCGGCAAAGGCGCTCGCTCCACGCGCGGGCGCTTCTGGGCTCTGCTCTACGTCGAAGCTCACGCGACCCGCGGCGAGGCGATGAGCCGCGAATGGCACCTGAAACGCGACCGCGCCCTGCGCAGGCGCCTCTCGGCTCAGATCTGATCGCGCAACCGCACGACCGCAACGCGCCTCGCACCGCCGACCGCCACTGTCAGCCGTACCTCCGTCCCCGGCGCGCCATCGCGCAACCGATCGCGCACATCGCCGAGCGACACGTCAAGCGCGCGTTTGCCATCGATGGCGACGATCACATCGCCCTCCTGCAAGCCAGCCTCCGCGGCCGGAGATCCGGCGACGACGGCATCCACGCGGTATCCGCCTTGCGTCTGATTGATCCAGAGTCCTGACCGGTCATAGCCGTCGCTCGCGCCGCTGCGCGCGTGGGCTGCGAAGAACACGCGCTGCCCCGCATAGTCGAACGTGACGATGAAGCGCTTCAGCAATCCGCTGCCGATACTGCCGGCGGGCGCCGAATGCGTCAGCACGCCTTGGCGCTGCAACGACATGTCGACCACGACGTTGTCGATCGCGAACGTCCCCAGCGTCAGGCGTTTGACCCGCGCCACCGTCGCGCGCGTCGGCCCGCCGAGGCCCCAGCCCGTGACCGCCTCGATCGACGGCTGAAACCGCGCCCGCAACGCGTTGCGCTGCACGAAGGGCGAGTTGAGTCCGACCGAGGCGCGCGAGCCCGTATCGATATCGAACGTGCCTTTGACGCCGTCGATCGTGCCCTCGATCTCCGGCACCGTTTCGTTGAACACGAACGGCACCGCCACACCCGCGCCGTCGGCGCGCCACGCTTTGGCGTCGCTCAGCGTCATCACGCGCGCCGCATAGTCGATGCGCACCGCAAAACGCTTGAAGATCTCGTAACCGATCAGTCCGTGAAACGGCGTCCCCTCGATCTCGCCGAGCTTCTCGAGCGGCACGACCGCAAAGAGCTGATTGCGCAATCTGACGCCGCCGAGCGCGAGCGAGTTTACCCGCGTGAACGCCGCCGCCTCGGTATCTTCGCCCGCGCCGCGCACCCGCGCATCGCCGACCGGCGCCAGGCGCAACGCCCGCGCCGTCGTGGGCGTCATGACGTTCGCGGCGCCCGTGTCGACGAGCAGGGGATAGACCCGCCCGTTCAATCGCGCATCGACATAGATATGATTGTTGACGAAGCGGAACGGCAGCACGGCCTCGTGCTTGGCGCCCGTGAACGCGAAATCAGGCGGCGGCGGCGCCGGCACCGCGAAGTCCGCATCGCTCACCGGCGGATTGATTTCGACTTTGGTGACGAGCTGCTCCGCGCCGAACGCCGCCGCCGCATTCGACGAGCGGATGCGATGTGCGATCATGAACGGCCCGACCGGGCGATAGTCCTCATAGATCGTCGTGCGCGTTTCGCCGGCACCTTCCTCGATCACGCGATCGAGCAGCTTGGTCTCCGCATCGAACCACAGTTCGAACGGCAAGCCGCCTCGCGGCGCGACCTCGAGCGCCTCCTTGATCCGCATGCGGAACAGCTGAATGCGCAGGTTGATGTCGGCGAAGGCCGCGCGCGCCGGATACCAATAGGCCAGCGCTTGGCGGTAGCGCGCCGACACCGATTGCGCGCGTTGGTCGCCGCCTTCGGGAACCGTGACGAGCCCCGCCGTATCCTGCGTCCACGCCCGCGTGCCGTCGAAGCCTTCCGCGCCCGTCATCGGCCTTAGGCGGAAATGCGTGACGACGCGTCCCTGCAAGACGTCGGTCAGCGTCTCGCCCGTTCCTTGAAGCCCGCTCTGCCGCAATCGGTAGCTGATCCGGATCGCGCTGACGGAATCGAGCGCCGCCCCGCCCGCGGCCGATTTCGTCTGCTGAAGCACGAGCCTGACGTCGCGCGCCGACGCAGGCGCCGCAAGCACCGCCAGAGCAACCGCACACGCCACCAAACCCCGCGCGAGCAAGTTCAAAAGCCCGTCTCCGTCTGTGCGCCCGGCGACCATATCAGAAAAACCCCGCCGAGGGCGCTCAATGAACCGCGCTGCGCAACGGCTTCGTCTCCCGCTGCGACGAGGCACGGAATCTGTTTCAGAACGCCATCGCTGCCGCAATTCGGTGGCCTGCTCGGCGAGGACGTCGATCCCGCGACGCACGCGCTGTGGGGAAATTTCCCACAAGCGTATTCGCATGTTGGCCTCGGTCATTCCGCCTGGCGCCTGTCGCGCGGCTGGGAAGAGGCGCTGCGGCGCGCGTCGTAGACGACGCGGCCGCTCTCAATCGTTGCACGATCGACCGCATATCGGCGATGATGCGCGACCAGAAAAAGAAAATTGGAAGGAAACGCCATGCTGACGGGGATCTTGCTGGCGCTCGACCGCACGCCGGCCTCGCTCGCGGCCAAGAAGATCGCGATCGCCCTGGCGTTGAAGCACAAAGGCGCGGTCACGGGCATTCTCGTGGTCGACCCCGCCGTCGTCGCGCCCGCCGAACCCACGCCGCTCGGCGCCGACAGTTACAAGGAACGCAAGGACAAAGTGATGCTCGAGCGCGCGCGCGCGGATGCCGTCGAGTTCGCGCAGCGCTTCACCTACGAATGCCACGCAGCGCACGTGCACGGCGACGCCAGCGTCATTCAAGGCGCGGCGCTCGAATCCTTGATCGCGGCCTGCGACATCCACGACATCGTCGTGACCGGCTTCGACGCCTCGTTCGGCGCGGGCGAGGAAGGCTCGCCGAGCCCGCTGATCGAGCAACTGCTGCGCGACAACCCGCGCCCCGTCATCGTGTCCCCAAAAGAACCCTTGGATCCGCCGGGCGCGCGCACGCTGATCGCCTATGACGGCAGCGTTCCGGCCATGCGCGCGCTCCAGATCTTCTGCTGCTCGCGGCTGAGGCACGACAGCGAGGCCGTCGTCGTCACCGTGCGCGACACCGAAGATGCCGCCTCGGCCGTGTGCCAGCGCGCGGTGCAATACCTGCGCGACCACCGCTTCACCGCAAGCCCGCGCCCCATCGCCGCATCGGACGGCATCGCCGCCGCGATCATCGAGGCCGCAAAATCCGCCGATGCCGGCCTGATCGTGGCCGGCGCCTACGGCCACCAAGGCTGGCGCGAATGCCTCCTGGGCACGACGACCCAGCACCTGATCGCGAAGAGCCCGGTGCCGCTCTTCATTCATCATTGATCGCGCCCCGCGCGGGCGGCGATGATGTTCGCGACATGCCGACCAACACCTATGAACTGATGCGTCAGGCGATCCTAGCGCGCCAGCCCGTCGTCTGCCGCTACAAGAACCAAGTGCGCGAAGTCTGCCCGCACGTGCTCGGCACGACCGGCAAGCGCGAGAAAGTTTTGGCCTGGCAATTTGCCGGCGGCACCAACACGCGCGGCGGCCTGCCGCCCGGCGGCGAATGGCGCTGCATGTTCGTCGACGAAATCACGCTTGCCTCGATCAGGCCTGGCGAATGGCACACAGGCCGCGACCACCGCTGGGATCAAACCTGCGTGGAGAAGGTGGATGTGGACGCGATGAAGTTGCCCTGACGCAGCAGGAAGTTCTTCGCCGCCGCGATCCCATCGATGCCCGATGCCGTCATCGAAGCGATGCTGCGCGCCGTGCGCCGGTCGCCGCCGTCGAAGGCTTTGCCGAACGCGGGATTCTTGTGCTCCAGCTCGTCGATGAACTGGGCCGCGTCCGCCATGCGCCGCGCATCGCCCGAGCGCAGGTCGGCGTTGATCTCGCGCCGCACCTGATCGGGCACCACCCCTGCCGCGCCGATGAAATCGAGCTTGCGCTGGCGCTGCTCTTCCGGCGTGCGCCCTTCGAGGTCGGGCGCGAAGTGGTTCTCGTAGAGATCGTCGAGCCCCCGCTGCTGCGCCGGATCGTTCGCATCGAGCGCCTTGCCCGTCGTCATCGCCTTCACGACCGCGTCGCGTTCGTCGGCGCGTTGCTTGGCCTCCGCCTGCGCAGTGCCCAACCGCCGGTGCAGCGCGCGCCAGCGCGGCTGGCGGACACGTTCGCGCCGTCAAGCGCCTCCGGATCGGGAAACTCGATGAACGACTTGCGACCATCCGCCACCGCATTGGCGGTCGTGACCAACAGCGAGTCACCACTCCGACTGTTCGTCACGTTCACGGCGTTGAAAGCGCTGTGAGCATAGCGATCAGAGCTACGTGAATGATATGCCCGAACAGCAGAACAGCGCACAGTCTCACAGCCCTGGAACTCTCTTGCTCCACCGGCAGCACCAGATAGAACGAAAAAAGTGAGGAGAATGCGCAGAAACCGAACAGCACCATCGGCAACGCCATGGCCGCAAGCGAACCCAACTTGAACCGATCCAATCTTTCGAGCGGTTCTGAAAGGACGAAGAACGCAATGATCAACGCCCACAAAATCGCAAACCACGCCGAGAAGCTGAATACGAACGCCGACAACCGATTTGCGCGCGTGAGCCAAAGAAGCGCCATCCATAAGACCACGCAGCCCGCCAGCTGAAACGGATAGTTCAGCAAATTCGAACCGAACTCGACGACCTGATGGATGATCTCGCTCCAAAGCATCTGCTATTTCGCCGATTGTCGCTTTTATCTCATAGACCAAAAATCCCGTTCGCAAACCTACAAGATCAGACGCCAACGCTAAAGCGGGTACAAAGCGCGCCAGACCCGTTGTGCGTTGGCGCGATGACTGTCGCCGGAGTCGCCGAATCCGGGGCTGTACCTGCCATCCCGCTCCATATCCTGTTGATACCTATGAACAATGGTTTCACGACCTAGATTGTAATAGTCGACGATCAGCGCCGCCCGGTCAGAAGAATTGAGCTTGCTCCACGTGTCTGGCGCTTTGGTTTCAAACCACCTTGTCGCCTCGGCTACCACAAGCCCGGCGAACGCCGCCGTCGTAGCAGCTTCAGCCGACTCAAGATCTCTTGCCAACTGATCGTAGGCACCGTTGTACTTCTTGATATCCAATGGATCGGTGTCAGGGTACCGTGCATTGTAGTCTCGCAGCATACGGATAGCTGTATGCAGCCGAATCTTCCCCATGCCGATGTCTAGCATCGTTGGATACTTCCATTTCTGATACGCGAGGTCGAAGCCCTTTGGCACCTCGTAGCCAAGTCGCGGGTCCTTCGCCAAATCAGCTTCAAACTGGTCGTACTGCTCTTCAATATCTCTGTGGCTTCGAGCGCCCAAATAAGCCCATTTGGTTAGCCACAACGCATGTTCCTTGTCACCTCTGCGCCTCGCATCGTCGAGTTCCTCTGCGATGCCACCGGCGATCGCTTCCTCGCTCACACCGAGTTCCTTTGCGACCCTCAAGATCGGTTCTCGATAGTCACCGACCTTTTTCAGATCGTCCGGGTCGTACTGCAATGGATCTGTCAGTTCGCTGGGCGGTGGTCCACTGCCGCCATACATCATCCCGCCCGCCGAGCCGCCATACGGATCGGAATAGTCCAGCTGAACGACGCGCGCCGGATTCTCCGCGCTGTTGTACGTACCTCCGTCGCGCAGAACGCGGTTGGACTGGCGGCGCTCCAACGTGTGCATCCTCGCGCCCACATCTTCGGAATCGTCACGCTCGACCTTCGTCTCGGCCGGAATGCCGAGCGCTTCGCGTATCCCGCGCTCCACCTCGCCGCTCACGTCGCTGGCGGCGGCGAGCAACCGCTGCAGCTCCTGCTCCCGCTGGGCGCGCTTTTCGGGCGCGAGGTCGCCCGCTTCGAGGAAATTCTTCGCCGCCGCGATCCCATCGATGCCCGATGCCGTCATCGAGGCGATGGCGCGCGCCGTGCGCCGGTCGCCGCTGTCGAAGGCTTTGCCGAACGCGGGATCCTTGCGCTCCAGCTCGTCGATGAACTGGGCCGCGTCCGCCATGCGGCGCGGATCGCCCGAGCGCAGGTCGGCGTTGATCTCGCGCCGCACCTGCTCGGGCACCACCCCTGCCGCGCCGATGAAATCGAGCTTGCGCTGGCGCTGCTCTTCCGGCGTGCGCCCTTCGAGGTCGGGCGCGAAGTGGTTCTCGTAGAGATCGTCGAGCCCGCGCTGCTGCGCCGGATCGTTCGCGTCGAGCGCCTTGCCCGATGTCATCGCCTTCACGACCGCGTCGCGTTCGTCGGCGCGTTGCTTGGCCTCCGCCTGCGCATTGCCCAGATACTTGCGGAACGCGCGCGCGTGCTCCGGCCCGATCGCCTTGAGCGCAGCCGGATCGAGCGCGTCGATGAACGACCCCTTCCCCTGCGCCGCCGCCTTCACCTTCGCGGAGAGGTCGAACGCCGTGCCCAGGCTCGCCGCACCCTCGACCGCCACTTTCCGGCTTTCGCTCAGGCGCTGCTCGGCGTCGAACGCGCCGTGATAGAGCGAGCGCAGCCTCGGGTCGGGAATGTAATTCTTCACCTCGCCCTTCCCGAACATCTCCCTGACGCGGCGAGGATCGGTCTTGATGAGACCGTTGAGCGCGTGGCGGGGAATATCGTCGACCATCGGCGCGAGTTCTGCGCGCTGCGCCGGCGGCAGGGCGCCGAGATAGTGCGCCGCCTCCAGGTGCACATGCGCCAACTGGTCGGGGTCGACCGACACGGTTTCCTGATGCTTGGCGAAGGTCTCCGCCGCGCCGGCGCGCGTCGGCTCGGCCGCTGCCGCCTGCTGCTCGTCCGGCACGGCGCTGTACGGCCGCAGAAAATCGACGCGCACGTTTTCGACGCCCGCCTCGAATGCGCGCCGCGCGTAGGGCGGCATGTCCTTCTCGAGCGCCTTGGCGCGCTCCGCGAGATCGTCCTCGAACGTCAGCGCGAACGCCTCGCCTTGACCGTTCGCCTCGGCCTCCTTCTTGCGCTTGGTGAGATCGTTGCGCAGGTCGGCCACGTTGGAGGTGACCCAGTCGTGCGCGTCCGCGCGCATCTTCTGATCGAGCACGCCGAGAACGCGGCCCGCCTGCGCCGCCGCCTCGCCGGCGACGCTGCCGCCCGTGAGCTCGGGCATGACGGCCCTGGGCACCATCAGTTGCGGCTCGTAAATGGACATGCTGCGCGAAGCCATCAGGCGTCACCTTTCATGATCGTCGTCTACCCGTACATCGTCGGAGCTGGATATGCCGGCGCGTCTATGATGCGCCCCGCGCCTGCCGCGGAGCTTGCGAACTTCGCCGACCCCTTGAACCAACCATCGTTGATCGCCGTACCCAGCAGCGTCCCGCCGGCCGAGAGCAGCGACGAATAGAGCGCCTGCTTGCCCCTCCGGTTGGCGTCGACCGCCTTGACCTCCTGCTCCCATTGCTGCACGCGCCCTTGATAGAACGTCGTCAGCTCGTCGAGGTACCTGTTCCCGCGATCCTCGGCGATGGTGGCGACCGCCGACTCGCTCGCCGGATCGACGCCCGAGGTGAACATCTTCACGCGCAAGGCCGCGGTGCCCCGCTCGGCCGAATAGCGCGCCCGCTCGGCGTTGGCCGCCGCCACCTGCAGATCCTGAATGCCCTGCATGCGCGCGAGCTTCGCCTGATAGCGGCCCTCTTGCGCGGAAGCGAAGCCGCCCGCGATCGTCGTCGCCGCCTGCAGCCCCGCCATCGCGATGGACATAGGTTCGCACATCTGTTCGTTGCTTCCTGAGCTGAGGTGAAACTTTGCCGGTCAGTGGACGGAGTTCGACGGCCGCCACGGCGCGGCGAAACGTCTGAGCAGCGGATGATCCTCGAGCCGCCAGGCGTATTGCAGGAACGCAGCCCCGCTCGTGCCGTAGCCGGCAAGCCGGCATTCGAGCGCAAAGCCCAGACGCTCGAGCAGGCGGATGGCCTCGACGTGCCCGTCCATCGTCCGGCACTCAGCCCGCGTGAACCCGCGCGCGAGCAGGAAGGGCAGCGCCTCGCGCACGCCCCAGCGCACGACCGCGCGCGCGACCCGCGCCCAATCGTCGGTCGCGATCATCGAAACGTTCAACGCCTTGGGCGTCAGCGCATGGAAGGTGATGACCGCCGCCGGCATATCGTCATGCACGAAGACGCGCCCGGCGACGCAAGGTGCTGCAAACATGAGCGCGATCATCGCCTCGTCGACGCCGAGCTCGCGCACCTCGCGCCGATCGCGCGCGCGCAACCGCTCCACGATGGAGTTCACATCGTCCAGCACTCTATGACCTCGATGGATTGTGGGCGCACAGCGCGCGGGCGATGGCGTCGGCCATCGCGTCGCTGTCAATCTGCCGGCGGCAGCTTCGGGCCGTTCTGTTCTAGAGCGGCGCCCGGTCGTGTTCGCGCCTCGGGCAATGTCATCGCCGAATGTCGCGCGGATAGGGAATCCATCCGTGACGCCGCCCGGAGCTCGGCGAACGCAGATAGGCTTGCGCGCGTTGCTGCTTGCAAGCTTCGCAGCGCGCACGCTTCCGTAAATCGCCGATCGTCGTCTCGGGCCGTAGCGGTGTACGAACTTCAACAAATCGGTCGTCTGGCATCGCCCGCACGAGTGCGTCGCTGATCACCGTTCGTATGATCGCATCGTCGCCGTGTGTACG
>JBGOVA010000181.1:0-9031 GCA_041477875.1 Micropepsaceae bacterium | reverse complement strand
GGCCATGACGTTGGCGGAGACGAACGCATCCCGCCGCTCGACCTCCCCCGAGGGTTCGGCCCCCAGGACGCCGTCGAAGGCATCCAGCAGGAAATTCCCCAAATTCCGCCGCAAACTGAACGCGTTACCCAGTGCCATATCCGACTCGTTTCCCATTCGTTAACGCCAGGCTGGTCGGCAAAGGTTAACGAAATCTAAATCCGCAGTTTGGCGCGGGCGAAGCGCCCCTTTTTACGCCTCGCCCTATCATCTTCTGGAAGGCAAGAGGGGATGGGGGGTGAGGGATGGCCTCTACGCACCGCTCAGAAATCGAGGACCCACGCGAGAACGGCCGCACCCCCGGGCCCCTCTCCCTTCCAGAAGCCGGCCCCTCCCTCTCCCTTCCAGAAGATGAAAGGGCGAGGGGTGGAGGATGGCGTTCACTGCCCCAAGCCGCCTATCCCCGCCCGCGCGTACCTAAGGAACGCGCCGTCGCGGACCGCCGCTCACCACGTGCCCCGGCAAATCGCCGCCTATAAGTGATTAAAGAACGCAGGCTCCAAACCTACTTCACGTGAAATCCAAGTCCAGGGCACCAATATGTACAATTCGAAGCGAATTAACCGAAAGACTTCGGCTAATTCCGCTCTCTCTTGATTAAACCAAGCGCGCTCACGACTAACGTCTATTGTGACTAACTCAAGTTCACGACGAATAGACCCACGTTATCTCCAATTTTGCCTTTGTTTTTGAGCACTTTGGAACGACCGGAGGTCACACTCCGCCCGTCTTCGGGAGACCCATATGGGCTTCATCCTCAGAACCGTGTTCTGGCTTGCCTTGGCCATGGTCATCATCCCGCCGCAGAACCGGCTGGGCGGCGACGACACGGCGGATTTTCGCGATGTCGATGTGGGGCGCGAGCTCCACAACGCGGCCTACGCGGCCTGGTCCTTCGGGGCCAGGGCCTTGCAGACCTGCGAAACCAACCCCCAGTTGTGCAAGGCCGGCCAAGACTTTATGGACACGACGCTGAAGACGGCCACGAGCCTTGCGACCGAAGCCCAAAACCAGTGGCAAAAGGCGGCCGACAAGCCCCGCCAGCTTGCCCACAACGAACCCCGCGCACCGAAGAAAATTCAAGCGCGCGTTGAGTGACAGGCGGGGAGCGCCTACCTATTCTCCGCCGCCCCAACTGACTAAATTTTGGGCGCCCTGGAGCTACCAAACATGTCGGCAAAAGCCGCGAGCGTCGTACCGCCTGCTTCGTCACAGCCCATCACCGTCCGCCCCGCCAAAGCCGAAGACTGCGAAGCGATCCTGCGCATGATCAAGGCGCTCGCCGCCTATCAGGGCGTGGCCGAGCGCGTGACCGCGAAGACGGAAAGCCTGCGACGCGACGGCTTCGGCCCTGAGCGCAAGTTCGAAGCGCTGATCGCCGAGTACAACGCCCGCCCCGTCGGCCTCGCCATGTTCCAAAGCCATTACGCGAGCTGGGAGGCCGCGACCTCGCTCCAGATCACCGATCTCTTCGTCGACGAAGCCGTGCGCGGCACCGGCGTCGGCTTCCGCCTGGTGCTCGAGGTCGCCCACATCGCGCGCGACCGCGGCTGCGCCGGCCTGCAGCTGAACATGGTCCACGCCAACCCGTCGCGCACCTCGTTCGACCGGATGGGCTTCGAGCATCAAGACGATCTCCTGCACTATCGCCTCGACGCGCAAGGCGTGAAGAAACTGATGGAGATGGAGCGGTGAGCGACCGCTTCGACCCGGCCGCGCACCGGGTCGTGCCGCAACGCGGCTTCGAAGATCTGATGGTGGGAGAAAAATTCGCCCTCCCCTCGCGCACGATCACGGAAGCAAACTTCGCCGCCTTCCAGACGGTGTCGTGCGATAACCACCCCATCCACTACGACGTCGAATATTGCCGTGCCCAAGGCCATGAGGGCCCGCTCGCCCACGGCCTGCAAGTCCTCAGCTTCACCGCAGCCGGCGCCGGGTTATTTCCCCACGCGATCGGCGCAGCCCTGATCGGTTTCGTCGAAGTGCAAGCCAAATTCCTGAAAGCCGTCCACGCCGGCGACACCCTCTACCCCGCCCTTACGGTCACCGAATTGAAGCCGCAGCGCACCACGGGCGTCGTGACGATGCACGCCACCGTTCACAATCAGAAGGGCGCCCTCGTCCTCGACGGCCGCCACGTCTATCTCTTGCGTTTGAAGCAATAAAGACCGAGAGACCGTCGGCGAGGGACCAAGCCTTGACCATCGAACAGATCATCGACGATTTCGGCGTGATCGACGATTGGGACGAGCGCTATCGCTACATCATCGACCTCGGCCGCAAGATGCCGCCCATCCCCGAGGCGCTGCGGACGAACGACGTGAAGGTGCGCGGCTGCGCCAGCCAAGTATGGCTGATCTCGACCCGTGAGAAGAAACCCGACGGCCGCGAGGCGCTCACCTTCATCGGCGACAGCGATGCCATGATCGTCCGTGGACTGATCGCTATCCTGCTGCAGCTCTACTCCGGCAAAACCCCGCAAGAGATTCTCGAGATCGACGCAAAGAAGGTTCTGGGCGGCCTGGGCCTCGACACGCACCTGAGCCAGCAACGCTCCAACGGCCTCTTCTCGATGGTCGAACGCATCCGCACCGACGCCCGCGCGGCAGCAAGCTAAGCGAGGCGCCTTTCTGCGCCCCTCAGCCGCATCCGGACATCGCAGATCGGACCGCGCTACCGATATAGATAATAGTTGCTACCGCGGCTTCGCGGGCGGTGGGGGTTCGCCGGGTGGGGGCGTCAGTTGCTGCGGCCCGCCTTCGCCGCCGCCGAACGCGGTCGTGTCGAGTCCCCCGGCTTGCGGCAGCACGACGCCTTGATAGGCGTCGTCGGGCGACGGCGCGCGGCGCGGCGCCGACACCTGCATCACGGCGGGATCCGTGACGAAACGCGGCTTGCGGCGCGGGGTGACGTTCGAATAGCGCGCAGCCGCTTGCACGAGATTGTCCGCCGGCGCGACGCTGTCACTGGGGGCCGGTGTTTCGACGGCGGCCTGCACGGCGCCCGCCACCACGTCTTGCGGCGCCAGAATGCCGATTGCGGGCGTCATCGTCGGCGGTACCGCCGCTTGCGCCACGGCCTCGGCAACGGCAGGCGCGGCCACGGCCGCTTCGCGCAGCTCGCCCGCGCGCCGGCAAACGCCCTTCGAACGCAGCATGTCGATCGGGCTCGGTTGAACCGTGCTGTCGGAAACTTGGACGGCGGACTGCTCGCCGATTTCGTTGACGGCCAACGCTTCCGCCGCCGTCTTCGCGCGTTCGAACGTTGCGTTGATGTCGCCCGTCGAGACCTGCACCGCGCCGCCCTGGCCGCGCCCGACGCAGGCCGAACGCATGCGGCAAAGATCGAGCATCGCCGCCGCCTCGCGCAATTGCCGCGCCGCCGACGCGACCGAACCGTCGCAGCCTTCGGCCGGCGCTTGCGTCTTGCTCACGCGGTCGAGCATCGCTTGCAGCCGCGCCAGATCGAGCAACGCGCCGCCGAGCGAATCCGCGACCCGCTCCCAATTCGCCGAGCCGCTGCCCGCAAGCCCCTGCGCACCCTTGCCGAGTTCGGCCATGTTGGTCGCGAGCGACTTCAAGCGCCACGCTGCCTCGTTGCGCGGATCGTTGGGCAAGCTGTTGTCGGTGACGGCGGCGGCTTGCTCCATCACGGTTGCAAGCTGGGCCGCGGAAACCGCGCGCTCGTCCACCATCTCGGGCGCAAGCTTGGGCAGCTGCTTTTCACCCACCTTCACTTTACTGTCGTCGAGCAGGAGCGGCACCATCTTCGCCACATAGCTCGCTTCGTCGGTGATGCGCGTCAGTTCGGCTTTCAACGTCGAAGGACCGACGGGCAATTGCGCGGCGCTCGTCTGACCGGCGGCGCCCACGCGCGCGCCGATCTGGTCCAACGCGTTTTCGATCTGGCCGATATCCGCATGCAAGCCGGCGGACGCCTTGCAATCGACGGAGGGACACGATGCGCTCGCGCAGGCTTGCGCGGCGTTGCGCACCGACATCGCGATCAACAGCGCCGCCGCCGGCCGCGGATCGCCGTTTGTCGCGCAAGACGCAGCCGTGCGAACGGGCGGCGCCTTGCAGATGTCTTCGGCGGAACAGCGGCTCGCCCAACCCGTGAGCACCACGGCCGCGGCCTCCGCATGCGTCGCGGCGACCTGCGCGGCTTTCAACTCCTCGAGGCGTCCGGCGGTTTGATCGGTTTCGTCGCTGACTTGCGGCAGCGCTGCACGCAGCGCGGCGGCATGACGGCGCGCGGTGTCGGCGCGGCGCGAGAAGGTGTTTGCAAGCTCGGCCACCGCAACGCAGTACTTGCACTCGCTGGCTTCCGCTTGGGCGGCGCGCTGCGTTTCTTCGCGTTTGATGCGTTCGGCGACGGCGGGTTTCGGCGGACGGATAAGCTCAAGCCCAGGCGGCGACAGGTCGACGCTCATATACGCCGCCGTCCCCCCAAGACCCAACGCCAGCACAATCACGCTGGCGACTGCGAGCACGTCACGCATGTACGACCTATTGGATCGACGCCCCAGTCCCCACCAGCTCCCCATTAACTAAGCCGGTGTGGAGACCCCCCATTTGTTGCGGATAAGCATCGCAGAAGCGCTTTCCTTTTTCAATTTATCCTGAGTTGAAATATTTGGGTTGTTATGAATCCGATTCGCCACACCCACTAAATACGGTGGGTTGCGTCAAACATCTTAGCGAAAGAGCGAGCACCGACTAACATCGCACTGGTGATTCGAGCTGCGGATCAAGCAGATCTGCACCAGAGGCGTGTGCGGACACGCCGAAAAGCGGTGGTGACGCGATGCCTTTGCCCTTTCTCCACAAGTTTCTAGCCTCCGTGGTGCGGAGCAAGGCGGTACCGCAACTAGAACGTGAGACATCTCATCGGTGGCCACTCAGCCTTGTAGGCGAAGACGGCGCCGAGCTGTTGTCGTTCCAGATCATGGGCTTAGGCGAGGGCGCCCCGCGCAAACCCGGCATGTTCATCTACGCCCGCCACCGCGCCGGCGAATGGCAAGCCCTCTACATCGGCGAAAGCGCCGACCTGAGCGCGCGCCTCTCGTTCAACGAAATCGCCGCCGACGCGCTTCTGTCGGGCGCGACCGATATCCACATCCTGAAGTTCAACGGCGACGCGCAGGAACGCCGCGCCCTCGCCGACCGCCTGATCCTGACCAACAGCCCGCCGCTGAACGAAGAAGAGCGCACGAAACTCGCGGCGCTCAGCGGCGAAGTTCGTCCCGCGTCGGCAGCCAAATCCAAGAGCAGCTCGCGCGCGGCCTAACCAACCCTTCTCTTTCCAGAAGATGGAAGGGCGAGGGGCGCGCTACCGCCGCTTGCCGCCCGCGCGCTTGCGTCCCAACCCGATCGCCTTCGCGAGTTTCGAGCGATGCTCCGCGTATTTCGGCGCCACCATCGGATAGTCGTGCGGCAGGTTCCATTTGGCGCGGTATTGTTCGGGCGTCAAAGCGTAGGACGTCCGCAAGTGCCGCTTCAGCGACTTGAACTTGAGGCCATCCTCCAGACAGATGAGGTACTCGTCCGTGACCGACCGCTTCACCGACACGGCCGGCTTGAGCGCTTCGGCGGGTGCGCTGCCGCCACCGTTTCTCAACGTCGCCACGGTCTGATGAACCGACAGGATCAGCCCCGGCAGTTCCGGCGCCACGACGCGGTTGTTCGAAACATACGCGCCCACGACGCGCGCGACGATCTGTACTGCATCAATATCGTCGCTGATCAAGACAAGCCGCTCCCCTGAGTCGAGTGATACGAAGCTAAGTACGCGCGTTTACGCAATCAAGATAGGGCGGGAAGTCTTCAATCGACCTCAAAAACAACGCCCGATTGCATTTCCCATCCTTCATCGGCGCATCATCCACAACTCAATCCACAAGCTCATCGTGCGGAAACAATTCGTCGGCGCACACTCGCGCAGGCGCGGAACCCATCCGCTTCCCGAATTGCACTGCGGCCGCGCCAACCGCTACCACTGCGGCCACCGGGGGGATTCATGCTCGATCGCCACCTTCGCCATGCCGGCTTGGGCGCGCTCTCGCTCGCCGCGTCGGCAACCCCTGCATTCGCGTCGCAAGACGGCGCACCGCATCTTGACGGCGCGACGCTCGGCGCGCTGTGGGCCGTGCCGTTCGTGGGTCTCCTCCTGTCGATCGCGATCATGCCGTTGGCGATGCCGCATCTGTGGCATCGCCACTATGGAAAGATCTCGGCCCTTTGGGCGCTCGCGTTCTTGGCACCGTTCGCCGTTCTCTACGGCGGCGAACTCGCAGCCTTCGAGTTCCTGCACGTGATGCTGCTCGACTACGTGCCCTTCATCATCCTGCTGTTCGTGCTCTACGTGATTTCGGGCGGCGTCTTTCTCGATGGCCGCATCCGCGCCACGCCGTTCGCCAACACGGCCCTGCTTGCCGTCGGCACAGGAATCGCGAGCCTCGCCGGAACGACGGGCGCGTCGGTCCTGCTCATCCGCCCGCTGTTGCGCGCCAACGCCGGCCGCAAGCACAACGCCCACGTCGTTATCTTCTTCATCTTCCTGGTGTCGAACATCGGCGGCTCGCTGACCCCGTTGGGCGATCCGCCGCTCTATCTGGGCTTCCTCAAGGGCATCGATTTCTTCTGGCCGGCCGAGCACCTGTGGCGCAAGACGCTGCTGCTATCGGGCATTCTCCTTGCCGCATTCTTTCTGCTCGACGGCGTGCTGACCGGCCGCGCCGACGGCGCCAAACCCGAAACCCCGTGGCCCGACGCGCCGCGCGTCGAGCTCAAGGGCTGGCTGAACATCGTTCTGCTCGTCGCCGTGCCGGTCGTGATCTTGGCCTCCGCCTTCTGGAAAACGGACGCCGCCGTCCATGTGCAAGGCATCACCGTCCCCGTCCCCGACATCGCGCGCAGCATCCTGCTCCTGGGGCTTGCCGCCTTCTCGTTGCTGTTCACACCTCAAGCCTACCGCGCCGGCAACGACTTCACCTGGGGGCCGATCGCCGAAGTCGCGAAACTCTTCGCCGGCATCTTCGTCACCATCGTGCCCGTGATCGCGATGCTGCGCGCAGGCCCGGACGGCGCCTTCGCACCTCTCTTGACGCTCCTCACCGGAGCGAGCGGCGAGCCCAACAACGCGATGTATTTCTGGCTGACCGGCGGCCTCTCGAGTTTCCTCGACAACGCCCCGACCTATCTCGTCTTCTTCAACGCCGCCGGCGGCGACCCGCAACATCTGATGACCGATCTGGTCGAAACGCTCGCCGCCATCTCCGCCGGCGCCGTCTTCATGGGCGCCAACACGTATATCGGCAACGCCCCCAACTTCATGGTCAAAGCGATCGCCGAGGAAGCCGGCATCAAGATGCCGAGCTTCTTCGGCTACATGGTCTGGTCCGCGCTGATCCTGCTGCCTTGCTTCGCGCTGGTGACGTGGCTGTTCTTCATGTAACCGCTGCCGCCTTGAGCGCCCGCGCCTGACGCTCGGCAACGCTGTTCACATCGAAGCCATCGATCAGATTTTCGAACATGCGGTGCCAATTGAGCTTGGCATCGAGATGGACCATGGCGGCACCGATGCCCACGATCGCGCGCGCGATGAAGACGAACTCGCGCGGCGGGCGCACGGTCGAGCCCTCGCGCAGGCGTTGCTTCAATGCCCAGATCTGTTGCGGCCCTTCGGCAAAGAGGCTGCCGTCGCCGGCGACCGTGCGCGCGCGGTCCTCAAGCAGCGGCCCAAAGACGAGGCGCGACCACACGTTCATCTTCGCCACGAGGTCCGGCGTGACATCGCCAAAACCCCAGCCGGCATAAGCCTTCGCCGCCAGCGCTTCGTCGCCCGCGACTAGCGCGCGATAGAGATCGACCAACGCCTGCGCGACGCGCGGCGGAAAGATGCGCACGCAACCGAAGTCGAGGAGGTTGATCCCGCCGTCGCCGCGCACGGTGTAATTGCCGAGATGCGCATCTCCGTGCACCACGCCGAAACGATAGAGCGGCACCCACCAGGCGTCATAAAGCGCGCGCGCAATCGCATCGCGCTCGTCTTGCGGCCGCGTCAGCGCCGCGCGAAACGGCACGCCCTCGAGCCACGTCATCGTCAAGAGCCGCCGCGTCGACAACGCCTCCACGGGTTCCGGCACCGCGATACGCGCGTGCCCCTGCAGCATCACGCGAAACAACCGCATATGCGCAGCCTCGCGCACGTAGTCGAGTTCCTCGCGCACACGCTCGGCCGCCTCCTCGGCAATCTCTCTCGTGTCGAATTTGCGCTCCGCCGCGCGCTGCAGTGCAAGGATCGTCTTCAACTGCGCGAGATCGGCTTCAACCGCCGACTGCATGTCGGGATACTGCAGCTTGCACGCCAACACGCGCCCGTCATGCCCAAGCGCGCGATGCACTTGGCCGAGCGACGCCGCATGCGCGGCCTTGAGATCGAACGACTTGAACTTCGCCTGCCAGTCGCGCCCGAGCTCGGCCGCCATGCGCCGGCGCACGAAGGCCGCGCCCATTTCCGGCGCGTCGCTTTGCAGCTTCGCAAGCTCCGCCGCAAACTCCGGCGGGAACACATCGGGCAGCGTGCCCGCGACCTGCGCCACCTTCATCAACGGCCCGCGCAACGAGCCCAGCATGCGGGCGATGTCGCGCGCATTGTCCGCGCCCATCACGCCCCGGCCGCCGAGCCAGCGCCCCGCGCCGCGCACAGCGACGCCCGCCAAGCCCGTCGTCACGCCGGAGTAGCGCTTGACGCGCCCGATCAGCGTGCTCGCTTCCTCGTCGTTCTCATCTGACATTGTTTGGCCGCGGGACCATTGCAAAGCTAGAATGCGCCGACAATAGCGAAGGATCGCCATGCCCGCCCCAGTAAAACCGGCCCCGATCGGCACCGCCGAACGCCAGACGCGCCTCGCCGCATTGCGCGCACTGATGCAGGACGCGAACATGAGCGCCGTCCTCATCGGCGCGACGGCGAGCTTGCGCTACTT
>JBGOVA010000161.1:0-10500 GCA_041477875.1 Micropepsaceae bacterium | reverse complement strand
ACGGTGGAATAGATGCGGCCGGTGGTGACGTTGTCGCTGCGCCGCGAGGGCACGCCGGTGAAGCGCTCATAGTGACCGAGGTCGAGATCGGTCTCCGCCCCGTCGTCGGTGACGTAGACTTCGCCGTGCTGATACGGGGACATGGTCCCCGGATCCACGTTCAGATACGGATCGAGTTTACGGAGTCGGACTTTGAACCCGCGCGCTTGAAGAAGCGCGCCGAGAGCCGCCGATGCGAGACCTTTGCCGAGGGATGAAACCACGCCGCCGGTAATGAAGATAAACCGCGCCATGGACTTGCACCATAATCAGCAAAGGCGTGAACCAACAAGCAAAAATTCTGCGCTCTCGTGCAACGCAGTTTCACGAGAGCGAGGCACGTTAACGAACGCGGATTTCGGCGCTAATTCGGCGTCGCTGGCGTCGAAGGTTGTGGCGCAGGCTGTGCGCCCGTGGGTGCGGCGGGTGCGGGCGCGGCGGGCGCCGGCGCGGTTGGAACGGGAATCGCTGACGGTGTCGTCGGCGCCGGCGTTGGCGACGCGGGCGCAGTGCCACCCGCGGGCGGCGTGGTCGGAAGCAGCGGACCCGCGCCGCCTTGAAGCGGCGCGAGCGGCGCCGTCGACAGCGGGCCGCCGCTCGACGGCTGAAGTGGATTCGTGGTGTGCGTGGTTTTCGCCATCACGGCGAGCGCAATCGACGTGGTGATGAAGATCGCCGCGAACATCGCGGTCGTGCGCGTGATCGCGTTCGCGGCGCCTCGTCCCGTCATCAACCCGCCGACACCCCCGCCCGTGCCCAGGCCCAATCCGCCGCCTTCAGAGCGCTGCAGGAGAATCGTCACGATCATCGCGCTGCAGGCGACGACATGGATGGTGATCAGGACGGCGAACATGATCGGTCTTGTCTACTCGAGGCTTGGGCGGCGCGGGCTTACGCGAAGGCCGCGGGTTGTAGCCCATGGCCGCAACCCTGGCTACCCCCGCATTCCTGTCAGTGATGTGAGGCGCCGCCCCACGATTTGCAACCCGCCAAGCTTCCGCCACGAACAGCACCGACTATGCTCGAAGACCCCGCGAGAATCGGAGTGCTGTCCTTGGTCGACGCAACAAAGCGAGTCCTGCGCGCTCTGTGTTTAACCGCCTTTCTCACGGCCTGCGGCCAGAGCCCGCCGCCGCCCGTCGGCGAACGACCGCCCGCATCGCCCCCGCCCGCGCTCAGCGACACCGCCCCCGCCGCGGAACAATTCGCCGCAGTCGCAAACCCGACCTCAGGCGCGCCGCGCGTTTACGGCGCCTACACGCGCGGCTGCATTTCGGGCGCACAGCAGCTGCCCCTCGACGCGCCGCATTGGCAGGTCTTGAACCCTTCGCGCAATCGCGCCTGGGGCCATCCGACCCTCATCCGCTTCGTCGAGAGACTCGCCGACGAAGTGGCGGCAGACGGCTGGCGCGGCCTCTTGGTCGGCGATCTCGCGCAAGCCCGCGGCGGACCTCTGCCCAGCGACCACAATTCGCATCAGGTGGGCCTCGATGCCGATATCTGGCTGACGCCCATTCCGATGCGCCGCCTCGTCGGCAACGAACTCGAAGTCTTCGATCCGCCGACGATGGTCGACATGGACAAGCTCAAGGTGAACCCGAACCGCTTCGGCGCCGCGCAATATGCGATGCTCAAGCGCGCGGCCGAAGCGCCGGAGGTCGAGCGCATCTTCGTCTCGCCGCCGATCAAGCGCGCGCTCTGCCAGCGTACGCCGCCCGGCGCGCGCGAGTGGCTGCGCAAGATCCGCCCCTGGCGCGGCCACACGGAGCACATGCATGTGCGCCTCGCCTGCCCCGCCGGCAGCACGAGCTGCGCGCCCCAAGACCCGCCGCCCGAAGGCGACGGCTGCGGGTCGGAACTCGCGTCGTGGTTCAAGGACACGTCGTGGACGAAGGAGGGCCCTACGCCCTACAAGCCGGAAACCGCGCTCAAGCTCGACGCGCTCCCCGGCGAATGCCGCCAGCTGTTGCTGCTCGAACGGGGCCGCGGTTAGGGCGCTTCCGCTTCCTCGCCTTTGAGCCGCGACGCGATCTCGTCGCGCACGAACGCGGCGTCGGGGCCGGGCTGCCCCTTCATCCATAGATACTCGATATGCAGCGTGCGTTGCGTGAGATAGACGACCGGATCGGCCGTGCCGTACGCTTGGCTCAACACGATCTTGGAAATCTGTTTTCCGACTTCGCCCTTCAACGCGGCGTCCTTGCAAACCTCGCCGAGCGCGCTGCTCAAGAATCCGAGCCCGCCGTCGACCAGCCCCGCGGCGGCATCCGCATCGTCGCCGAAATCGTCCCACGTGACGGAGATCGCAGGCTTCGCGTCGCACGCCGCGCCGATCTCGCTCTGCGCCTTCGGAATGAGGCCCGCCTCGAACTCCGACACGCCGGCGCCGACCGCCGCCGCGATACCGACGGTCAACAGGAAAACGTGCATCGCTCCACCCCCTATGATCATGCGTCGCTCGTATGCATGCGCGCTTCGGCCCCGGCCGGCAAGCGCGAAACCAACCTAGCCTAAACGCCACGCTTCCCATACCGTCCCTCCAGGCATTGGCGCCCCGCCAGCGCAAACGAGCCCGGTCAAGAATCTACCGATGACGTCAAACCTACCGTCGCATGTTCCAACGTCGGTCGTGCTTGAGGGTCTGCTGAGCCGGGCGCCGGCCGAACACGTGACGCTCGATTGGCTCATCGGCGAACTGCGCGAACGCTCGTTCGGCTTTGTCATGCTGCTGATGGGGCTCATCGCGCTGATCCCCGGTGGATCGACCTTCATCGGCTTCTTGCTCGCCTATCCTGCCATTCAGATGATGCTGGCGCGCGAGAGCCCCGCGCTGCCGCATTTCATCGCCTCGCGCCGCATCTCGACAGCGCGCTTGGCGGCCGTCGCGCGGCGCGCCGCTGCCGCCTTGAAGCGGGTCGAACGCTTCATCCGCCCGCGCTGGCGTACGCCTTTTCAAACGACCAAGCGCGTCGTCGGCGTGGTCGTTCTGGCATTGGCGCCCACGCTGATCTGGCCCTTCCCGTTCAGCCACATCATCCCGGCGCTGGTCATCATGCTGCTCTCGCTCGCCTATCTCGAAGAGGACGGCGTGCTCCTCTGCATTGGCCTCGCCGCGGCGCTCGTCTCGCTCGCCATCACGGGGGTCACCGTGTGGGCGGGAATCAGGGCGACAAACCTGCTCGAACCGTTGTTCGATCTGCTCTAGGGGTCGCGATTTAAGGGCGCGGCGCGGCCGTTTCGGCGATCTTCATTGATTGTTGGGCCGCGCACGCCTATATCCTCGCTCGTGACGGCTGCACATTTGTGAAGTGCGGACCAAGAATCGCGATGGCGCGCACGACAGCGCGTTTCTCGCGCAAAACGGTTCCCAACCCTTCTCCGACGATCGCCAAGCTTTTCACAGCGTCGTGGCATGTTGCCAGGGCGGAACCATTTGCTTCAAGGAAACATCTCATGTCTGCGACCGGTACGGTCAAGTTCTTCAATGCCACCAAAGGTTTTGGATTCATCTCGCCCGACGGCGGCGGCAAGGACATCTTCGTCCACGCCACTGCGGTTGAGCGCGCGGGTCTGCGCACGTTGTCCGAAGGCCAACGCGTGACCTACGACTCCGAAGCCGATGCGCGTGGCGCAAAGGCCGTCAATCTGCGCGCCGAATAACAAGGCGCCGTTGGGTGGCTTCGGCCGCCCGAGGTTGAAAACGGCGGCGAAGCGGCAACGCTTCGCCGCCTTTCTTGTCTTCACTGAGCTGGAGTTTGAGTTGATCGTATGAGCAAGAACGTACAAAAGTCCTCGCGCGCGGCGCCGGTCGTGGCGCCCATCGTGTTCGACCTGCGCGATCGCGTGCCGCAAATGACGGACGACGCGCTCGCAACGCTCAACGCCAATGCGCTCCGCCTGAAGGACTCAGGTTCGGTCGTGCAGCGCACCGCCGCGATCGAACTCCTGCCGGTGATCGAAACCGAACTCGCCGATCGCCGCGCCTTCAAACTCGCCAACCCCCCGCCGAAGAAGCCGCGCGCGAGCAAGAAGAAACCGGCCGCTGTTATTGCCGAGGCCGCAAAGCCGGCGCCGCGCGACCAACCCGAACCAAGCGACGAACCCGCATTGCTCGACGAGCCCGAGGCAGAGGCGCAAGCGGACGAAGAGTAACTCCCCTTTCCCTTCCGAAGATGGAAGGGCGAGCGGCCACGCTTCGTGCCGCCCTTATGTCGCTGATCTGCTTTGGCACGGGACAAGACCGCTGCCTGAATCGGCTTGTGCCAATCGTGTACCACGGGACGACTTG
This sequence comes from Micropepsaceae bacterium, assembly GCA_041477875.1. GTDB lineage: Bacteria > Pseudomonadota > Alphaproteobacteria > Micropepsales > Micropepsaceae > SZUA-430. The sequence continues at coordinate 6,173 of JBGOVA010000161.1, read as the reverse complement.
AGGGCGGCTGCACCGAGTGCTAACTCGTTGACGTCCTTGCGCCGGATGGGTGGTCGAGTGGTTTAAGGCACCGGTCTTGAAAACCGGCGAGGGTTTACCCCCTCCGTGAGTTCGAATCTCACCCCATCCGCCACATCACCACCAAAGCCGCAACATTGCTGGCGCGCGATAGCAAGTCCCGAGCGCGTCGTGAAGATGACCCCACACGTGGCCTCTACCACCTCGTCGACATCTACAGAAACGCCGTCGTGTTCGGCTGCTGCCACTTCGCCTACAATGCGACATTGGAAGATTGCGCCGACTTTCTAAGCAAGCACTGACCCATCCCAAAACGAAAAGGCCGAATGCGAGGACTCCGCACAGCCTCGCGACGAAAAAGAAAATTGCGCTCGATGCCTACTACAATGTGAAGCAGATGGCGCCGACATTGGCTGACAGCGCTAGCCGCCCCGCCTTTTGCCTGCCGCTTCGGCCTTCATTCCTTCTGCGCCGAGTTCTTGGGCGAGATCGCTCGCCACCCTGCCGATCATTCGAACGCGGACCGGTACTTGCTCCGATCCGTGGTCGGGCAAAAACTTGAAAGTCACGACTACCACATTGCCCGCGGAGACCGCCGAAGCGCTTTGAGCTATTCTCGAAAACTCGAATGGCGCATCGCCGTCAAATTTGATCGTTCCGCTCACGCGAGCCTCCTGTGTTGGAATGCGTGAAGGCGTAAGAATGACACAGACCACCGCCGCCGGACCGGTTCTAATTCCCCCGGCGGTTGCTTTTCCTCAGTACGGAACGCGGGCTTGAAGGTTCGCAAAGGCGTAGCCGACTCGCGCTAACATGCGCGCATGTCGAACGTCGCAGAAAGCAAGCCGGCACACCTCTACAAATTTCGCTCTCTGAGCGGGGATGGACTCGGATACGTAAGCGCATCGTTACTGCGCCGTGAGTTCCTTTTTTCGACCCCGGCGTCGTTCAACGATCCGTTCGACTGCCTGCCAGTGTTTTCCCTCGAAACCAGCGAGGACGAATTAGTAGCGCATTTCGATAAGCTACTGGTTGATGATCCGGACCGCGAACGCAAGGTCAATAGCTTCCGGATCATACGGTCTCATCCAGAAATCTTGGACCGGAACGTCGAGGCAATGAATCAGCAGCTCGCTTGGGATTTCACACACGATGTCGGTGTGTTGAGTTTGTCGGCAGTGAATGACGATATTCTAATGTGGTCGCACTACGCGGATTGTCACCGCAAGGAAGCCGACAGGCCGCGCGCTTACCGGGCACGGACAGAGGCGAGCCCTCTTGACCGCGCAATCTTTCACGGTGCAACCCAACCGTCCCTATACTAATATGGAAATACGAGACCGGTCGGCGGCGGGAATAACTCGCGCGCGGTTCGGCCCAGGTCGAGCAAGAATAAACGTCCCGTCGATGTTTTCGCAGACGCCGTCACAGGAGGAGCGCCCGTGAACCAATTGTTTCTCATTGGGACTGTAGGACTCGCAGTGCTGGTCGGACTTGCCGAGCCTTCGATGGCGAAACCAAAGAAGCTCACCTGGCAATGTACGTGCACCTGTGTCGCCTACGATCCCGGCGGCCGCCGACACGAAGGTGGCAAGTTGACCTTCGATACCACCGGCCCCGGAGCCTGCGCCATTGGGATTCAAGTAGGGTGTCAGGTCGGTGAGCTCCAAGGCGCCTACGCTGCGTGTTACGGAACCTCAAGCAGCACACACGTACCACTGGGAACGGGGGGCGTGGCGACCGGTGGCGGGTCAAAGGGTCCGGTGCAACCGAAGGCTAATCCGCCAACGGAAGACGTCCAGCAACCGGTACCGCATTAGCTCCGATTTCATCCACGCCAGGGTCAAATGGCGGCAGGCGAAGGCGCCGGACGGTCGCGAGTTGATCAAGCCCATCGCCGCCTAGCCATGGCAACGAAACCCACCACAGGCCGCGCACGCAAAGACGCGCTCACGAGGCGGGCACGTGCAGTTGCAGCCTCGGGCGATTGTATGGACTTCACCGATGTGGTGCGCAAACTCGAGGCGGACGGCCGGACGCTGAAGCTTTGGGCGGCGGCTTCGGATGGGAATGATGTCGCGGCCCGTTTGGCGCCCTCCCCGCTTTGCGCTATTTTGCGCCATGCCTCGCTTCGCCCTCCTATCCGCCTTGGCCCTGCTGTTGTTGCCGTCCGCCGCCGAGGCCCATCCCCATGTCTGGATCGACATGCGCTCCTCCGTGAATTTCACCGACAAGGGCGTGGTCGACTCCATCGGCGTATCGTGGACCTTCGACGAGTTCTACAGCCAGTTCGCGACCGACGGCATCGACAAGAACAACAACAAGAAATTCGATGCGAACGAGCTTCAGGACCTCGCGAACACCTATGCCAAGAACCTGAAGGACTATCGCTACTTCATGTACATCGAGACCGGCGGCAAGCTTGCCGACACCGGCGCGCCCACCAACGCCAAGGCAGTATTCGACAAGGGTCAGCTGACATTCGTCTTCCGATTGCCGCTGGCCAAGCCCGTCAATCCCGCCACCACCAAGATCCGCTATTCGAGCTTCGACCCCACTTACTACATCGACATCGCGCCCACGGAATCGAACGGCGTCGTCTTCACCGGCGCGGCACCCAAGAGCTGCAGTTTCGCCCTGCGCAAGGTCGACAGCACGCGCGCCGGCGCGTTGAACCTGGCGCAGTCGGTCAAGATGACGGCGCCGACCACCGACGTCTTGAACTCGACCAGCGCCGCGGTCGTCGACATCACCTGCGCCGTCGGCAAGATGCCGTGACGCGCACTTCGGCGCTCGCCGTCTTGGTCGTTCTGCTCCTCGCATCGGCCGCCGGCGCACAACCTTTGCCGATGCCGCCGAGCCCCGGCGATGCGCCGCTCGAGCCATCGTGGTGGGGAAGTCTGCTCGCCTATGTTCAGCACGTGCAAGGCGATCTCTACCGAGGCTTGGCAAAGGCCGTCCACGCGGTCAAAGACGAAGGTTCGTTCCGCGCCGCATTCTGGCTTCTCGGCTTGTCTTTCTTCTACGGGGTCGTTCACGCGGCGGGACCTGGCCACGGCAAAGCGGTGATCGCGGCTTATCTTGTCGGCAACGAGCGCGCCGTGCGTCGCGGCATCATTCTGTCCTTCCTCTCCGCCGCCACCCAAGGCGTGACCGCGATATCGGCCGTCGGCATACTGGCCGCGCTGCTCGGCTTCATCAGCCGCGAGGTCGCCGACGTCGCGACCGTCCTCGAGATGGCGAGCTATGCGATGATCGCCGGCATTGGCGGCTATCTCGTCGTGCAGACCGTGCGAAGCATCATCGCCGGCCGCGACACGCATGCGCACCATCACGCGCACGATCGCACCCACGATCACGACGATCACCATCACGAACACGAGCACGACCGGACGCTTGTGGCGCCCGAAGATGACACGAGCTGGCGCAAGGGCTTTGCCGTCGTCGCCGCTGTCGGCATGCGCCCGTGCATGGGCGCCGTCTTGGTGCTCTTGTTCGCACTCGCGCAGGGCGTGTTCTTCTTCGGCGTCTTGGCCACGGCGGCGATGTCGCTGGGCACCGCGATCACGGTCGCCGTTCTGGCTGTGCTTGCGTCGGGTGCGCGCAACATCGCATTGCGCCTTGCGGGAACCATGGACGGTTGGTTGTTGTGGACCTATTGGGGATTGAGTCTGACCGGCGGTTTGATCCTGTTGATCATGGGTCTCGCGTTGCTTGCGGCACCGCCCATCGCGCCCTTGCCGGGCGCTGGTTAAATCGAATTAATCTGCACACGGACAAAAGTCGCCGCGCTTAATCATAGCGGCGCGAGAACAAATGATTTGATTTAGTCAAGTGCCCCGTAAGGTGGTCACACAATCCCGGATTATCTCTTGCGCGGCCCAGGGCCAGCGGCCATCTTTTCGCTCGCGACTGGCTTTGCCGAAAGACGAGTGCATGAAGACGTGCCGCAGCTTGCCGACGATTTCCAAACGGCGTTGGTTTCGCGTCCCGCCGACACCTCCAGCAGGATAAGTCAAGCGCATTTGGTACGCCCGCGGACAGTCCGCGGCGCGGCCGTGTATCTATGAAGGAATGGACGGAATGACGACTGGCGTTGTCAAATTTTTCAACACCACCAAAGGCTATGGCTTCATCGCGCCGGATGGCGGGGGCAAGGATGTGTTCGTTCACATCACGGCTCTTCAGCGTTCCGGCCTCCAGGGCCTTGCGGAAGGACAGAAATTGAGCTTCGAGGTTTCGCCCGGCCGCGACGGGCGCATCTCAGCCGATAGGCTCAAGGTTATCTCGTAGAACGACAACGAAATCTTCTTGCACTCCGGCGTGCGGTTCCCTGACCGCACGCCGATTTCGTTTCTGGGCTTAAGCGCCCGCTTGCAACCAAACTGTAACGGCAAGGCTCAGCAACACGGCAACGGCGGAGGCGACAAGAACCGCGACCGCGGGCCACGCCAGAGCGCGGCTCCCCAGCGCGTACGCAATTCCCGCCTTCACGAAACTATTTGCTGCGAGCGCCACGCAGATGCTCGCGCCCGCGGCCGACGCGGATACCGCCTGCAACTGAGCCCCTGAGAGCCTGCTCGCCGACACCGTTGCCGCATCGACATCCACCGCACCCGACAGCAATCCGCTCACGATAACACCCGCATTCCCCGCAAGCTCTTGAGCGTAGTGCGAGATGACAAGAACGACGGCAACCACCGCGACGAATTGAATCGCTGCGCCCAGCATGTCGGGCGAAACGCTAGGCAATTTGCTGTCGAGTTTCTGCGCGCGCGCCTGCCACGTCAGGAACAAGGCGCCTGCGACGGCGGCGATCGCGCCGGCTGCAAGCGCAAAAATGATGTGATCGAGCAAAGCGGCGTTCATCACGCTCACCAAAACGCCGGTACGCACGAACATCACGGCCTGAGCGGTTGCGATGGATCCGGCGAGCGGCAGCGAAGCGCCCTCCTCCCCCTTCGACGCGTGCGACGCGGTCAGAGTAACGCCCGTCGATGAAAGCAATCCGCCCATCAGCCCCATGAACAAGGCGCCGCGCCGGGCACCCGCGGCTTTTATTGCCACATGGCCGGCAAAGCCCAGCGTCGCGATGACTACCACTGCCCACCACAACTCGTGCGGATTGAGCACCCGGCCCGGCCCGAAGCCTTCGTCCGGCAGCACCGGCAACAGCACGACGGAGACGAGCAACAGTTTGACCGCAGCCGTCAGCTCCAGCCGATCGACGCGTTTGAGGAATCCGTGCAGCTCTTCTTTGTAGTCGAGGAGCGCGACCAAAGTGACGGCCGTCACCCCCGCGGCAAGAAGCTCGCCCACCCCCGACAGCGCCCCGAGGACGAACGTGAGGACCGCGGCCACTTCGGTCGTCGCGCCCCGGTCGCTGTTCTCGCTCGACAGCTCGACCGCATAGGCGATCGCTACGATCGCGACGACACCCGCCGCGACAGCCGCGGCAAAAATCGGCCCGAACTTCTCGAGCCCGATGCCCGCGCCGAACCCGATCAGCGCCAAAATGGCGAAGGTGCGGATCCCGGTTTCACGTTTGCCGGACGGCTGTTCACGCTGCTTCCAGCCGCGTTCGATACCGACCGCAAGCCCGATCGCAAGCGCGACGAGAAACCTGACGTAGAAATCCTGATGCGTCATGCTTCAGCAATAACGCGGAACCCTTAAGAGGCGCAAACTGTGCGCCTGAGGGTGGTAACATTAACTTGCCGCGCAACGCGCGCACGACCCCGCCCGCCATGCGCGTATGCCTGAAGCCGACCTCGTCGAGCGCCCAGCTGAAGAGCCCGTTCATTTCGTAACACCACCCGCCGCGCCGCCGCGTGACGAGCTTGTCGAAGATCGCGGCCGGATCGCGGCTGACCTCGCGCTTGAACTGCACATCGAGATTCTCGTACGGAATGTTCTCGACGTGACCGCGATGCAGACGCTTGAGCGTGTCCGCATCGGGCCGCGCGCGCCCCTCGAACTTGATGCGGTCGAGATAGGCCTGAAGCTTCATAGAGCTTTCATCTGACGCGACAGTTCTGCCACGAAGGTCTGATCGAGATGCATCCGCTCCGCAAGCGTCGCCAGGTAGCCGCGCTCCGTCTCGTTCGCCTCGTCGATGACGAGCGCCGATGCCGTGTAGAGCTGCGCGGCGACTT
>JBGOVA010000152.1:0-11119 GCA_041477875.1 Micropepsaceae bacterium | reverse complement strand
ATGGAGATCATCCGCATCCCCGGCTACACCGAGGACGAAAAGGCCGAGATCGCCAAGCGTCACCTTCTGCCGAAGCAGATCGAGGCGCACGCGCTGAAAGAAGGCGAGTGGTCGATCACCGACGCAGGTCTGCTCGACCTCATCCGGTATTACACGCGCGAAGCCGGCGTTCGTAACCTGGAACGCGAACTCGCGGGCCTCGCGCGCAAAGCGGTGCGCGAAATCGTCTCCAAGAAATCGAAGTCGGTCACGATCACACCGAAAAACCTCGAGAAGTACGCGGGCGTCCGCAAGTTCCGCTTCGGCGAGATGGAGGGCGAAGACCAAGTCGGCGTCGTCACGGGCCTTGCTTGGACGGAAGTCGGCGGCGACACGCTCACGATCGAAGCCGTCATGCTGCCCGGCAAGGGCCGCATGCAGACGACCGGCAAACTCGGCGACGTGATGAAGGAATCGATCGATGCCGCGCGCTCGTATGTGCGTTCGCGCTCGCTGTCGATCGGCGTCACGCCGCCCACCTTCGACAAGCGTGACATCCACGTTCACGTCCCCGAGGGTGCGACCCCGAAAGACGGGCCTTCGGCGGGCGTCGCCATGACCACCGCGATCGTGTCGGTTTTGACGGGAATCCCCATCAGGCGCGAGGTCGCCATGACCGGCGAAGTCACGCTGCGCGGCCGCGTGCTGCCGATCGGCGGCCTCAAGGAAAAGCTGCTGGCCGCACTGCGCGCCGGCATCAAGACCGTGCTGATTCCGAGCGAAAACGAGAAGGATTTGGCGGAAATCCCCGACAATGTCCTCAAAGGTCTGAACATCATCCCGGTCGGCACCGTCGATGAGGTCCTGGCCAAGGCGCTGGTTCGACCGCCGGTCGCGGTGACATGGGAAGAGCCGATCGATGAGCCCCATCGCCCCGCCAAGGGCGGCGAGGCCGAAGACCGTGATGGCGTGGTTGCCCATTAATCACGCCTAGAAAACATGCCGCAAGCTGGGGGTCGTCTGGGTTATCCGACGACCCCTAGTGTTATCCAGAGGCACCAATCGCAGAAATCCGCCGATTTCCTTTGACAGGGCGGCGACAGCCCTTACATTCCCGGCCCGAAGTTCCCGGGGGCGATCCGCCCCATTTTCCGTCACCTCCCAACATGAACCGCGAGGACCTATGAACAAGAACGATCTGGTCGCGGCCGTCGCCGAAAAGACGAGCGTGCCAAAGGCCGAGGCCGAAAAGATCATTGATGCAACCCTGGATGTCGTCACCACCACGCTCAAGGGCGGGGACGAAGTCCGCCTCGTCGGCTTTGGCACGTTTGTCGTGACCAAGCGCAAGGCGGGCACGGGCCGCAATCCGCGCACCGGCGAAGAAATCAAGATTCCCGCTTCTAAGCAGCCGAAATTCCGCGCCGGCAAGCAGCTCAAGGACGCCGTCAACGTCTGACGCGTAAGTCCGATTTTTGAGGGCGCGGGCACGAGTCCGCGCCCTTATCTTTTGCGAGGCCCCAAAGCCTCTGCTATCTCGACGCCCGGGCGATTAGCTCAGTTGGTAGAGCGCATCGTTTACACCGATGATGTCGGCGGTTCGAGCCCGTCATCGCCCACCAGCCTTTGCCACAACCAAGGGGACCCGCCATGTCCGCGAGGATCTACGCCGCGATCGCGCTTTCATCTCTTCTGGCGCTCGCGATAGGCGCCCACGCCAAAGTCACGTCCCAAAGCGCAACCGGCTTCGCCGTTTCGCACACGGCCGAGGTTACGGCGGATCCCAAGGCCGCCTACGACGCCTTTGTCAAAATCGGCAATTGGTGGGGAAGCGATCACACGTTTTCCGGCGACGCGAAGAATTTGAAGATCGAAACCAAGAGCGGTGGCTGCTGGTGCGAATCCCTGCCGGACGGCGGATTTGTCCGGCACTTGGAAGTCACCCATGTAGCTCCCGGGAAAACGCTCGTGTTCTCGGGCGGTCTCGGGCCGCTCCACTTCATGGGCGTTGCAGGCGCGATGATGGTCAGCTTCGAGAAGACGGACAAGGGAACGCACGTCACCTTGAGCTACGCGGTCGGCGGCTACGACGAAAAGGACTTCAAGGACCTCGCGAACGGCGTCGACAAAGTGCTCGGCGAGCAATTCAAGCGCTACACGAACCTCGCCTCGACCGGAAAGCCCTGATCACGCAAACGCGTCCTCGAAATAGGCGCGCACAAGCATCGCGCGCAGCTGCCAGCGCCTAAGGCTCGGCAAAGGAAAGCGCGGCGGCAATCCGTGGAACGGCGCCGGAAGCGCGCGTTCCGTGTCCGTGATGCGCCGCGCCAATTCGCGCCCGGCCCACGTCATCAACGCAACGCCGTTGCCGTGACAGCCGAAGGCATATGACACGCTCGCATCGCTAGGCAGTTCGCCAATGGCAGGCGCCAAGCGCGTCGTGGCCGCGATGAATCCGCGCCACGAATGCGTGATCTCGACGCCGCAAAAAGTCGGAAACAACTCTCCCATCCGCCGTTCGAGCAGACGGCGCATCGCCGCGCCGCCCGACGGCGTGCCGGACGTGTCGCCGCGCCCGCCAAACAGAAGCCGCTTGTCTGGCAAGAGCCGCAGATAGGCCAAAAGGGCGCGCGTGTTCGAGGCTGGCGCCTCGGTTCGCCAGCCCTGGCGTTCAAGTTCCTCTTCGCTCAACGGCCGCGTCACGTTGATGTTCGACAAAAGCGGAAGCACGCGTCCGCCGAGTTCCGGAACAAGCTCCTCCGGCAGCCAGCCGTTCGCGGCGACCACCACCCGCGTCGCGCGCAGCGACCCGGAATCCGTGACAAGCCGGTGCGTCTTGCCTTCACGGATCCATGACACGACGCGCGAATGGGAATGAACTCTTGAGCCCCGCGCCGCGGCTGCACGGCCAAGCCCCAGACAATAGGCAAGCGGGTTCAGGCCGAAGCCGATCGACTCGTGCAAAGCGCCGAATTGTTCCGCGCAGGAAAAGGCCTCCGCTTCGAACGCAGCCGCCGGCACGACGCGCGTCGGCACGCCGATCCGCGCAAGAACTTCGGCCTGGGCTTCGAGCTCTTCGATGCGGTTGGGTTTGTGCGCAAAGGTCCAGACGCCATCGCCTTGGCGCTGAACATCGATCTTCTCTTCGCTCGCGATATGTTCGACCAGGCGCACCGCGTCGACGAGCTCGCGATAGAAGGCGAGCGTCTCCGCCTCCCCGTAGGCGGCCGTCAACTCGGCCGGACCCAGCCACGTTCCCCCGACGCTGCAAAACCCGCCGTTGCGCCCCGACGCGCCCCAGCCGATCGCCCCGGCCTCGACGACGCGTGCATCGATCCCTGCGCGCGCGAGATGATAGGCGGCCGACAATCCGCAATACCCGCCGCCGATAATCGCAACTTCGGCGACTTCGTCATTCACCAATGGGGGTGCATCGACGGTGGGATGCGACGCGCGCTGTGTTTCCCAATAGCTGTCGACGGGCCGCGACCAGTCGTATTGGCTCTCGTCGAACAGATGGCGGGCCATCAATTCTCGATCCAAGCCGCCTTGATCAATTCCTTAGCGTTCGCATCGAAATCCTTCAGCGAAGGCAGAACCAGTGCCTTCTTGTTGCGATCGCCGCCGCCGAGATTCTTCACGTCTTTGAGCTTCGCCGACTTCGGATATTTCTGCAGTGCGAGCCCGACCAAGAGCCCTTCCTTGCTGGGTTTGACCGCGCCGAGCTGCCTTAAGCGATAGAGCGCCACATATCCCTTGCGTGGACTCAGGATCACGCCGTCGAACTTGCGCAGATAGGCGGCAACGGCCTCATAGATCGCCCGCTGCGACGCGAAGCTCCCGGCGAAGAGAGTGTCGACCGGCGTGTCCGATCCGCCCCGCCCGCGCGATTCTTTCCCCAACGCGCGCGTGGCGTTTCCGTGGGCTTTCGACTTGGGCGGCATTTGTCTCCTCGCGAGTCTGGTGCTTCACGTTAGTGGCGACGCCCCGCCGCCAGCAAGGTAGGCACGGTTTCCCTGACACCCCGTTTCCTTGACACTCACAGGGGGCTGCCCTACACACCCCGCTCTTCAGCCCTTCGCGGGGGCGTAGCTCAGTTGGTTAGAGCGCCGGCCTGTCACGCCGGAGGTCGCGGGTTCGAGCCCCGTCGCTCCCGCCATTCGCAAATACATCGGGATCACCCTGTCGCTCTTGACGGCATCCCGCACTGCTCCACTTTTTCATCCGAAACTGTCGCACGAAGCGCACGCCAATTCGCTTGCTTTGCGGTGCACAATCTTTAGTTTCCGGCCCGTAAATTGACTGATTTGCTGGACTGCGGCGGGCGAGTCGCCTCGCAAGCCGTCACTCGATCTGAGAGGGGCAGGGCACTTCGCGGGCGGGCCATTCCCGTAAGGCGCTCGGCTGGGCACCCATGACCGACATTCTTGTCGAATTTTTGCCGATCCTGATCTTCCTTGGCATCGCAGGCGTGCTGGGCCTCGTCTTGCTCGTGATCCCGCTGCTGATCGCGCCCAACAACCCCGACCCCGAGAAGCTTTCGGCCTACGAATGCGGCTTCAACGCGTTCGACGACGCGCGCATGAAGTTCGACGTGCGGTTCTATCTCGTCGCTATTCTCTTCATCATCTTCGACCTTGAAGTGACGTTCTTGTTCCCGTGGGCGATCACGCTGCGCGAGATCGGCGCATTCGGCTTTTGGTCGATGATGGGCTTTCTCGGCATTCTGACGGTCGGCTTCATCTACGAATGGAAGAAAGGGGCGCTCGAATGGGAGTGAGCCAGCCCCCATTCGCGTTGACTGCAGCCCGCACCGGCGTTGAAGGCGGAGCGGGCGTCGACCCGAACGATCCCTTCTTCCTCAACGCGCGCGAGGCGCTGAGCGAGAAGGGCTTCCTGCTCGCGCGCGCCGACGACCTCATTACCTGGTCGCGCAGCGGCTCGCTGATGTGGATGCTGTTCGGTCTTGCCTGCTGCGGCGTCGAAATGATGCAAGCCTCCATGCCGCGCTACGACATCGAACGCTTCGGCGCCGCGCCGCGCGCTTCGCCGCGTCAATCCGACGTGATGATCGTGGCCGGCACGCTGACCAACAAGATGGCCGGCCCGATCCGCAAGCTCTACGACCAGATGCCCGAGCCGCGCTACGTGATCTCCATGGGCTCATGCGCGAACGGCGGCGGCTACTACCACTATTCGTATTCGGTGGTGCGCGGCTGCGATCGCATCATACCTGTCGACATCTACATCCCCGGTTGCCCGCCGACGGCCGAGGCGCTGATCTACGCGATCATGCTTCTGCAGAAGAAGATTCGCCGCACCGGCAACATCATCCGCTGACGATGACCGACGCCATCCAAAAACTCGGCGATCACGTTCTGAACAAGCGCGGTGGATTCGGCATCACATCGAAGATCGCTTACGGCGAACTCACGCTGAGCGCCGCGCCCGACACGATCGTGGGCTTGCTGACGTTCCTGCGCGACGATCAGGTCTGCAAATTCTCGCAGCTCGTCGACATTTGCGGTGCCGACTATCCGAACCGCGAAAAGCGCTTCGACGTCGTCTATCACCTGCTCAGCCTCCATCGGAATCAGCGCGTGCGCATCAAGGTCGAAGTCGGCGAAGAGACGCCTGTACCCAGCGCGTCCGGCGTCTGGCCCGCCGCCAATTGGTTCGAGCGCGAAGCCTTCGACATGTACGGCATCCAATTCTCGGGCCACCCCGATCTGCGCCGCCTGCTCACCGACTACGGATTCTCGGGCTATCCGTTGCGCAAGGACTTTCCGCTCACGGGCTTCGTCGAAGTCCGCTACGACGAGGAACAAAAGCGCGTCGTCAACGAACCGGTGAAACTCACGCAGGAATTCCGCAATTTCGATTTCATGTCGCCCTGGGAAGGCGCGAAGCACATCCTGCCGGGCGATGAGAAGGCGACAAAACCATGAGCGTCGCGCCGGACCCCAAGCCAGCATCCAAAATCCGCAACATGAACCTTAATTTCGGGCCGCAGCAGCCGGCGGCCCACGGCGTGTTGCGCCTCGTGCTCGAACTCGACGGTGAGATCGTCGAGCGCGTCGATCCGCATATCGGCCTGCTTCACCGCGGCACCGAAAAGCTGATCGAGCACAAGACCTATCTCCAGGCTGTGCCCTATTTCGATCGTCTCGACTACGTCGCGCCGATGAACCAGGAGCACGCCTTCGCGCTCGCGGTCGAAAGACTCTGCGGCATCGTCATTCCCCCGCGCGCCCAATACATCCGCGTCCTCTACTGCGAAATCGGCCGCCAGCTCTCGCATATCTTGAACACGACCACTCAGGCGATGGACGTCGGCGCCATGACGCCGACGCTCTGGGGTTTCGAAGAACGCGAAAAGCTCATGGTCTTCTACGAGCGCGCCTCGGGAAGCCGCATGCACGCGGCCTATTTCCGCCCCGGCGGCGTGCACCAGGACCTGCCGCAAGCGCTGATCGATGACATCTACAAGTGGTGCGAAACCTTCCCCAAGGTGATCGACGACATCGAAGGCCTGCTCACCCAAAACCGCATCTTCAAACAGCGCAACGTCGATATCGGCGTCGTCAAGGCCGAAGACGCGCTCGCCTGGGGTTTCTCCGGCGTCATGCTCCGCGGCTCCGGCATGGCGTGGGACCTGCGCCGAGCGCAGCCCTACGAGTGCTACTCCGACCTCGAATTCGACATCCCCGTCGGCAAGAACGGCGACTGCTACGACCGGTATCTGTGCCGCATCGAAGAGATGCGCCAGTCCGTCAAGATCATGAAACAGTGCATCGAAAAAATGCCGAAGGGGCCAGTCCACGACGCGTCAGGCAAAGTCATCCCGCCCAAGCGCGCCGAGATGAAGCAGTCGATGGAAGCCCTGATCCATCACTTCAAACTCTATACCGAGGGCTATCACGTGCCCGAAGGCGAAGTGTACGCCTGCGTCGAAGCGCCGAAGGGCGAGTTCGGCGTCTACCTCGTCAGCGACGGCTCGAACAAACCCTACCGCTGCAAAATCCGCGCGCCGGGCTTCCCGCATCTGCAGGCGATGGATTTCCTCTGCAAGGGCCACATGATCGCCGACGTCTCCGCGATCCTGGGCTCGCTCGACATCGTCTTCGGGGAGATCGACCGGTGAGTCTCCGCCGTCTTGCACCCGATCAGCCGAAGAGCTTCGCCTTCACGCTTGAGAATCAGGCGTGGGCGGACAAGCAGATCAAGAAATATCCGCCGGGCCGTGAAGCCTCCGCTGTCGTGCCGATCCTCTGGCGCGCGCAGGAACAGAACGGCGGCCACGTGACCGAGCCGATGATCCGCGTCATCGGCGACATGCTGCATCTCTCGCCGATCCGCGTGCTCGAGATCGCGACGTTCTACACGATGTTCAACCTGAAGCCCGTCGGCAAACACCTGATCCAGGTCTGTACGACGACCCCGTGTTGGCTGCGCGGCTCGGACGCCGTCGTCGCCGCCTGCAAGAAACACATCCATCCGCAACCCGAGACGGTCTCGGCCGACGGCAAGTTCTCGTGGATGGAAGTCGAATGCCTCGGCGCCTGCGTGAACGCACCCGTCCTGCAAATCCGCGACGACTTCTTCGAAGACCTCGACGGCCCGCGCATGGAAGCGGTGCTGAACGACCTGCGCATCGGCCGCGACCCAAAACCCGGCTCGCAAATCGGCCGCCAGACATCCGCGCCTGAAGGCGGACCGCAAACGCTGACGAGTATCAAGTCATGATCGGCGCAACGTTCAAAACGCAAAACAAATCGTCATGGCCAGGCTTGACCCGGCCACCGAGTGCGCGCGCAAGCGCGCCAATAAGAAATATTGAAACACCAAGACCACCAAGAGTCAGAGGCTCGCACAAGCGTCTTGGTGACCTTGGTGGTCTTGGTGTTTCAATCTTTTTTCATCGCGCTATCGCGCGAAAACTGGGTGGCCGGGTCAAGCCTGGCCATGACGAGTGTTTTGTGGGCGGAGGTTCGTCGCATGCTCTCTGACGCCGACCGCATCTTCACGAACCTCTACGGCGTGCACGATTGGCGCCTCGCGGCCGCGCGCAAACGCGGCAATTGGGACAACACGAAAGCGCTGATCGAAAAAGGCCGCGACTGGATCGTGGACGAGATGAAGAAGTCGGGCCTGCGCGGCCGCGGCGGCGCCGGCTTCCCGACCGGCCTCAAATGGTCGTTCATGCCCAAGCAGTCCGATGGCCGCCCGTCATACCTCGTCGTCAACGCCGACGAATCCGAACCGGGCACATGCAAAGACCGCGACATCATGCGTCACGATCCGCACACGTTGCTCGAAGGCTGCCTCATCGCCTCCTTCGCGATGGGCGCGCACGCTTGCTACATCTACGTGCGCGGCGAATTCCGTCGCGAATACCAAACGCTCGATGCCGCAATTCAGGAGTGTTACGACGCGGGCCTCTTCGGCAAGAACGCCGCGGGCTCGGGCTTCGACTTCGACTGCTACGTCCACCACGGCGCCGGCGCCTACATCTGCGGTGAAGAAACCGCGCTACTCGAAAGCCTCGAAGGCAAGAAGGGCATGCCGCGCCTGAAGCCGCCGTTCCCGGCGAACGTCGGCCTCTACGGCTGCCCGACGACGGTGAACAACGTCGAGTCCATCGCCGTCGCGCCCACAATCCTGCGCCGGGGCGCCGCGTGGTTCTCCGCGCTCGGCCGCCCGAACAACACCGGCACGAAGGTCTTTTGCATCTCGGGCCACGTGAACAAGCCGTGCAACGTCGAAGAGGAAATGGGCATCCCGCTCCGCGAGCTGATCGAAAAACATGCGGGCGGCGTGCGCGGCGGCTGGGACAATCTGCTCGCGATCATCCCCGGCGGCTCATCGGTGCCGCTGATCCCGAAATCGATTTGCGACACCGTGCTGATGGATTTCGACTCGTTACGCGACGTGAAGTCGGGCCTCGGCACCGCGGCCGTCATCGTGATGGATCGCTCGACCGATATCGTGAAAGCGATCGCGCGCCTGGCGCGTTTCTACAAGCACGAATCTTGCGGCCAGTGCACGCCGTGCCGCGAAGGCACCGGCTGGATGTGGCGCGTGATGGAACGCCTGGTCACCGGCGACGCCGAGCCGAAGGAAATCGATCTCCTGCTCGAAGTCACCTATCAGGTCGAAGGCCACACGATCTGCGCGCTGGGCGACGCGGCGGCATGGCCGATCCAAGGCTTGATCCGTCACTTCCGCACCGAAATCGAACGGCGCATCAACGCCAAGCGCGCGGGCAAGTCCTCCGCGCTGATCGCGGCGGAGTAGCGCGATGACCAAACTCTTCGTCGACGGCAAAGAGGTCGATGTCCCCGCCGACTACACGCTGCTTCAGGCGTGCGAGGCGGCCGGCGCCGAGATCCCGCGCTTCTGCTATCACGAACGCCTGTCGATCGCGGGCAACTGCCGCATGTGCTTGGTGGAGTTGAAGGGCTCGCCGAAGCCCGTCGCCTCCTGCGCCTGGGGCGTGCGCGATTGCCGCCCAGGCCCGCAAGGCGAACCGCCTGTCGTCAACACCAAGTCGCCGATGGTGAAAAAGGCACGCGAAGGGGTGATGGAGTTCCTGCTCATCAATCATCCGCTCGATTGCCCGATCTGCGATCAAGGCGGCGAGTGCGACTTGCAGGACCAGGCCATGGCTTACGGCCACGCTAAATTCAATCGCTTCGAAGAAAACAAGCGCGCCGTCACCGACAAGAACATGGGCCCGATCGTGGCGACCGTGATGACCCGCTGCATCCACTGCACGCGCTGTGTGCGTTTCGCGGCGGAGGTCGCGGGCGTCGATGAGATCGGCGCAACCGGTCGCGGCGAGGATATGGAGATCACGACCTATCTCGAACGGGCGGTGTCCTCCGAATTGTCCGGCAATATAGTCGATCTCTGTCCTGTCGGTGCGCTCACCTCGAAACCCTACGCATTCAACGCACGCTCCTGGGAGTTGGTGAAGACGGAGTCCGTCGATGTGACGGATGCCGTCGGCTCGGCGATCCGTGTGGACTCGCGCGGGCGCGAAGTCATGCGCATCCTTCCGCGCGTGAACGAAGAGGTCAACGAGGAGTGGATCTCCGACAAGACGCGCCACGTCGCCGACGGCTTGAAGCGCCAGCGCCTCGACACGCCCTACGTTCGGGTCAACGGCAAGCTCCGCCCCGCGACCTGGCAAGAAGCCTTCGCGCTGATCGCCGACCGCGTGCGCGCAACGAAACCTGAGCGCATGGCAGCCCTCGTCGGCGACCTCGTCAGCGCCGAGCCGGCGAGGGCTCTCAAGGACCTCATGCTAGCGCTCGGCGTGGCGAACCTCGATTGCCGCCAGGACGGCGCGAAGGTCGGCCACGGTCCCCGCCAAGGCTATCTCTTCAACACCACGATCGCGGGTATTGAGAGCGCCGACGCGCTGCTCCTCATCGGCACCAACCCGCGCTGGGAAGCGCCGATCATCAATGCGCGCATCCGCAAAGCATGGCTGCGCAACGATCTGAAGGTCATGCGCATCGGCCCCCGCGTCGATCTCAGTTACGGCGTGATGGAACTAGACAACAATCCGGCCGACCTTCTCGACATCGCGGCCGGCAAGCACGGCGCGTTCGAGAAGCTGAAGAACGCCAAGCACCCGATGCTGATCGTGGGCCAAGGCGCACTCGCCCGCCCGGACGGCGCGGCGATCCTCGCCGCTGCGGCGCAAATCGCGCGCAACACCGGCATGATCGGCCCGGCGGGCGAGGGCGGCTGGAACGGCTTTAACGTACTCCATACCGCGGCCGCGCGGGTCGGCGCGCTCGACCTCGGCTTCGTGCCCGGCGCCGGAGGCCGCACCGCGGCGCAGATGGCGGTGCCGGGCGCGCTCGATGTGGCATTCCTGCTCGGGGCCGACGAGATCGACGTCGCGCCCGGCGCGTTCGTCGTCTATATCGGCACCCACGGCGACCAAGGCGCGCACCGCGCCGATGTGATCCTGCCGGGCGCCGCTTACCCTGAGAAATCGGGGATCTACGTCAATACCGAGGGGCGAGTGCAAATGGCCGGCCGCGCCTCGTTCCCGCCGGGCGACGCGCGCGAGGACTGGGCGATCTTGCGCGCGCTGTCGGATGTGCTCGGGCACAAGCTTCCT
>JBGOVA010000034.1:0-23816 GCA_041477875.1 Micropepsaceae bacterium | reverse complement strand
GCCTACCTGAACGCGATCACCTCCCTCCAGGCGAGCTTCGTTCAAGTCGGCCCCAACGGCGAACTCGACCAGGGCGTGGTCTACGCGCGCAAGCCCGGCCGGCTGCGCTTCGAATACGCCCCGCCGAGCCCTTATCTGATCGTCTCGGACGGCGTGACGATCGCGGTCTCGAACAGCAAATTGCGCACGGTCGACCGCTATCCGCTGATCGAAAATCCGCTGAATATCATCCTGCGCGAAAACATCGATCTGACGAAGGACCAGCGCATCACCGCCGTCGACCGGCAGTCCGGAACGTTACGCATCACGGCGACGGAAAAATCGGGGCCTCTTAAGGGCGCGGTAACCTTAATTTTCTCTTACCCCGCGACCGAGCTGCGCCAGTGGATCATTACCGATGCGCAAGGCTTGCAGACTATGATCGCCCTGAAGAATACGAAGACCGAGGTGTCGCTGGCGCCCGAACTCTTCATTCTCAAGGACGTCGACAAATTCCGCCGAAAGGAAGACTAACGCTGCCCCTCGGCTTGCCGCCGTTTGCGGGGCGGTGCTAGCTCATGAGTGATGACCCGCAGGCCCAGAAAACCGCTCGTCGGCATACCGTGCGACCATCGCGTGATTGGGCCTCATCCCTTCCACGCGGTCGGCGAGAAATACGTCGTCGCCGTCCATGACGGCGCCGGCGCGCTGCCCGTCCTGATCCCCGTCCTCGAAAACCCGATCGAGATCGACGAGCTTTTGGCGACGCTCGACGGCGTGTTCCTGACCGGCTCACCCTCCAACGTCGCGCCCAAGAGATACGCCGGCCCCGCCCCGCGCGAAGGCGTGCTTCAGGACGAACGCCGCGACGCCACGACCCTGCCGCTGATCAAGCGCATCGTCGAACGCGGGCTGCCCCTGCTCGCCGTCTGCCGCGGCTTCCAGGAGTTCAACGTCGCCTACGGCGGCACGCTCCATCAGCACGTGGAAGAAGTCCCCGGCCGCCTCGATCATCGCGAAGACAAACACCAGCCGCTCGACGTGCAATACGCGCCCGTCCACGACGTGCGCCTGACCCCGGGCGGACGGCTTGAGGCGATCGCTGGCAAAGCAACGATCAAAGTGAATTCGCTCCACAGCCAGGGCGTCGACCGCGTGGGGCAGGGCCTCGCCGTCGAAGCCGTCGCCCCGGACGGCACGGTCGAAGGCCTGCGCGTGCGTGACGCCGCGAACTTCGCCCTCGCCGTCCAGTGGCATCCCGAATGGCGTTTCTGGGAGAATGATTTCTCGAAGGCGCTGTTCGCGGCTTTCGGTCACGCCTTGCGCACCCATCAGGCCCAAGCCGAGGCTGCGCGATGAGCCGCGGTCGTGCCGAACTGAAGGAATGGCTGAAGGAGCGCCGCATCACCGAGGTCGAGCTCCTCGTCCCCGACATGGCCGGTATCGCGCGCGGCAAGATTTTGCCGACGAGCAAGTTCCTCGCCGGCCTCGACAACGACACGCTGCGCCTGCCCGAAAGCGTCTTCGGTCAGATGGTCACGGGTGCGGATGCCGAGACCGAGGCGCTGACCTATCAGGCGCCCGACATGATCCTCGCCCCCGACGCCGAGACGATCTGCGTCGTGCCCTGGTACCGCGAACCGACCGCGCAAGTGGTCTGCGATTGCATCAGCCGCGATGGCAAGCCGAACCCTGTGGCGCCGCGGCAAATCCTCAAGAATGTCTTGGCGCTCTATGCCGACAAGGGCTGGCGTCCGGTCGTGGCGCCCGAGCTCGAATTCTTCCTCTCGCAAAAGAACATCGACGCCGATTATCCGCTTCTGCCGCCGGCCGGCAAATCGGGCCGCCCGCAAACGGGCCGCCAAGCCTATTCGATCGACGCCGTGAACGAGTTCGATCCGCTGTTCGAAGACGTCTACGATTTCTGCGAGGCGCAAGAGATCGGCATCGACAGCCTGATCCACGAGGAAGGCGTCGCGCAGGTCGAGATCAATTTCAACCACGGCGACCCGCTGCAGCTCGCCGACCATTCGTTTCTGTTCAAGCGCACGGTGCGCCAGGCCGCGCTGCGTCACGACATCTACGCCACGTTCATGGCCAAGCCCTACGAGCAAGAACCGGGCAGCGCGATGCACATCCACATCAGCGTCGTCGACGCGCACAAGGGCACGAACTTGTTCTCGACGCGGGGCGGCAAGGACACGCGCCTGTTCCTGGCCTACATCGCCGGCCTGCAGAGATACCTGCCCGCGGCAATGCCGTTGATCGCGCCTTACGTGAACTCCTATCGCCGCCTCGTGCGCTACCTCTCGGCGCCCGTGAACACGCATTGGGGCCACGAAAACCGCACGGTCGGCCTGCGCATTCCCGAATCCGAACCGAAAAACCGCCGCATCGAAAACCGCGTGCCCGGCGCGGATGCAAATCCCTACCTCGCCATCGCCGGTTCGCTCGCCTGCGGCTATCTCGGCATGACGCAAAACCTGTCGCCGACCAAGCCGATGGAAGGCAACGCCTACGAGTCGATGCGCTATCAGCTGCCGCGCCATCTGCTCGACGCGATCTCGCGCTTCCGCAACTCGCAAGACATGCGCGGACTCTTGGGCGAGTCGTTCGTCGATCTCTATTCGGATGTGAAGACCTCGGAGCACGACGCGTATCAGCAGGTGGTCAGCCCGTGGGAGCGCCAGCACCTGTTGCTGAACGTTTAGCCGGGCCGCGCGGCGCGCCTACTCCCAGACCGGCTTTAACTGCGCAAACCGCCGCCAGCGCTTGGCAAGCTTCTTCGCGCGTTCGCGTGCGTGGCCCAGGTGCCAGCCCGCAACCACGCCCCCGGCATAGCCGATCGCGCCGGCGCCCGCGCCCTCGCCGTGTTCCGACAAAATCTCGCGCACCAGCGCGCGCGCCACGGCGGCGTCGTTCATGTGGCCGAGCACATCCTGAAGTTCGCCGAGCCACTTCAGATACGTCTTCACGCGCCGCTTGGCGTAGAGCGAGGCAAAGAAGTCGACGGCGTAGCGGAGTTTCTTGAGGCGAATGCGCAACTCGTGGCGCTCCGCGGCGTCGAGTTCGCCGATGCGCTGGCCGCGCTTCATCGCTTGGGCATAGCGATGGGCGAGGCGGCCGCGCGCGAAATCCACCGCCGGCTGAACCGCGTCTTCGCCGCCGAGCGAATGGTCGAGCCACGGCTTGCTGAAAGTGACGGCCGTGATGTCGAGCACGAGCTTGCGAAACCGTTCCGACTCGAGCGCTTCGAGCACGTCATGCCACGCGATCCTTCGCCGCGTGCGCACGACGGTCGCAAGCTCGAGCAAGCGTTCGTCTTCGCCATGTGCTTCCGCGGCCGGGCGAAACACGTCCTCCTGAAAGACATCGAGATCGCGCGCTTCGCCGAGCACGCCCGCAAGCCACCTGACTTCCGCCTCAAGGTCGCGCAACGCCAACCGAAACGAGCCGTCGAACAAAGTGAGAGCACTGCGCATCCGCCGCATTGCGACGCGCATTTGATGAATGCCCTCCGGCTCGCGCGTGCGCGTGACGCAGATCCAATTCCCGAGCAGATGGCTGAGGCAATGCGCGAGTACTTGTCCGAACGCCTCGTCGGCGGTCGCCCCGCCCGCCAGAGTCACGCGCGCTGCAACGGCCGGCAAATCCGCGCGGTCTTCGGCCAGGGCATAGCCCCGCGCCGCCTTCGATTCGAAAGAAAGCACCAACGGCAGACCCGCCGTCAGTTCGCGCGCGCAGCCGATCAAGTCGATCGGATCGCCCTTCAAGAGCTCAAGCTCGAACTCCGCGATCGGCGCCCGTTCGCCCCGCCTGTCGCCCACCGTCTTGATCTCGCCAACGTCGAAGGCGGCCTCGATCTCGGTGCCGCGTTTGGGCGTCAGCACGACGGACGTCCGCTGCATCTCGACGGCGAAGATCGGCTTCAGCTCGGCCTTTCGCGTCACCTTCTCGATCGCGCGCCGAACGTCTTTGTCGCCGATCTGACCGATGTCCGGCGAAAGTTCCGGCACGCTGTCTTTGATTTCCGTGCGCGTCGCGACGTTGGGTCCGTTGATGCTCTTGACGGTCTGAACGAAGCCGCCGTCCTCGCCGCGCACGCGCAGCACGAGGCCCGCTTTGCGCAACGCAAAATCGTCGGTGTCGAAATAAACGGCGCTGAGCTTATGGGTTTGCGGGCGCCGCTTGTGCGCCAAGCGACGGAGGAGGGGCGAACGCCGCAGACGCGCCAGCGCGTCTTCGGGCCCAAGAAATTTGAGCTCGGTTTCGTGTCCCATCAACCGAGGCAAGCCGCGGTCCTGACGGCTTGCCCTTCTCTCCCAAGGCCAATTCGCGAGGAGCGTATAGCGACGCGCAAGCATCACAAATACGTAAGATAAACGTCATAAACACACGATGTAGGGGCAGCGCTTTTCGTCACCCAACAATTTGATGCAAACGATGATCGTTCCTGCCGGCGCGAAAAATGTTCGCCGCCGAACGCCGAGTTTGGGCGTCGGTGTTGCCAGCCCGCGACAAGACGCCTGAAAAACCGCGCCGGAACGAAGCGAACGCGCCGCCGCAAGAAAATATCGCGCCGTCATATTCGAACGGCGATGCCGTTTTCCGCCATATGCGCCTTGGCTTGCGCGATCGTCGCTTCGCCGAAATGAAAGATCGACGCGGCCAAAACGGCGCTTGCGTGCCCGTCGCGTACGCCCGCCACAAGGTGCGCCAGCGCACCAACGCCGCCGCTCGCAATCACCGGCACGCTGACCGCATCGGCAACGGCGCGCGTAAGGTGCAGGTCATATCCTTCTCTTGTTCCGTCGCGATCCATCGACGTCAGAAGAATCTCGCCGGCGCCGAGCGCGACCACCTCGCGCGCGTAGGAAACAGCGTCGAGGCCCGTCGCCGTACGCCCGCCGTGAATGAAAACCTCGAACCGCCCGGGGCCGGCGCGCCGCGCATCGATCGCGACAACGACGAGCTGAGAGCCGAATTTATGCGCCGCCTCGCGCACGATCTCGCGCCGCTCGACGGCGGCGGTATTGATCGAAACCTTGTCCGCGCCCGCAAGCAGGAGGGTTCGAATGTCCTCGATGGTCCGCACGCCGCCGCCGACGGTCAGCGGCATGAAGCATGCTTCGGCCGTACGGCGGACGACGTCGAGAAGAATGCCGCGCCGCTCATGGCTTGCCGTGATGTCGAGGAAGCACAGCTCGTCCGCGCCCGCGGCATCATAGGCGCGCGCCGCTTCGACCGGATCGCCCGCATCGCGCAGATTGACGAATTGCACGCCCTTCACGACACGCCCGTCTTTAACGTCGAGGCAAGGAATGATGCGCGTCTTCAACATCGCCTAGCTGCCTTCGGCGAGCGACAGCGCCGCGCGCGCGTCAAGCCGCCCGTCATAGAGCGCGCGCCCGCAAACCGCGCCGGCAATGTTGGGATGCGCGCGCGATTTCAGCGCCTTGAGATCGTCGAGCGATCCGATCCCGCCGCTCGCGATCACCGGGATCGAAACCGCATCGGCAAGTTCGGCCGTCTCCTCGATGTTGAGACCGCTTCCCGTGCCGTCCCGCGAAATGTCGGTGTAGATGATGCACGCAACGCCGGCGTCCTCGAACCGCCACGCAAGTTCGGTGACCGCCACATTGGTCTCCTCCGCCCAGCCTGCGATCGCGACCATGCCGTCCTTCGCGTCGATGCCGACGGCGATCCGGCCGGGATGCGCGCGCGCCGCGTCGCGAACCAACATCGGGTCGCGCACCGCGACAGTGCCCAGGATCACGCGCGTCACGCCCGCTTCAAACCAGCGCTCGATCGCCGCGCGGTCGCGGATGCCGCCGCCGAGCTGGACGGGCAGGGTGGCGTCTTTCAAGATCGCGGCGACCGCCGTCGCGTTCGCCGCTGTTCCTCGCACCGCGCCGTCGAGATCGACGATGTGCAGCCACTTGAACCCAAGCGCCTGGAACAAGCGCGCCTGCGCCGCCGGACTGTCGTTGAAGACGGTCGCCGATGCCATTTCGCCGCGCAAAAGCCGCACGCATTTTCCGTCCTTCAAATCGATTGCCGGAAACAAAATCATCAGCCGAGATCCAACTTCATGCCTTCGTGCGAGGCTTTGAAACCCAAACGTTCGTAGAACCGGTGCGCATCCTTGCGCGACTTGTCGGTCGTGAGCTGAACCATCCCCGCGCCCGCCGCGCGCGCCCGCTCGATCGCATACGCGACCAACCGCTCGCCAAGGCGCTGGCCGCGCACATCGCGCGCCACCCTGACAGCTTCGATCGTCGCGCGCACGCGGCCCTGGCGCGCCAGCCCATGCGTGATCGACAGCTGCAGGCAGGCGACGATCCGCCCGTCGCTCTCGCCGACGATCATGTCGTTTCCAGGCTGAGCACTCATCGCATCGAAAGCGCGGAAATAGGAGTCGGGCAGAGGATCCTCGATACGCTCCCGCGTCGCGCCGAGCGTGTCGTCGGCAAGCAGCCGAACGATCGCCGCCACGTCGCGCCGTTCCGCGCGGCGAAAGGTGATGTCGCTCACGGCCGCCACCGCACAAAATTCTCCAGCAGCCGCAACCCAACCGCCTGACTCTTCTCCGGATGGAACTGCGTGCCCACCATGTTGTCGCGCCCGACAACGGCCGCGATCGGTCCGCCGTAGTCGGTATCCGCAAGCACGTCGCGCGCCTGCGCCGTGCGCAGACAGAAGCTGTGCACGAAATAAGCATGCGGGTCCGCAAGGCCTTCGAGATGCGCGATCACCGGATGCGCCGACAGCACCCGCAGCGTGTTCCATCCCATATGCGGAATCTTCAGCGCCGCGTCCGACGGCTCAAGCCGCACGACATCGCCCTCGATCCAACCGAGCCCCTCGTGCACCCCGTGCTCGAGCCCGCGCGTCGCCATCAATTGCATGCCGACGCAAATCCCGAGGAACGGCACGCCGCGCCGCCGCACAGCGTCATTGAGGACATCGACCATGCCCGGCACCGCGCGCAAGCCGCTCATGCAATCGGCGAACGCACCCACGCCGGGCAGCACGATGCGCTCGGCTCGGCGCACGACCTCGGCGTCGTTCGTCACGACAACGGAATGGGCAAGCCCGCCGTCGCGCACGGCCTTCGCGATCGCCTTCTCCGCCGAGCGCAAATTCCCCGACCCGTAGTCGATGATCGCCACGACGCCGCTCATTCCCGCCCTCGCCTGAACGGCAACGCCATCACGGACAGAACGATCAGCGAGACGAAGGCTCGATAGATGAACACCAAAGACGACATCAACACGTGATCGGGATTGTGCCGCAGGTTCGTCACGCCGCAATCGAACGTCTCGAAGAAATCCAGGAACGCGGCCTTGAAGCTCATATCCATCCAGAAAAAGAAATAGGGCGCGTAGGACACGTCGGGCGGCGCGTCCGCGCTCGGTATCGAAGCAACATACCCTTCCGGCACGACGGCGAAGATGTCCGCCTTGCACTGCGAGATCATGGTGTCGGCGATGAACGCCTGGGGCCGCGCTGTGTCGCTCGGCTGAGCGATCGCGCGCGTCGTGGCGACCGCGGCCTGGGTCGCGAGCGCGGCGGCGACAGGCAGCGACAAGACCGCAAGCAGCGCATAGATGAAGGTACCCGCGCGCGGCAAGCGCTGCACATAGGCTTGGATGAGCGGCAACGCGATCGGCAGGAAGATCATCCCAGCCGACAGATAGATCAGCGCGACCTCGCCCGCCGCGATCTGCGACTGGCCCGTCCAGCTTTGCGCCGCCAGGATCAGCGGAACCGCCACGATCAGCGCGACGATCAGCGGCAGCGCGCGGCCCAGCACCCACCAATTGATGTTCGCTTCGCGCCCCGACAGCACGCGCCCGACCGCAAGCGTCAAATGGAAGACCGGCAGCGCAAGCGTCAGCAGTCCGACGATGGCGAAAGCCGCCGCCGGCACCTGATAGATCAGCGATAGGACGACGTCGTGCGCCGACATTCGCCGGGTCCTTTCTTGACGCCGGGCTCCCGAAAACACGCAATGTTGATGCCGACGCGGCACGCCGCGTCAACGCCAAAAGCCTGCGGCTTTAGGACCCCAAGCTGCCTTTGACGCTGGGAATCTGGCCCGTCTGGCGCGGATCGGGCTCGAACGCTTCGCGCAGCGCCCGCGCACACGCCTTGTAACAGCTCTCGGCGATGTGATGGCTGTTGTCGCCGTAGAGGTTTTCGATGTGCAGCGTCAGCCCCGCATTCTGCGCCAACGCCTGGAACCACTCCTTGAAGAGCTCGGTGTCCATCTCGCCGAGCTTCGGCCGCGTGAACGCCACCTTCCAGATCAGATAGGGCCGCGCCGACGCATCGACCGCACAGCGCGTCAGCGTCTCGTCCATCGGAATCAAGGCGCTGCCGAAGCGGCGAATGCCTGCCCGATCGCCCAGCGCCTTCGCGATCGCCAAGCCGATGACGATCGCCGTATCCTCGGTCGTGTGGTGGAAGTCGATACGCGTATCCCCCTTCGCCCGTAATTTGAGGTCGATCGAGGAATGCTTGGCGAAACTCTCGAGCATATGGTCGAGGAAGCCGACCCCCGTTTGGACGTCGTACTTGCCTGTTCCGTCAAGATCGAGGCTGACGGAAATTTCGGTTTCGCGCGTCTTTCGCTCGACGCTCGCCTTGCGCATAGGATTTAAGCCTTTCAAGCCCTTTGCGAACGGTGGTCCTGCCGTCATATAGCAGCAGTCCTAATTTTGCGCGAAAAGGCGAAAACGCCATGGTTGACGAACGTGAGGATCGGCCGATTTGGCGCCGCACGACCATTCTGTCCGTGCGCAAGGCCGGCAAGGTCGTCGTCGCGGGCGACGGCCAGGTCTCGATGGGCCAAACCGTGATGCAGTCGAACGCACGCAAGGTCCGCCGTCTCGCGGGCGGCAAGGTGATCGCGGGCTTCGCGGGCGCCACCGCCGACGCCTTCACGCTGTTCGAACGCCGCGAGGCCAAGCTCGAACAGCACCCCGGGAACCTGACGCGCGCCGCCGTCGAACTCGCCAAGGACTGGCGCATGGATCGCTATCTCCGCCGGCTTGAAGCGATGCTGGCCGTCGCCGACGCGTCGGCCAGCCTGATCTTGAGCGGCTCCGGCGACGTCGTCGAGCCCGAGGACGGCCTCATCGGCATCGGCTCCGGCGGCAATTTCGCGCTCGCCGCCGCGCGCGCTCTGCTGCCGCTCGATTTTTCGGCCGAGGACATTGCGCGCCGCTCGATGAAGATCGCGGCCGACATCTGCGTTTACACCAACCACGAACTGACATTGGAAAGTCTCTAGGCCATCGATGAGCGCACTGACCCCTCGTGAGATCGTTACCGAACTCGATCGCTACATCGTCGGCCAAGGCGCCGCCAAGCGCGCGGTGGCGATCGCCTTGCGCAACCGCTGGCGTCGCCAGCAGCTGACCGCCGACCTGCGCGAAGAAGTCTTGCCCAAGAACATCCTGATGATCGGCCCGACGGGCGTGGGCAAGACCGAAATCTCGCGCCGCCTGGCACGCCTCGCCCAGGCGCCGTTCCTGAAAGTCGAAGCGACGAAATTCACCGAGGTCGGGTACGTCGGCCGCGATGTCGAGCAGATCATCCGCGATCTCGTCGAAATCGGCATCGCCTCCTTGCGCGAGCGGCGCCGCAAGGACGTTCAGGCGCGGGCGCAAAAGAGTGCGGAGGACCGCGTGCTGGACGCGCTTGTCGGCCCAACCTCGTCCGAATCGACGCGCGACACCTTCCGCCGCCGCCTGCGCGACGGCGAACTCAACGACAAGGAGATCGAACTCCAGATCGCCGACGCGGGCGGACTGCCCTCGTTCGACATCCCGGGCATGCCGGGCGCGCAAATCGGCATGATCAATCTGAACGACATGTTGGGCAAAGCCTTTGGCGGCCGGCAAAAGACGCGCAAGATGAAAGTCGCCGACGCGCACGCGCCGCTGATCGCCGAAGAATCCGACAAGCTCATCGACAACGAGGCGCTTATCCAAGACGCGATCCGCGTGGTCGAGAACGACGGCATCGTCTTCATCGACGAGCTCGACAAGATCTGCGCGCGCGAAGGCCAGGGCCGCGGCGGCGCCGACGTCAGCCGCGAAGGCGTCCAGCGCGATCTCTTGCCTCTGATCGAAGGCACGACCGTCTCGACCAAGCACGGCCCGGTCAAAACGGATCACATCCTCTTTATCGCCTCGGGCGCATTCCATCTCGCAAAGCCTTCGGACCTTTTGCCCGAGCTGCAAGGCCGCTTGCCGATCCGCGTCGAACTGCAAGCGCTCACGCGCGACGACTTCCGCCGCATTCTCACCGAGACGGAAGCAAGCCTCATCAAGCAGTACAAAGCCCTGATGGCGACCGAAGGCGTCGACCTCGAATTCACCGAGGACGGGATCGATGCGCTCGCCGACGCCGCCGCCGAAGTTAACGCCACGGTGGAAAACATAGGCGCGCGAAGGTTGCAGACCGTGATGGAACGAGTGCTGGAAGAGGTGAGCTATCACGCCCCCGACAGTTCCGGTGCGCGCATCGTTGTGGACAAGACATTTGTGGCCAAGGAAATCGGCGCGCTGACGAAGAATGCGGATCTCTCGCGCTTCATACTTTGACGCGAGGAACTCTACTCGCACATCCACAAGGTGAGTTCAGACCGTCCCGGAATAATGATCACTAACGTGTTGAGATGGCTCGCACTCCGTGTCGTTTCGCGATACGTTAATGGCCTGGGTAGCGCACCGGAACGTCCCCTCGTCTTCACGGTGCGCAGGTAATTTGGGGTCGCGGGTGTCGAAGCGAAACCTCTTCGTTAGTTTTGCCGAAAGCGATGGCGGTCACTCGTACTTGGCCGCGCGCGCGATGCTCGATCCGGGCAGCATCGCCCATCTGATCTTCCGCAGCACCGTCGCCGAATCGCTCGAAGCGGTCGCCGCCGGTCAGGCGAACTACGCGATCGTCCCGTCCTACAACTCGATCACGCAGTGGGACGGCGCGACTCTGAAGGGCCTGTCGACCGGTCAATTCGAAATCTGCGCGCAAGTCTGCATGCCGACGAGCTACGTCCTCGTCGCGCACAAGGACTACATGAGCGAGTTCGTCAACACGTACTTGACGGTCAAGGCCAAGGATCCGACTGCGGTCCTGACCCAAGAGGAAGAAGCGAAGATCTACACGCGCTTCCTCTCGCGCATCTTCGTCGGCGCGCAGGCCGAGGAACAATATCGCGGCCGCCTCATTCGCCCGGATATGACGCATGCGACGGTCGAGCTGTCGCGCAACCCGCTGCGCATTCTCGAACAGCTCACGAGATCCGACCTCCTCAAGGCCATGACGGCGACGCCGCGCCAGCCCGGCGGACAACCTTACCCGCCCGGACAACAAGCGCCGACCAATACGCCGATCAGCATGGGCGGAACGCCGATCTTGGCGCCCATGACGCAGTTCATGGCCTCGCCGGCACCCGTCATGGAGATGCTCCAGGCCCCTGCTGCGATGGTGGCGGCGGGTTTGCTCGATGCGCCGGGCGATCCGGACGGCTGGGATCAACCGGGGTCATTGGGCGAGATCGTCGCGCTGCTGCGCAAGCTCCTCGTTCTGCTTAACATCTACTCCTTCGGCTCGCCCGATCTGCCGGAGAACAAGACGCAATACCTGCTTCTCGGCCGGCGCGGTGCTGGTGCACCGCCCGCCGACGCCCTTCGCTCGCCGGCCGCGGCGCCGACGCGCATGATGGCCTTGGTCAAGCCGTCGCTGAAGAAGTCCAGCGCCGATCAATGGCAAAAACCGCGCAGCGTCTTGGCCAAAAAGGCGCGCGACTTCGGTTTCGTATTCGATCACCCGCCGCTCATGCTGTCGCCGGGCAACCAGCGCATCTTCCTGTTCGAAGGCGGCCGCCCGAAGGACGGCGTCTCGCCCAATCCGATCGGCGCGCTCGAGCGCGGCTTTTCCTGGATCGGCGACGCGTTCGCGCCGCCCGGTGATTCGGACAGAAAATCCGCCAGGGCCAAAGACAAGACGCTGCGCAAGGTGATCGAGAAGAAGCCGGAAGGCGATCCCAAGGACGACACGCCCGGCAAATTCGACACGATGTTCTTGGGGCAGTATCCGACCTGGTGCCACGGCCTATCCGACGACGCATGTTGGTGCTGCGAAGAGGCGCACGCCGAAACGCACCAGGATGCGTCGGCGAACCTTTGGCAATTCCTCGTCGCGGGCCTCGTCACGCTGACGGTCTTGGCGCTTCTCTTCTTCCCGGCCTATTGCGCGCTGTCGGGATCGTGCAATTGGTTCTCCAGTTCGCCGACCCTGCCGTTGCCGCCGCCGTTGCCGAAGATCGAGGCGCCCGCGCCTTACGTCGAACCGCCTGAGACGGTCGCGCCGCTGCCCCCCAAAACACTCACACCCAAGGCGCCGGTCGCGGTCCCAGTGGGGCCATACCCAGGCGTCAGCCAAAGACTCACAGCGCCCGCGCCAAAGATAGAAACGCCGAGGCCGCCGCCTGTCTTCCACGTCGCGTTCTTCGAAGCGAAATGGAACCTAACGCCGGAAGCGACGAGCGCCCTCAGCTCCGCGGCAAGCCAGGCGATACAATTGAACAAAACGATCACCGTCCGCGTCGTGGCTCTAGGCTCGCGCGAAACCGATGACGATCTCTGGCACCGCCGTCTCTACGCGGTGAAGGACGAACTCGTCCGCCTGGGCGTTCCCGCCAATCGCATTCGCTATGACGGCACCGGGCCTTACGTGATCACGGTCAGATCGAAGCCGCAGGCCCGCCCAACGGGGCGCCAACGCTTGAGTTACGATCTGGACTCCGTGGACGATCCGCTCGCCGGCGACTGAAGCGTGTTCCGGAAAAGTGGCTGCCGGTTTTCCGAAAGAAAACGCGGCAACCTAAAGTCGCCCACGCGACGTTTTGCGCCTGAGATAGACGTAGAGCGCGCCGCTCCCGCCATGACGCTGATGCGCGGCCTGAATGCCCACGACGAGCGGCCGCGTGTCGCCTTGCTCGAGCCAGAACGGCACGAGCGACCGCAAGATGCCCGCCTTCGATCGCTCAGGCATGACGAAGCCTCGCGCAGCGCCATCCGAATCCGCGCGCGCGTCGGAGCCCTTGCCCGTGATCACGAGCAGACAGCGGCTGCCGTTCTCGTGCCCGCGCCGGACGAACGCCAGAAGCCGCGCATGAGCCTGTTGCTGCGTCATGCCGTGCAGATCGAGCGTCGCATCCGGCGTGATGCGGCCGCGGCGCAGCCGCTCCGCCGTGCTGCCGTCGACGCCGGATATCCCGACCGAGTCGCGCCGCACTTTCGCTTGTAGAGGCTGTGTCGGCGGCGGCGTCTGCGCAACCTGCTCGCGGACTTTGACGCGTGAGGGTTTCTTTGGTTCGGCCGAGGCCGGAGCAATTGCGGCGCGCCGCTGACGTGCCGTCTTGCGCACATCCCGCGTCACCTCTTCCCACAGCGCCCGTTCGTCCTCGCCGATATCGCGTTTCTTGACCACGGGCGCCTAGTTCAATCGGGCGGCGACGGACTTGGGCAACAGAACATAGAGCTTGCCCTTGTGCGCCATGCGCCCCGCGATGCTCTCCGCTTGGTCGCCCGCGCCCCAATAGACGTCGCCGCGCACCGGACCCCGGATGGCACCACCCGTGTCTTGCGCGATCACGAGACGTTGGAACGCCACGTCGGGCGCCGTCTCGTCCGCATTCGGCGCATTGGCGTCGATCCACATCGGCGCGCCCAGACCATGAAAGCGCAGATCCACGGCAAGGCTCGCCCCCGGCGTCAGAGCCACGCCCTGCGCGCCCTCCGCCCCGAACTGCGGATCGGCGATCGGCTGTTCCTTGAAGAACACGAACGACGCGTTCTCGTTCATCAGCGCATGCGCCTTGGCGGGGTTGGCTGCAAGCCAGACGCGAATGCTCTGCATCGAAAGCTGCTCGCGCGCGATCTCACCGCGATCGGCCAAGACGCGCCCGATCGCCGTGTAGGGATGCCCGTTCTGCCCGTCATAGGCGACCCGCACGATCTTGCCGTCCTTGAAGCGGACGCGCCCCGAACCCTGCACCTGAAGGAAGAACGCCGCCGCCGCGTCGTCGACATAGGTGATGATCGGCGCCTTTCCCTTCAGACCCTTGTCTACGATGTCGGCGCGCGTCGCATAGGGAACGAGCTTGCCGTCGTCGACCCGCCCCGCAATGCGTTCACCCTTGAGCGCCGGCCGGAAGGAACCGAGGTCGACCGAGATCAGATCCTTTGGCCGCCCATAGAGCGGCGTGCGGAAACGGCCGGCTGCCTTCCGGCGGCCGGAAAGCTCGGGCTCGTAGTAACCCGTGAACAGTCCGACCGGCTCGCTCCGGTTCGACGCTTGCGCCGGCACGAACCACGCCTCGAAGAACTGACGCGTGGTCTGCGTGGAACCCGCTCCGGCCCGCATCGCGGCCGCGCACGGCGCGCGCCACTCGCCGACGGTCCCATAGTTGGCGGCGCCGGCGAACGGCTCCGTGTCGTCTCGTGCGACGACCCTCTTGCAGGACGCAACGAACGCGCTGAAGCCCGCCTGTACATCGCTCGACATCCAGCCGGCGAGCGCAGCGAAAGTCGTCGGCGTCAATACAAGCTCATCGGGTGGCACAGGCTTCTCGGGCACTGGTCCGCCGAGCGGCGCGCACGCGGCGGTCAGAATCACAATCGCAGCGGCGAGCGCTTGGGATGCACGCATGGCAGGAGAGGGCGCCTTAGGCGGCGCCGGCCGTCGAGACGAGTTTCCAGTTCGGATCGCTCGACCGCGTATCGCGGGCGAAGGTCCAAACGTCCGTGACCTCGCGCACCACGCCGGCCGCACCTTCGATCACGGCGCCGGCGGCGTCGCGCGTCGCCGAGATCAATTCGCTGACGAAGCGCACGGTGATTTCGGCGATGCGTCCGCGCAAGCCCGCCTCTTCGAGGCTCGCCTGCTTCAGACCGATGAACGAGAAATCGACCTTGTGTTGCGCCTTCTCGCGCGCACTGAGCGCCGCGTCGAAACTCGCATAGACGTCGTCCGACAACAGGGACTTCAGCGTCGCCCGGTCGCCCTGGGCATAGGCCTTGGCGATCATCTCATGCGCGACCTTCGCGCCGCCCACGAACAAATCTGGATCGAAATTGCGATCCGCCTGGCGGACCTGCCCGAGCCCGATGGCAAGCGGCGAACCCGGCGCGATCTTGGCTTCGATGCCCTCGGCGACGGGCGCGCGCCCGATCTCGCGCGAACGCGGCAGCGCAACCACGTTGTCGTCTTTCGCGGTGGCGCCGGTGCGGCGGGTTTCCACGCGCTCGCGGCGATTGATCGGATCGAACGGCGGCTGCTCGTTCCCCGTGCGCCGGCCCAGGACGGAATACAAACGGTAGGCAACGAAGATCGCAAATCCTGCCAGAATGAGAATTTCCAACACGGCCGACCCGGTCATTGCACAAAATCCGTTTCTGGGAACGCGCATACCCAATATTAAGCCTGCGGCGCTCTTAAACATTCCGGCGGTTCGAACAGGCTTGCGCTTGGGGATAAAGCCTACAGCCACAATCCTTTCCGGTCTATAGCCAGAGCCACTACACATTTCCAAAGCCTGCACACTTTCGCGCCGAATGAACAACGAACCGTCACATTCGCTTGTCTCAAAGCCCTTCGCCGTGATAGCCACCCGCCCTCATAACATCGCGCCAAGACCCAAGCTTTCAAGGACACGCAATGAGCGACATGCCAGGCAACGGCAACGGCCGCGCCACCGACGACCAGGCTGGCGCCGTGCCCGCCGCGCAAATTCAGGTTTTGGCTCAATACGTTAAGGATTTGTCATTCGAAAATCCGGCTGCGCCGATGAGCCTTCAGGGGCAAAAGCCCGCACTCGAAGTCGGCGTCGACGTGCAGGCACGCGGCCTGGGCGTCGATCAATACGAAGTGTCGATCCGCATCCGCGCCGACGCGAAATCGGCGAACCAAACGATCTTCGTCTGCGAGCTGACCTACGCCGGCGTCTTCATGCTTAAGAACATCGGGCAAGAAAACATTCAACCCGTGCTCTTGATCGAATGCCCGCGTCAGCTGTTCCCGTTCGCGCGCCGCGTCGTCGCCGACACAACGCGTGATGGCGGCTTCCCGCCGCTGCTCCTCGACCCGATCGATTTCATGACGCTCTATCGCGCGCAGATGGCGCAACAAAAGGCGCAACCGCCCCAAGCGACGACCGCCTAGTTATTCCAGATCGCCGACGCACCGAGCGACGCGACTGCCGCTGCGTGACGCGTGCGCTCGTCCTCGCTCAACCTGGACGGCAGTGGCATCGGCCGCGTCGCGATCGCCTGGCGGCCGACCAGCATGCGGCTCACCGCAGCGACTGCGTTGGACATAAGCTCGAGAGCCGGCTGCCGCCCGCCCGAAAGCTCCAGATAAACTTCCGCGAGCAATTGAGCGTCGAGCAACGCGCCGTGCCCCTTCGCACTGCGCTCTTCGAGGTCGATGTTGAACCGCCGGCACAAAGCGTCGAGTGACGCCGACGCGCCGGGAAATCGCCGACGCGCCATCAGCACTGTGTCGGTCGCGCGCGCGGCCACGAGCAACGGCCTGCCCGCGCGCGTGAGCTCCGCGTTCAAGAACTTCAGGTCGAACTCGGCGTTGTGGATGACGAGCGCGCTGTCGCCGATGAAGGCGAGAAACCCTTCGACCACGTCCGCGAACAACGGCTTGTCCGCCAGAAATTCGGTCGACAGATTCGAGATGCGCCGCGCGTCTTCCGGCACGTCGCGCTGGGGATTGACATAGGTGTGATAGCGCGCGCCCGTCGGCGTGCGGTTCTTGAGCTCGATGCATCCGATCTCGATGACGCGGTGACCTTGGGAAGGCTCAAGGCCTGTCGTTTCGGTATCGAGAACGATTTCACGCATTCGCCTTCCACACCTTCGGCTTGCGGTTCTTCAACGCCTCGATGATCGCGACCACCTGCGCTTCGGCGTGCGCAAGCCCCTGACTTGTATCAACGACAAAGTCCGCGCGCGCCCGTTTTTCCGCGTCCGGCACTTGTTTCTTGAGGATGGCGCCGAGTTTTTCCACCGTCATGCCCGGCCGTTCGAGAACACGCTGGCGCTGGACCTCCGCCGGCGCCGAAACCACGACGACCGCGTCAACGCGCGCCTCGCCGCCCGTTTCGAACAACAGCGGTATGTCGAGCACCACCATTTTCGCGCCGGCGCCCGCCGCGCGCTCCAAAAACGCCCGCTGCGTCGCCGCGACAAGCGGATGCACGATCGCCTCGAGCTTGCGCATCGCCTCCGGCTTGCCGACGACTTCGCGCGACAGCCGCTCCCGATCCACGCGCCCGTCGACGAGGGCGCCCGGAAACGCCGCACCGACCGGCGCGACCGCTGCGCCGCCCTTCTCATAGAGTGCATGCACGTTGGCATCGGAGTCGCACACGGGCACACCGTGACGCACGAACATCTTTGCCGTTTCGGTCTTCCCCATGCCGATCGATCCGGTCAGGCCGATGAGCAACATCAGCCGCGACCTTCGAGCGCGGCAATCAGATGAGCCCGCAACTCAGGCGTCACTTTGGGCTCGACCCCGAACCAAGCGGCAAATCCCGGTTGCGCCTGATGCAGCAACATTCCCAGGCCGTCGATGGCTTTGAGCCCACGCGCCTTCGCCTGAGCCAGAAACGGTGTTTCCAGCGGGCGGTACACGATGTCGACGACGGCGGACGACGTCGGCAGGGACGCCAAATCGATTTGCAGCGCCGGTTCGCCCGTCATGCCAAGGCTCGTCGTGTTCACCAGCACCGCGGCATCCTTCAGAGCAGACGGCAGCGCCAACCACGACGCAGCGCTCACCCGCCCGCCGAAGAATGTGGCGAGCGTTCGCGCTTTCTCAAGAGTCCGGTTCACGAGCACCACGTTCTGCGCCCCAAGCGACAGCAGCGACGCGACGACGGCCCGCGATGCGCCGCCGGCGCCCAGAACGACGGCCGTTTTCGCCGCAAGCGACGTGATGCCATGCTCGCCCAAGAGCGCCGAGAATCCGACCACATCGGAGTTGCGACCGAGGGCGCGTCCGTTGTCGAAGACCACGGTATTGACCGCGCCCGTCGCGATCGCGGCAGCATCATGCTCGCTGGTCAGCCGAAAGGCGTTCTCCTTGTGCGGCAAGGTGACGTTGAGACCGCGAAATCCAAGTTTCGGCAACGCCGCAAACGCCGACGCAAAGTCCTCCGGCTTGATCGCAAGCGGCACGTAGGCCGCGTCGAGCCTGTGCTCGGCGATCCAATACGAATGCAGCCGCGGCGACAGGCTGTGCGCCACCGGCCACCCGGCAATACCCGCCAATTTCGCATTCCCGGAAATCGTCATGTCTTGAGGATGCCATGGGTTCGAAGAAATTCGAGCAGCGGAACAAGGGGAAGCCCCAGGATCGTGAAATGGTCGCCCTCGATACGCGAAAACAGCTGAATGCCCAGGCCTTCCACCTGATACGCACCGACGCTTCCCACGATGTTCTCGCCGATCTGCCCAAGATATTCGTCCAGAAACCGGTCGGAGAATTCGCGCATCGTCAATCGCGCCTCGCGTACCTCGCGCCAAATCACCGATCCATCGCGGGCAACGCATACGGCGGACGACAACACATGTGTCTTTCCCCGCAGCGCGCGAAGTTGGTCCCGAGCCGCTTCTCGGCTCGCAGGTTTCTGGAAGATCCGCGCGCCGGTGCTCAACACCTGATCCGCACCGATGACCATAGCGCCGGCGTGACGGCCGCTCACCTTCACCGCCTTGAGTTCGGCCAGAACGTCCGCCACGTCGCGCGGGCGGGCCTGCTCGGCGACCAGAGATTCGATCACCGCACTCTCATCCACACTTGGAACGTCGACGGCAAACGGAATCCCAGCTTGGCGCAACAAAGTCTGGCGCGTCACGCTGCCCGACGCCAAGACGAGCTGCGTCATGGCGGCGTCTGCACGCGGGTGTGGAGAGCAATCACCGCGGCCGCCGTCTCCTCGATCGAGCGCCGCGTCACGTCTATGACAGGCCAGCTCTTGTCCGCGAACAACCGCCGCGCGAAGGCGATCTCGGCCCGAACCGCATCGAGATCCACATACTCGGTTTCCGTCTCCTCGTTCAGAGACAGCAGCCGATTGCGCCGGATTTGAATGAGCCGCTCGGGGCTTGCGATCAAGCCAACCACGAGCGGCCGTTTCACGAAAGCGAGCTCCGGCGGCAGCGTGATCCCCAGCACGATCGGAATATTTGCAGCCTTGATCCCGCGATTCGCAAGATAGATGCACGTTGGCGTTTTCGAGGTCCGGCTAACCCCCACCAGGATCACGTCTGCCGTATCGAGCGTCGCGGCACTCTGCCCGTCGTCGTGCGCCATCGTAAAGTTGAGCGCCTCGATACGCGCAAAGTACCGCGCATCAAGGTCGTGCTGGGCGCCCGGCCGATGACTGACCTCGGCGCCCAGATAATTGCCCAGGAGTCCCATCACCGGATCAAGCACCGCAACCGACGGCTGCCCAAGCTCGCGGCAGCGATCCTCGAGCACGCCCCGCAACTCCGAATTGACCATCGTGTGCAGCACCAGCCCGGGCGCGGACTCGATCTCAACCAGCGCGCGCTCAACCTGCTTGCGATTGCGCACCAACGGATAGACATGCTCGATGGGCCGACCCATATCGAATTGCGCGCACGCAGCCTTGGCGACCGCATTCAACGTCTCGCCCGTCGAATCCGACACAAGATGAAGATGAAAATAAACGGCTACGCTGCGTGGTCGCTGCACGGAAGTCTGAGGATCGCCTGTGAATACCGACACAGATAAGACCGGGGACCAACATGGGATGCAAGGGCGATCCAGAAACACCCAGGCCGTTCACCCGGCTTTGCCAGGCG
This sequence comes from Micropepsaceae bacterium, assembly GCA_041477875.1. Lineage (GTDB taxonomy): Bacteria > Pseudomonadota > Alphaproteobacteria > Micropepsales > Micropepsaceae > SZUA-430. The sequence continues at coordinate 3,915 of JBGOVA010000034.1, read as the reverse complement.
ATCTCCACGACTCCCAAACCGCCGGCCCCACTTCTCCCAAAGTTTGCATAAGATCGATCGCACAAGATCCATCCACACGCAGACCCGACCGAACGTCGGCTAGAATCCTTGCTGCTCCCACCCTGTCCCCAAATGTGGACCAAAGCGCGTCCTGGGCACGACCCTGGGGAACGATCCCGCAGGGCTTTTTATCCCAATTCTCCACACGCCAATCATCTTCCTACAATCAAACTTATATCTATAAATGAGTTGAGATTAGGAGCGTCCTTAAGCGTGACCGACCGTCGATCCGAGAAGCCGATCTTGAACGTGCTGCGCGGACACGCGGTCGAACCGAGACCCGTATGGCTGATGCGTCAGGCCGGCCGCTATCTGCCCGAGTATCGCGAACTGCGCGCCAAGGCCTCGGACTTCCTCGACTTGTGTTTCACGCCCTCGCTCGCAAGCGAGATCACGCTACAACCCATCCGCAGATTTGGCTTCGACGCCGCGATCCTCTTCGCCGACATTCTCGTAGTGCCGCACGCGCTCGGGCAGAAAGTTTGGTTTGTGGAAGGCGAAGGGCCGAGGCTCGATCCGGCAACCGGCGAGAGCATCGGCCGACTGAAAAGCGGATCGGTTCGATCAACCCTCGCGCCGATCTTCGAGACGATAGACCGCGTCAAATCGCAACTGCCGAAGTCCACCACGTTGATCGGTTTCGCCGGTGCGCCATGGACCGTCGCAACCTACATGATCGCCGGCCGAGGATCCGATGACAGCGCCGCGGCGCGGTTGTTCGCCTATCGGCAGCAGCGCGACTTCACGGCACTCCTCGACATCCTCGTCGAAGCGACGAGCGAATATTTGATCGCTCAAATCGACGCCGGCGCCGAAGCGCTGCAAGTATTCGAGAGTTGGGCCGGAACGATCCCGAGCAACCACGTCGAAGCCCATTCCCTGGTGCCAATCGAACGCATCATCAAGCACGTACACAAGCATGCGCCATCGATCCCGATCATCGTATTCCCGCGTGGGGCAGGCGCCAACTACGCGCGCTACGCAACCGAAACCGGCGCAACCGGTATCTCTCTCGACAGCCACACGCCGCTTGCTTTCGCCGTACAGGCATTCCCGGCCGGCACCGTCCTGCAAGGAAACCTCGATCCGCTCGCCCTCATCGCGGGCGGCGACACCCTCAAAACCGCTGTCGAAGACGTCAAAGCGCAATCGCAGGGCCGTGCTCATATCTTCAATCTGGGTCACGGCGTGCGGCCGGAAACGCCGGTGGAACATGTCGCACAGCTGATGCAACTCATCCGGAAAGCGACCGCATGAGAGTAGCCGTCGTCTTGTTCAACCTCGGTGGACCGTCTTCACTCGATGCCGTCGAGCCATTCCTCTTCAACCTGTTTCACGACCCGGCGATCATTCGCGTGCCGCAGCCGCTGCGCTGGCTGTTGGCGAAATTGATCTCAAAGCGGCGGACGCCGATAGCGCGCCTCATCTACGCAAAAATGGGCGGAAGCTCGCCTATTCTCGGCCAAACCCAAAACCAAGCAGCAGCGCTGAAAGCGGCGCTCGCGAGAAACGGCACGCATTTCGAGACCTTCGTGGCGATGCGCTACGCCGCACCGCGCGCGGCCGACATCGTCGAGCAGGTCCGCCGATACCGCCCGAACAAGATCGTGCTCCTGCCGCTCTATCCGCAATTCTCGACAACGACATCGCGCTCCTCTCTGCGCGAATGGCGCAGCGTCGCGAAGGCGCGCGAATTGGAGGCGCCGGTCGCGACGATCTGCTGTTATCCGCGCAACGCAGGCTTCGTCGCGGCACAAACGGCATTGATCGGCGAAAGCATCGCCAAGCTGGCGCCCAATGTGAAATTCCGCCTGCTGTTTTCGGCGCACGGCCTGCCGCAAAAAATCGTCGCCTCCGGCGACCCCTATCAGGCGCAAGTCGAGCAAACCGCAAAGTCGATCGTCGGCGCCCTGGATCACAAGCCGCTCGACTGGCGCGTCAGCTATCAAAGCCGCGTCGGCCCCATGAAATGGATCGGCCCGTCGACGGAGGAAGAAGTGAAAGGGGCAGGGGCGGAGGGCCTCGCACTGGTCGTCGCCCCGATCGCCTTCGTCTCCGAGCATTCCGAAACGCTGGTCGAACTCGATATCGACTACAACCTCCTGGCCATGGAAGGCGGCGTGCCGCATTACGTCAGGGTGCCGGCGGTCGGCACGCATCCCAAGTTCATCGAAGGCCTGGCGAACCTGGTGCAGGAGGCCGTCTCCCGCGAGGGAACCAAGCCCGACGGCGGAACGCGGGTCTGCCCGCCTAGTTGCCGCCAATGCGCGCTCGAGGGAAAGCCGGCATGAGCGAAGCGCTGCTGCCGTTCCATCTTTGGCTCAAGGCCTTCCACATCATGGCGGTAATCGCCTGGATGGCCGGCATGCTCTATCTGCCGCGGCTCTTCGTCTATCACTGCGAAACAGCGGTCGGCACGCCGGAATACGATCGTTTCGTCGTGATGGAACGCAAGCTGATGCGCGTCATCATCAATCCGTCGATGGCCGCCGTTTGGGTGCTGGGGCTGCTCTTGGCGGTCACGCTCGACGTCTGGGGCGCCCCCTGGTTCCAGCTCAAGCTGGCTCTGGTGATCGCCCTGTCGGGCCTGCACGGCGCGCTCTCTCGCTGGCGCCGGGATTTCGAGCAGGGCAAGAACACAAGGTCCCAACGCTTCTACCGGATTGTGAACGAGGTACCTGCGGTGCTGATGGTCCTCATTGTCCTCCTGGTCGTCGTGAAACCCTTCTCGAGCTAGTTCCCGCGGTTTTCCGCCACCAAACAGGCCTTCAACTTTTCCCGGCTTTGGGCTACAAATGATTTGTCTTCCGACAATCGTCCGGAAAAGCCCGCGAACGGGGCCGCCGTCATAGCCGTGTTGCGGCCGACGGATAAGGCTTGTGACGGGCACTCATCCCAGCCACCGCTGAGACGTCCGAACGGGCCCGATCTTTCCCCTTTAAGGCAATGGTTTGCGCGGGCGTCCGCCAGACCGGAGCGCCCAGACTCGAATCCGTGAATTCCTCGAATCCGCAAACCCCACCAATTCCGTAACTGCAATCACGAGAGAGTAAATTCCAATGTCGCTTCAAGAAATCATGAAGCTCCAAGATCTCAAGAACAAAACCCCGGCCGCCCTGCTCGAACTCGCCGAAGAACTGAAAATCGAGAACGCGAGCACGATGCGCAAACAAGACATGATGTTTGCGATCTTAAAACAGCTTGCCGAGCAAGAGGTCGAAATCACCGGCTCGGGCGTCGTCGAGGTTCTGCCCGACGGCTTCGGCTTCCTGCGCGCCCCTGAATCGAACTACCTGCCGGGCCCCGACGACATTTATGTCAGCCCGTCCCAGATCCGGCGCTTCGCGCTGCGCACGGGCGACACGGTCGACGGACCCATCCGCGGCCCCAAGGACGGCGAGCGCTACTTCGCGCTGCTCAAGGTCAACACGATCAATTTCGAGGACCCGGAGAAGCAGCGCCACAAGGTCCATTTCGACAATCTGACCCCGCTCTATCCGGACAAGCGGCTCAAGATGGAAATCGTCGACCCGACGATCAAGGATCGCTCGGCGCGCGTGATGGACATCGTCACACCGCTCGGCAAAGGTCAGCGCGCGCTCATCGTATCGCCGCCGCGCACCGGTAAGACGGTGCTCCTGCAGAACATCGCCAAGTCGGTTGCCGCCAACCATCCGGAATGCTTCTTGATCGTGCTTCTGATCGACGAGCGCCCGGAAGAAGTCACCGACATGCAGCGCACGGTGAAGGGCGAGGTCATCTCCTCGACCTTCGACGAACCGGCCTCGCGCCACGTCCAGGTCGCCGAGATGGTGATCGAAAAGGCCAAGCGCCTCGTCGAACACAAGCGCGACG
>JBGOVA010000163.1:0-10385 GCA_041477875.1 Micropepsaceae bacterium | reverse complement strand
GTGGTAGCTGATCGCGTAGTTGCCCAGGCCCGTGCCCGTCGCCTCGCTGGCATTGATGTCGTGGCTGCCCACCGCCGCGGTGTTCACCGCCCCGTCGCTGGCCAGCGTCACGCTGGTCACACTGTCCCCGGCCTCCAGTGCGACGGGCGGTACGTTCGATGTAGCCAATTACCTCATCTCCTATGCAGGCGGATTACTGACGGTTAACCCGGCCGCGCTGACGATCACCGCCGACAGCACCAGCAAGACCTACGGCCAGACGGTGACCTTTGCCGGCAGCGAATTCTCGGCCTTGGGCTTGCAGAACGGCGAGAGCGTCGGCTCGGTCACGCTCGCGAGCGCGGGTTCGGTTGCCGCAGCCAATGTTGCAGGTTCGCCCTATGCGATCACGGCAGCCAATGCGATCGGCGGCACGTTCGATGCGGCCAATTATCTGATTTCCTATGCCGACGGCGCTCTAACGGTAAACCCGGCGACTCTCACCTATCTCGCCGATCCGAAGTCGCGCCTCTACGGCGACGCGAATCCGGCGCTGACGGGCAGCGTGGCCGGCTTCCAGAACGGCGAGACCTTGACGGGTGCGACGACGGGCACGCTCGCCTTCACGACGGCGGCAACGGCGACCTCGAACGTCGGCAGCTATGCGATCACCGGCTCGGGGCTTGCGTCCATCAACGGCAACTACATCTTCACGCAAGCAGCGGCGAACGCGACCGCGCTCACGGTCAGCCCGGCGACGCTGACCTACCTCGCCGATCCGGCTTCGCGCCTCTTCGGCGTGCCGAACCCGGCCTACACGGGGCAGGTGACGGGCTTCAAGAACGGCGAGACGGTGGCCGGCGCGACGACGGGCACGCTCGCCTTCACGAGCCCGGCGCTGACGTTCTCGCTGCCCGGCACGTATGCGATCAACGGCGCGGGCCTCGCCGCCAACAGCGGCAACTACGTCTTCGCGCAGGATCCCTCGAACGCGACCGCGCTGACGGTGCTCGACAATCCGAACGCGCTGCCGCTGACGACGCTACAGACGGTGCTGAAAGAAGGCGACCTCGGCGGCGACGGCGTCTTCGACCAAGTCGAAGGCGCGCCGGCCGCGAGGCCGAGCGAGCTCGACGTCGGCGGCATCGGCACGCTCGGCGAGGACCCGGACGACGCCAAGCTCAGCGACCCTCGTACGAAGCAATGCCTCTTGAAGGCGGCGAACGTACCTCAGCACGGAGGCTGCGAGACACGTACCACCGCGCGGTGATTGCGCCGCGCGGTGCGCTGCACCGCGCCCGGTGAAACAATTCGCCCGATTGGGACTGGGCCAGACTGGTGCGCGAAGCGGTGCGGCTTGATGGGGTTGTCCCCTCCCGTTCGCCCGGAGTCGAGCCATTTTCTCACAAACTCCACGCATGGTAACGCGGACTTAACGTCGAGGATGCACCGATGGGAGACTGTGCAACACGCCACGGCAGGCTTGGGTTTCGTGACAGAACGCGACGTATCGACTGGCCCGTTCAAGATTCGCGTCTCCGGCGACATCGCGGACTGTGAAGCTGAGTGGGCCGAACTCGAGCAACATGGCGTCGGTACGCCATTCCAGACGCTTGCGTGGTTGCGTCCCTGGTACGCGATCGCGGCGCCGTACTTCGATGCGACACCCTTGGTTGTCTCTGTTCGCGATCGCTCTTCGGGCGCCCCGTTGATGCTATTGCCGCTATGTGCGCGGCGGGAGGGTCGCCTGCGCGTCATCGAGTTCGCCGATGGCGGCCTCAGCGACTACAACGCGCCCTTGTTCGCCAAGACCCTCACGTCGAACAAGCAGGAACTGGATCAGCTTTGGCGGGCCATCCGTTCGAGTTTGGCCGGCGCTGATATTCTGCGCCTGGAGAAACAGCCGGCCGTCGTTGTTGGATGCAACAACCCGCTTGTCGGCCTGCCGGGAATGAGGGCGATGTCGATAGCGACGTGGGGCATCGACCTGCCCGCCACCCGTGAAGATTTCGATGAGCGCGTGTTGGGGGCGAGCTTCAGGGCGCAGGTGAGGAAAAAGCGGCGCAGGCTCGCAGGTCGCGGCTCGGTCCGCTTCGTCAACGCCGCGACCGAAGCTGAAGGCCGCAAAATCTTCTCCGAATTGGCCGAGATGCGCGAGAACCGCTTCGAGGAACTCGGGCGCAAGAACGTGCTGGGCGACCCCGTGCTGAGGGAATTCTACGAGGCGGTTATTTTCGGCAGTTGGGGCAAGCAGTTCGCCGCGCTTTCCGCACTTGAAGTGGATGGCGAAGCGGTCGCCGCTCTGTTCGCGCTCTGCCGCGCGAATGCCTACCTTCTCGTGATGTCCTCGTTCAAGAGCGGCCCGTGGAAAAGCAGCTCGCCGGGCAACGTCGCCATCGACTTCATGGTTTCTCAGTTGATCGAAACCGGCGTTTCGTATTTCGACTTCACGATCGGAAACGAAACGTACAAGAGCGACTTCGGCGCCGTCGCGACGCCGCTCTATGCCGGCGTGCAATCATTGTCGATCGGTGGTTGGCCCCTGGCGGTGAAACAATCGCTCAAGGGGATTGTGCGCGACAGCGCGGCGGCGCCGTTTGCGCGACGTGCGGTCGCAATGGCCCGGCGAGCGCTTCGCGCCGGCTAGGCCGCGCGGTCGTAAGGATTGAGCCGTCCTAGAAGGCCCCGAAGCCGGCGGCGCAGATACACTTGCCGTCGATGCAACGCCCAGCCGAGACCCAATTCGGTCGTCACCGCGCGCCGGTAGTTGGCGCCGTGAATCGATTTCGCATCCGACGCGCGCTTGATTGGGTCGGCGTAGAACTGTCCGATTTTGCTTGCATCCATCCCGGGCGTGGCAAGCCAGCCCGGCAAATGGACATCCTTGAGACAGCCGATGTCCGTCAATAGGCGGCTGATGCCGGTTCCGACGGCCGGGCAGGAGGTTTGGAAGGCATCGCCGATGAGAACGACGCCCGCGCGAATGGGATTCTCAACGAAATAAAGGTCCAACCCGCGCATTTGCAGCGGCCCGGCCATATCGAAGTCCGGCAGAAACTTTTGCAGGCCCGGCATCACGCCGTAGAGCGCGGCATGGGGATCGCGACGAAAGCTCTGCGCCCACGGATCATGGATACCGCAATACGCGAACACGTTCGCGCGCATCCGGTCGGCGATCGGAAAGATGCTGATGTAATCCACGCCGTCGCCCACCCGTTCGCCGTAGTAGGTCAGCGAAGGGAAGGTGAAGGACTGCCCGGCCTTCCGGACCAAATCGAACCCGATACTCAACGAATGATTTTGTTTCAACAGGTTTCGTGAGAAGCCGAGCTTTCGCGGCAGCACGTCGCTGAACCCCGTCGCCAGTACAATCAACCGCGCCTCGATGCTGGAGCCGTCGAGAAGCGAGACGCGCTGCGTGCCGGCCGTGACCTCCAAGTTGGCGACGTGGCCCGTCACGAAACTGGCGTTGGTCGGCAGTTCGGCGCGAACGGTCTCAACCATGGTCTGGTAGTGGAGTCCGTACTCTTCTTTCGTGCCATGATCGATGGCTTTGCCGAATTTCGCGTTGATGACGCGCTGCACCGGCGTGGAGGCCGCGGCGAACGCCTCGAACAAGCCAAGCTTCTTCAGCAGAGGAATCTGCTCGCCGGCGATCTTGTCGGCCGCAAACACCGGCGGATAGTGCGAATGCTGGTCGACCAGGACGACATCGTATCCGGCGCGGGCAAATACGACCGTCGCGGTCGAGCCCGCCATGCCGCCGCCGACGATCGCGATGTCGGCCTTGCGTGTTTGGCTCATCGGTATTGGCGCCTTCTCCGGTAGCTGGCCGGGCCGTCCACAAAGTAAACCGGCCGGCCCCAGCCCGGAAAACCTGCAAGCGACGGGCCATTCGGCGTTTACGACACGTAAACAGGCGCTGGCTATCCTCAACCCCAAAGCGAGGTGTTGGATATGAATCGTTTCGGCCGGCAGCTTCAATGCGCCATTGCCTTTGTCATCGCGGGTGTTTCCCTAACGGCCTGCGCGTCCGATCAATTCTCCGCGGTGAAGGCGAACGATGCCGCCGCGCGGTCGCTTGCGGCGCAAACCACGTCGACCACCGAATACCGGCTGACGACCGGCGACCGCATTCGGGTTAACGTCTTTGGCGCCACGACTGTCTCAGGCGAATACACCGTGGACAATGCGGGCGCGATCTCCCTGTCCCCGGTCGGGCAACTGCAGATCAAGGATCTGACGACGGCCGACGCCGCGATGTTGATCGGCGAGCGGCTGAAGGAGTCCGATCTCTACCGCGCGCCTCGCGTCACGGTCGACGTCGTCTCGTTCGGACCGTTCTACATCTTGGGCGAAGTCAACAAGCCAGGCGAAATCTCTTACCGCCCCGGCATGTCGCTGTTTGCCGCCGTGGCGAGCGCGGGCGGCTACACCTATCGGGCAAACACGCGAAACGTCTACATCCGCAAACCCGGCGAGCCGGTCGAGTCCGAATACGATCTGCAATCCGACATCGCCGTCCTGCCGGGCGACGTTATTCGCGTGCCTGAGCTCCGGTTCTGAGGATCAACACTCGGCCTTGCCTGCGATCACCGACGGAACGGTGAGCAACAGGATCTTGAGATCGAGCCGAAGGTTGGCGTGGCGGACATATTCAAGGTCCGCATCGACCCGTGCGATGGCGTGCGCGACGTCTCTGATCTCGCCGCGAAAGCCGCGGACCTGCGCCAATCCGGTGATGCCGGGCTTTACGACGTGGCGCGTGCGATAGTTGGGAACGAGCTCCTCGTAGTTCATGCCGACCGCACGCATGCCCGCGACCTGCGCTCGCGGCCCGACGAGCGACATATCGCCCATCAGCACGTTCAACAGTTGCGGCAACTCGTCGAGATAGGTGCGCCGAATGAACCAGCCCACGCGCGTGACGCGCGGATCGCGCTCGACCGTGTGCGCGATCCCGCTGACGTCCTGCATGTCGACATACATGGAGCGGAATTTGTAGAGCATGAACGGCGTGTTGTTCAGGCCGATCCGCTGTTGGCGAAAGAGCATCGGCCCTTTGCTGGTGGCGGCGATCGCAATGCCGACGGCCGCAAGCACGGGGGCCAGGAACGCAATCGCGAGTAATGAAAACGCGACGTCCAGCACGCGCTTGGCAGCAAAAAAGCTTCGCCTGGGCCGAAGAAAGTTCTTGGCATCGACGAGCAAGGCGTCGCGGGTCAGACTGACGACGCGATCGTAGCGATCCTCGGTCTGGGGGGGATAGAGCGTCCCCGCCATCGCGCGCGGCGCGGCGGCAACTTCGAGGCGAGTATCTTCAGCAAGATCGGTTACGCGACGCGCCATGAAACGAGGCCCCTTCGTCCCGTTTCGGGACTGCCTCGCCAAGCCGTTCAAACTTCGCACCAGAATGTTCGCGGACTATCGCCGCGTTAACGCTCCCCCGTAACCATCGAGTTCGAATTGAAGCGCAAGCTGCGCGCACGCCGTTTGCATCCGCGATACGGGCGACGTGAAGGGGCCGGTTGAACGATATGGGAGCTGCCTTGAGATCAGCGGAGATCTTGCGCAGACCCGCCGACGTCGCCGTTGTCGGTTCGGGTCCCGTCGGTCTGAAGGTGGCGCTCGACCTCGCCGACGCCGGCTTGGATGTCCTGCTCATCGAATCGGGCGTCGACGGCAGCGATCGCGCGCGGCAGGAGCTGTGCGAAGCGACCATATCCAACCCCGGTAACCATGCGCCGATGTCGCTCGCGGTCAGGCGCGCGTTCGGCGGCACGTCGCACCTCTGGGGCGGCCGCGCCGTCCCGTTCGACGAAGTCGATTTCGCGGCGCGCCCTTTCGTGCCGCAAGCGTCGTGGCCGATCTCGTTTGCGGAAGTTTCGCAGTGGTACGAAGCGGCGTGCAAGTTTCTTGATTGCGGCCTCTCGGGCTTCGAGGAGGTCTCGCCTGTCCCGGACACGCCCGCGACGGATGGTTTGCGCTTCGATCGCTTGGAGCGATGGTGTGCGCAGCCCAACATGCGCCGCGTCCACGGCGCGCGCGTGATGGCGCATCCCAACATTCGCTTGGCCCTGGGCGCGACGGTGTTGCGTATCGAGGTGAATGCGGAGCGCGGCACGGTCTCCAACCTGGAGGTCGCAGCCGGTTCGCAACGTGTCACGGTTGCGGCGCGCGCCTACGTCATTGCAGCCGGCGGGCTCGAGACGGCCAGGCTCATGCTTGCAAGCCGTCGCGACGCGCCGGCTCTCTTCGGAGGCCCCGACGGGCCTCTCGGCCGCTACTACATGGGCCATATGTTCGGCTCGATCGCTGATATCGTTTTCGAGCGGCCCGCCGACGCGGCGTTCAACTTTGCATGCGACGCGTCAGGCCGTTATCGCCGCCGCCGCTTCACGCTCGACGCGCGAACCCAACGCCAACACGCCCTGTTGAACATGGCAGCTTGGCCAGAATTGCCGCCGCTCGACGACGCGCGCCACGGCAGCGGAATCCTCTCGATGGCCTATCTGGCGCTCGCCGCACCGGTGCTCGGCGCGCTGCTGTCGCCCGAAGCGATCCGCCGCAAAAAGCTGGGCGCGGGCCCCGCACGCGTCTGGCCGCACGCGTTGAATGTCCTGCGCGATGCCTGCGGGTCGGCCCGCTTTGCCGCGCGATTTTTGAGTGCCCGCTATGCGTCGCCGGTACGCATCCCCGGTTTCCTCGTCCTCAACAAGGCGCGCCGCTACGCGCTTCACTATCACGGCGAACAAGCCCCCAACCCTGAAAGCCGCGTCTCATTGAGCAACAGCCGCGACGCGCTCGGGCAACGCCGTCTCTTGATCGACCTGCGCTACGGCGAGGCCGATGCGCGCTCCGTCCTGCGCACTCACGCGGTGATGGAACAAAGGCTCGCGGCAGCGGGCCTCGCGCGCATCGAATATAAGGTGCCCGAGGGGCGGCGCGTCGAGGCTGTACTCGCGCAAGCCTCGGACGGATTTCACCAGATCGGCATCGCGCGCATGGCAAACGACCCGCGCAACGGCGTTGTCGGAACGGACGCGCGCGTTCACGGCGTGTCGAATCTCTTTCTTGCGGGCTCGGCTATTTTCCCGTCATCGAGCCAGGCCAACCCGACGCTGACGGCCGTGGCGCTCGCCGCGCGCCTTTCGGCGCATCTCAAGCGGACACTTCCTTCGCTGGCCGCGTGAGGAATATGTGATGGGTGGCGTGGAGAAGCCCGTCGACCTCGGCGACGAGGCCCGCAACCGGCTCGCGGCCCACCGCGGCTTCGTTGGACGCAAAGTGGCGCGGCGCAAAGCTTGAGAACAGCACGACACCGTTGGGGTTCGCCGCCACCGCATAGTCGAGAAGAAGCCGAGGCAGATCAGTCGCATAACCGCGACCGATTCTTTCCAGACCGCGCCGCAGCTCGGCATCTTCGCGAACAAGCTTGCGCAGACGAACGAGCGCCGCGCCCGATCCGAATGCGCTGTGCGTGACGACAAAATCACCCGCGAGCGCAGTCCGCCGCACCTGCTCGCTATGCCCGTCGAACGGCGAGTTGCCGATTTGCAACACGTCCACTGCCAGCCCCGCTGCCTTCGCCGTGATGAAACTTTCAAGCGAGCCGGCGATGGCGATGCGCACGGCAAGCCCTTCGCGCTTCGCGTCATTGAGCGCGCGTATCAGGTCCTGTTTGCGGACGTCCTCCGGCGCAGGATCATGAACCGCCAAGACAGCGACGCGATCGATTTTGAGACGTTCCAGGCTCCGCATAAGGCTTGTGCGCACGGCCTCTCCCGTCAAAGGCGCGGGAAGCGCCGCGCTACCGCGGATGCGCCTGGCAAGCCGCTGCAGCCCCGAATGCCTGGCGACAAGCGGTCGCGCGACGGCGCGCGCTATGCGCATCCCCATGCCGATAGGAGTGGCGCGCAAGCCGACCTTGGTGACGATCGCGACCTCCGTACCCGCAAGCGCAGATCCTAGGATCGCTTCGGCCTCGCCGTCGCCATAGGAAGGCGCGACGTCGAACCACGTCACGCCGGCCGCGAGTGCGCGATCGATCGCGGCAACACCGTCCTTGCGCGAAACGCGAGAGCCGAGCGACGCGCAGCCGAACCCCAGCGCCGAAACGGGCGCGGGCCAGCCAGCGAAAGAGACCGTGCGCATGGACGAAACTCTACCCCGGCAACACGCGGTTTCGCGCAATCACCGGTGTAACGGCGACCGGCGGGACGATGTCGCGATGCGCTTGAAACAGCCTGCCGAGCTGACGCTCGACCGAGAACGGCAAGATTTCCTGATGCACGCGGCTCGGTTCGATGCGGCCCGTCTTTACGTCGTCCCACAGCGCAACGACCGCACCGGCAACGGCGTCGGCCGAGTGCTCCATCGTCTCCGCGCGCTCCACCATCCGGCCGTTGATGCCAGGCTTCACGACTTGATCGAATTGCGGCAACCGCAAGCCCGCGAACGGCCGACCGCTCGCCAGTAGCTCCAGCAGGAAGCACGGCATGCCTTCCCAATACGACACCAGGATGCCGATATGCGCTTTGCGCATCGCTGCCGCGACGCCGTCTGGCAGCAGCGCGCCGTGGCAAACCGCGAAAGGCGCAATCGCGGCGAACTCCGCGAACGCGTGCGGATCCGACGCGCCGCAATAGTGAAACTCGAACGCGCCGCCCAACGCGTCGTGCACGTTTTTTGCGACACGAAACATGAGAGGCGGATTCTTGAACTCGTCAAGCCGGCCGGCATAGATGAGCCGCAGCTTGCCGTCCGCAAGATCGAATGGCGAAGCCCGGAACAAAGCGGTGTCGACCGAAACTGTCAGAACCTCCGCTTTGTGCGCTTGCGATGGATGGCCCTGGGCCAACCGCTCCTTCAGCTTCGGCGTCACGCAAAAGATGCGTCGCGCGAGGCGGAACGCCAGCCACTCGGCCGCAGCGTTGACCCACCAATAGCGAGCCAGAAGCGAGTCCATCTTGTCGCGCTTGGGATCGCCTTCGTTATGGACGAGAACGACGAGCGGACAGCCCAGCATGCGGGCGATGGGCGCAAACTCGAACCGCTCGACTTCGGCCGACCCACGCGACCCGGAAACAATTCGCCGCAGGGCGAAGAAATGGGCGAGAAGGCCCTGCACGAAACGAAACGTCAGAGAACCGGCCACCGTTTTCGAAGCGCCGATCTGCTCTTCGGAGGGCGCCCGCAGCACGGGCACGAACTCGATCGCCCGCCCCGCGACATCGAGCCTGACGACGCGGCCGAGCGGCAGGTCGCCCCGTTCGTCGATGCCGATCATGAGCACGGGCAGGTCCGCGGGATGATGACGCAGCAGCTGGCGCACATGGGTTTCGATTCCGCCGACTTTCGTGCCGCGCGGGTCCATGCAATGGATCGAAATCAACTTTTGCGTAACCATGGAGCTACCTTTCGGCCGCGCTCGGGGGCGCGCTGTCGGCAATCCGCATAGTGGTCCGATAGTGTCGAAGAATTGGTCAACGCACCGCGGTCGAAGAGATTGCCGGCTCCATGACGCGTTCGGCGGCGAAACAGCGGAAAGCGGAAATGGCGTTCAGGGAGAAACCAAATATTAGGCATCTGCACAAAGTATCGATGAGCGCACCGCCTGACATCGAAACTCGGATTTGGGAAGGGCAATCAGCCATGCGCATGACCAGGCGGCAGCTTCTGGCTGCAGCTGCCGCAGGCGCTGTCGTGAGGCCTGCCTCCGGGGCAGGCGCCTTGACGAACCTGGGCGCAGTGGCCGCCGCGCGCAGCCTCTTGTTCGGAAGCGCATGCGATCAAGAGATATTTCGCGATCCGGCCTATCGCGCGGTCATTGCCGGCAATTGCCGGGTCGCAACGATCGAAAACGCGCTCAAATTTGATTGGCTGCGGCCAAAGGGGCCCGTCGCCGATTTTCGCACGGCGGATCGGCTCATCGCCTTCGCAGCCGACGCGAAGATCGCCGCGCGAGGGACGGGGCTGATTTGGAACGATTGGGCGCCGGATTGGCTCGCGGCAATGTCCGCCCGAGAGATCGCTGGAACCCTCGATCGCCACATCGACGAAACGGTCTCGCGCTACGCCGGCCGCATGCACGGCTGGGACGTCGTCAACGAGCCCTTCTTCCCGCCGCACGATCGCGACGGCGGATACCGAAAGGGGCCCTGGTTCGATGCGCTTGGGAGGGATTATGTCGCGCGCGCATTTCGCCGCGCCGCCGCGGCCGATCCTGGCGCGCACTTGGTGCTGAACGAGGCGTTCTGCGAGCAGGACGACGACCTCGGGCAATCCGTTCGGCCGTTGCTCCTCACGCTCGTCGACGAGTTGAAGCATGACGGCATCAAACTCGACGCAGTGGGCTTTCAGGCGCACCTCAAGCCGCATCTACCGTTCGACGATCAAGCGTTCGC
>JBGOVA010000196.1:0-8241 GCA_041477875.1 Micropepsaceae bacterium | reverse complement strand
TGAAACGCCCGCTTCGACCACAGGCCCAGGCGGCATCGACGGGCGTGGCGTCAGAAACCAAACCTTGAGAAGCGGCGTCGTTTCAAGCCAGCGTGAACGCTTGTCGCCTTGAACCCAATTTGCCGGCAAAAGCATCGCGACCTTGCGTTCCGCCAGATCCAACGCGCGCGACACAAACCGCTCGGCAATTCCGAACGGCGGGTTGCTCACGATGTTGGGTGCTAGGACGTCGCCGGCGTCAAGAAAATCGCGAACGGCCCAGCCACCAGGGCGCACCGCGATGTCTGTGCCATGGGCTTCAAGGCCGGCGGCGCACGCGGATTGAACGATACGACCAAAGCCGCATGCCGGGTCCCAGACCGGCCCGAAGAATTGTCCGAACTCGAATAGCCGTTTCGAGCACCATGGCGGCTCGGCATACCAATCTTCAGAGTGCCGCTGCCAGAGGTGCGAATCGCGCTTGCGGAGCGGACCGCGCAGCCCAGCGGTTGCCGTCGTCATGCCGCCTCCTCGAGCGCTTCCGCGAGACGCGCGTTGATCGCCTCGCAGAGGCAGTCGATGATGGGCTCGCCGCGCTCCTTCGCGTCGGCGTTGGCTTGCGCGACAACCTTCGCGAAATCGACGTGTTCCAGCCCTGCGGCGATCGCCGCGTTCTCCAACTCTGCCCATGACGCGACGACCAGGCGGGCGACGGAGCGCATGATGTTTCGCGTGATAAGCGAGCATTTCTGCGTCTTGCCGACGGCGACGACGATTTCGAGCGTGCGTAGAAGCAAGTCGTTTCCGACGGTCTGCCGGAGCTCGTGGAGCACGCCGGGGCAGAGCGTGACGTTCGGCTCGCGAAACGACGCCGCGATCGGATAGCGCGCTATCTCGACGCCGGCGCGGGTGCAGATGTCCCAAAGCATGACGGCGTCGTAGTCGTCGGCCGCCCGCCTCGAATGCCAGAGCTGCAGGCTGTCGACGCGGGTCGGCGACGCGTTGATCGCGATGAAGGCCTTGGCCTGTTGCTGCTCGTCGGCGATCGATTCCCATGCCGGCAGGTCCTGGATGCCAGCGCCGAGCGCGCCGGCGGCACGGTGCTGGCCGTCGATCACGGCCCAGACGTCGTCGCGTGGCGCGATGATGATCGGCGTGTAGAGCGCCCAATTCCAATTGGCGATGAGATCCCGCACCCGCTGCTCGTTCCTGACCTGAAACACGCGCTGATAGCGGCCGTCGATCACGAGCTTTTTGATCGGCACGGTGATGAGGCGTCCGACCTCGCCGATGATGGTCGGCTTCGTGCGGTTCAACTCGACGACGGGGATGGGGCGAAGCGTCATGTGGCACCTTGGAGGAGGGTCAGGCCCTGATTGGCCCATCCGGGAATCCTGCACGCGCGGACGTAATCGAGCAATGCAAGAGCATCCGCCGCGTTGTGATCTTGCGGTCGCCAGCCGCGGCGCCGGCACTCCGCCACGATCGCCGCCTTGATGTCGTCGGTGTTCGTCGGGCAGTTGCCGGCGCCGAGGAAATGCGTGCGCACCGGGCCGAGCTCGCCCTCCGTGCATTCGATGCCGCAGATGTCGGCGACCTCCTCGAGCCTGGGGCCGAGGCAGTAGAGCGCGCGCAAGATGTCGATCGTTGAGCGCCGCGTCAGAATGGGCGATTCGTAAACGATGAGCGTGGGCTTGAACGCATCGACGTGCTTGTAGGCGATTTCGCCGAAGCGCCGCAGATATGGGCCGTATCGCCCCTCCGTGCGCGGCAGGGTGAACGTCCCATACTCCGGGTCCGCGCGAGCGTCCGCGAACGCCCAGCCGACCGTCCGGGCGAGGTCATAGGTCAAGATGCGCATGTCGGCCTTGCGGAGGGTTCGCGTCGCCTGTGGGGTTCCAGGAGTCTCGCGGCTGTGGTCCAGGCGGACCGCCGGCATTTGCGACGGCTGCGGCGCCAAGCGGCGTGTTGGCGTATTCGCCAAGCGCCGTCATCAGCTTTTCGAACTGGCCGGGATAGTCGGACTCGAGCTCGGCGAGGTTGCTCTTTTCCCGTTCCTTCGCGCGCAGCTTCTTGATGGCCGCCTTCATGAGCTTCTTGGGGATGCCGGCACCCTTGGCCTCGTCGTAGACGTCCTTGATTTCGCTGCGGATGCGCCCCGATTCGCTTTCGAGTTCGGTGTGCAGATTGATGATGCGCTCGACGAAATTCTTAGATTGATCCGGGTCGAACCCGTTGTCGCCGGGCTTTGTCCGGACTGCGGTCTGTTCGGTCTCGCCGCTTGCCGGCGTCTCTTTGCGTGCCATCGGGCTCTCCGTTGAAAAAGGCGGGACCTTGTGTCCCGCCAAGTAACCGGGCGGCCAGTCGAGCGCCCGGTGCAAACTGCGGTGGCTGGCTCAGATCGGGCTCAGGAGCCAAACGAGGACCCAGAGGACCAAGAGGACCAAGAGGGGCAGCGCCAATAGCGTCAAGAAAAGGATTCCGAGCAGCCATATTTTCCTCTTGTCGTCCGGACTTAGCGGCTCACGCGCCCACGGATCAGGCGGATTGAACGGACGCGTCATGCCGTTGCGGTAGCTTCGCCCTCAACGGGCGCGGGCGCAATCACGACGTGATCGACCTTCGTCTCCGTGATCGCAATCTGTTCGCGCGACGGCAGCCTGAAGAAGTCGTTGAACAACTGCCATTTTGCGGCGTCGCGGGCGTTGTGCGCGGCGTTTGTCGCGATGGCGGCCTCGCCTTTTGCCTGCAATATTTTGTTGTTCGCCACCTCCGCCGATGCGTCGATCGTGGCGCGCCACTCCGTATCGATCGCCTTGGAGCGGCGCTCCAATTCCTCGCGATCTTTGTCGGAAAGCTGGAAGGCCGCCTCGAACAAACCGTTCGCGTGCGCAAGACGGAATGAGCGGCCTTTCAGAATCGTTTCGTGCGGGTCGGTCTTAAGCCTCGTCCAGGCCTTCGGTAGAATTTGCATGATGTGCTCCTTTCGTAAGAATCGAATCACTCTGCGGCGTCCTTGGCATCCGCCGCCAAGCGCTGCAGCAACTTCAAAGCCGTGCCGCGCGGGCTTCGGTGATTCTTACCTAAGCTCTCCCACCGCGACACGGCGGACTCCGTTATGCCAAGCCGTTCGGCCATTTTTTCCTGCGTCAGCTTCATGCGAAGGCGCAGGCGTTTAACCTTTTTTGCATCCATGGCTGGTAGGAAAGACACAGAAACTTTCCGTTGTCAACTTGACATTGGCTTAGTGGCGGCGGATATTCGATTCGTCAGTCAACGAAAAGGAGGGCTTTTTGTGAGAGGGCGCCGCATCGACATCCAGCCAGAGGCCCTGCGAGCATTTATCGCGGAAGGTTCTTTTCCCGATCCAAATTCTGGCTGCTGGCTATGGTGTGGCCGCGTTGATCGTAAGGGATACGGCGTCATCCGCAGCGTGCAATTTGATGTGGCGAAAACGAAGCAGGCTCCAAATTTCTCTCACAGGGTTTCGTGGTTCGCCTTCAATGGTTCGTTGCCGCCAAATTTATTGGTTTGCCACAAGTGCGACAATCCGCCGTGCGTAAATCCCAAGCACCTCTTTTTGGGCACCAACAAAGACAACTTCGTCGATGCGATCAAGAAAGGCCGCTTCAACCATGTGAGGTTTGTCGGAAGGCCTGACAAAGAAATTTTGAAACACGAAAGCTTCAAGCTGCTGTCTATGGGACACAGCTTAAAATCGATCTCTATGCGGCTCGGGGTCGATAGACGAACGCTTCGCCGCTACCTGCAAGAGGGGAATCAATCATGACAACAATGCACGTCTCTCACAACTTCGCCTGCGACCGGCAAATCCGCGAACTCGGCGAGGACTACCTCGAATTGAAACTGGTCGCGCGCACTATGCGTCTGCTGCAACTGCGCGTGAGCCGAGCGCGTCTGCGGGTCGATTCGCCCCGCGCGAAAGAGACGCTGTTCGAGCTTGACCTGCTTTTGCAGGACGCGCGCGACGACTCCAGCATCGCGGCGAGTGAATCGCTCGCCAAGGACGCGGCGGTCGAGGCCATGGTCGGGCCGGTGCGGGTGTCGCCATGAACGACATCCAACGGCTGTTTCATCGCCACGCTTGGGAAGCCGTCACAGTCGGCTTCTTCCTGATGTTTGCGCTCTACACCATCGGCTTTGCGACCGGGTACTATGTCGCCATATCGAACCCGGTTGTGCCTCTCGTGCCGATCACGGACGTCATCAAGGACAACGACGCGACCGTGTTGCCGGACCGGACGAAATTTCCCGTCATCATTTTTCGCGCGGGCTATGTCGACGAAGCGGTCAGCATGAAACCGTGCTGGTCAACCGTCAGCCTCGAAGGACCGACACCGTGAGCCGTCTCTATTTTTTCCCGAACGTCAGACAAGCGGCGCCCCAACCGGCGCCGCTCACCACACCAGAAGTCGCAGCGCTCAAGACGTTGGAGTCCTCGATCGCGTCGTTCGTAACAATCGGCGCGCCGGCGTTCCTCGACGAACTCGCCGCGATGCTTTCGAAACAAGCCGCGCGCGCCCGTGAGTTGGCGGTCGAGCGGCGCAACCCCAGGAGGTAGGCCATGGAAATCTCAGATATCCCAGCCAAGCTTGGTGAACTCAGCAACCGCGCGAGCAAGACGCAGCGCGGGCCGGTGTTTCTGCTTGGGGAGTGGACGCTTTGACCCTCTCAGCCCGCATCGGAATGATGTGCATCATCCTAGCTGCGCTCTATTCCGGAATGAACGTTCTTGGTTTGAGCGTCTTCGGATTTGCTCTCGGGTCCGCCATCGTCGGCGCGTGGTTTGTTTGGAGGAATGAGCCATGAACATTCTCGCCCTGAACCTAGCCCGCATCCTCGAAGCGCAAGCCAAGGCGATGAATGCCGACGCAAACCGAGATTACGCGGACGCCATCGGTACGCCGCGCGAGTGCGACGTGTGGGACGAATGCAAGCGCACGGCTCGCCTTTGCGAGCTTGCCGACATCGGCGTGATCGATACCGAGGATTATCTGTTCGAGGCCGCGCACACCCTCACCCACCCCCACGACGCGGAGAAAATCGGATGAGCGTTCAGCGAGCATCTATTGAACACAAGGTCGCGCCGCTCTGTGGTGAGTGGGGCTACAAGGTTGCGGTCGAGAAATTCGGCCAAGCGCTTGTCGACGCGCTGCCGGTCTACACGCGCGGCCCCCGCAAGGGTAAGCCGAAGGGCGCCCTTTGCTGGACGAAAGTCGGCGTCGGCGGATGGTCGCGTGAAGGCGGCTTAGGTCACGTTGAGCGGCCAGGCGTTCGCGATTGGCGAATTACCCTGTCCCCGAATTCGACCTACGACCATGGCGTGGTCGCGCGCTGGCACTGGGAAATTCAAGACGGGCGCAAGGGTGGCTTTGTCGAGGCCGTTCAAGAGCCGTCGCACGCCGCTGCGATGTTCAAACAGCATGAAGACCGCGCGAGGTACGCATGACCGACCTCATCGAGCAAATCAAGACCATCGCGATTGCCGGGGCGGCTCCGTACATTCAACGCGGGCTTGAGCAGAAGATCGAGCGCATGAACGTGCTGATGGCAGAGGCCACGGCGGTTATCAGCGAGCAACACAAGCGCATCGCGAAGATGGAAGCGGCCTTGGAACAGGCGCTCGAATTCATCGACGGCTACGTGGACGTTGTTGACGGCAGCTACGGCGAGCCCGCTCCGAACGCAGCGATGCAAGTTGCGAGCGAGATCAAAGAAGCCCTCGCCAAAGCGCAGCCCCAGACTGCGGAGGGGGAAGGGTGACAGAGGTAAATGCGCGCATCAAAAGCGTCTCGCTATTCATTGAGGATCACGGCTGTCTGACGGCCTTTCTCAATCTCGAATTCGGCGCATCGTCGCAAGGGTTTGGCGGCTACAATCTCGGAGCCAAGGGGGAGAATTTCTGTGCGGCATTCATTCGCGGAATTCTCGACACTTTGAAGATCGATGCTTGGGAGCGCCTGCCAGGCACTGTGATCCGCGTTCGCCACGACAACGGCCCTAGCATGAGCCGCACGATTCAATCGATCGGTCACGCCATCAACGATGATTGGTTCAACGCCTCAGACGCAATGATGGCGCTTGAGAAAAAGGTTGACCGCAAATGACCCGCAACGAACGCCGCTGGGTTCTCATCTTCGCGCTCTTCTGCGCATCGGTGCCGCTTGCCTACGCCGCAGGAGAATACATCGGCCTGCACGGGCACGGGGTGAGGCGGGAGGTGCCTACAGTCTCAAGCCTCGCGGTTTATTCTTTCAAAGGGAGTTTTCTGGAATGAGCATCATTGCACAAGCAAAACGTGAGCTGGCGTTGATCCATTTCGGCGCCGAAGACAGCGCCGTGATGATCGACATCCTCGAACGCTTCTTTGACACATGGGACAGCGGCGGCGCGGTCTGGGCAGTCGCCCCGGTCCTGCAAAAGCTGATCGCAGGTAAACCGTTGTCGCCGCTCACTGGCGAGCCGGAAGAATGGAATGAAGTTGGCCCCGGCGTCTTCCAAAACAATCGCTGCGGAACAGTTTTCAAAGACCCACGCTTCCACAACGGCGAGCAAGCCTACGACCTCGACAATCCGGCAGGCGCACGCGTCGCAATCACGTTTCCGTACACGCCAGTCAGCGCCGAAGTTCGCTCGCCGGTCATGGAAATTTGACCTCCCCCAACCCCCGCCAGCAAGAGTAAGGATCGCGCTGTGGCGAAACAAGAACCGATAGAAGCGAGATTAAAGAAACACTCGGTTGTTTGCGAGGAAACCGGCTGTTGGAATTGGTCTCTATGGACAGAGAGCGATGGCTATGGTCGCACGTCGATACTTAGAAAAACACTTCAGGCACATCGCGCATCATACATAGCCTTCGTCGGACCAATACCTGACGGACTAGTGCTCGATCACCTATGCCGCAACAGGCGATGCATCAACCCGGCGCATTTAGAGGCGGTCCCGCAGATCGTGAATATCCGTAGAGGGAAAATCGCCACGCAAACTCACTGCATTCGCGGCCACGCCTTCGATGAAGAGAACACCTATCGCCGCGACGGCAAGCGCTCGTGTCGAAAATGCACCTGCATTCGTACCGCAGCATACAACAGACGTAGGGCTGCAACGTCCCACAACCCAAATCTGCCGGTGTCCAAATGACCAAGATCGCGGCGGCCGGGCATGTTGAGCGCATCCCAGTCAAGAACCGCGGCGACTGGCTCGCACTGCGCAAGCAGGACGTGACCGCATCGGAAGTCGCGGCGCTCTTCGGCCTCAACCCGTACAAGACCGCGCTTCAGATGTACGCGGAGAAGACAGGCGCGAGCAAAGGCCAAGGCGACAACCCGGCCATGCGGCGCGGTCGCATCCTTGAACCTGGCTGCATCGTCGCCCTGCAAGAACTGAAACCGGATTGGCACATCGTCAAGGCCGACGAATATCTGCGCGATCCAGCGCTGCGCATCGGAGCCACGCCGGACTATTACCGCACATCGCCAGATTATGTCGGCCCATGCGCTCCAATTGAAATCATAGAATGCAAGACGGTCGCGCCTGAGAAGTGGGCCGAATGGGCCTCGGAAGTGCCGCTCGCCTACCAGCTTCAGGTCGTCACGCAATGCAAACTCGTCGGCGCCGCACGCGGCTGGATCGCGCTTCTTGTCGATAACCGCGCCAAGGATTTCGAGTTGTTCGAAGTGCCGGCGCACGACGGCGCATGGGCAAAGATTTGCGAGAAGGTCGCGGCGTTCTGGAAGCTTGTCGGCTCCGGCGCGATGCCAGCTTTCGACTTCGCGCGCGACGGTGATGCGATCAAGGCTTTGTTGCCGCCGCTCATCTCATCGCCTGCGATCGATCTAAGCGGCGACAATCGCCTCGCCACGTTGCTACCGCACCTTGAGCATCTGGAAGAGATCGGCGTGAGCAACAAGGCCGAGATAGACGCCATCAAGGCCGAGGTCATTTCGAAGCTAGACGGCCACGAAGCGGCGACGCTCGACGGCTGGAAGATCAGCAACAAGACGCAGACACGCAAGGCGCACGCGGTGAAGGAATCGACCTTCGCGGTGTTGCGCGTCACCCGGATCAAAGAGAAGGAAATCGCATGAGCATGACCGAGACGAAAACGCCAGCGAACGTTGTGCCTATGGCGCAATCACCCTGGCAAATGACGGCTGATATATATTCGAGCCCGGCGTCATTCGAGCACGCGCAGCGCGTCGCGAAGGCGTTCGCCGCGTCGGCGCTTGTGCCGGAGCATTT